>JBDQHG010000029.1:0-10682 GCA_040264995.1 Gammaproteobacteria bacterium | reverse complement strand
TGGTGCTGTGCATTGCTGAAAGACCAATCAGTACCTTATCTCGAACCATTGTGAGCATTTCTGCACCAACGATGCGGCCTCTTTCATCATGTTTGGAAATTTTAACATGATTGGGGTTGCCGGTCGTCTCTTTCATATCGCTTGACCAGTTTTCGCTTCCATAACCAGCTTTTAAGATCAGTGAGGTGTTTTGTGATGGTGAAAACCCGAAAGTCAGGGTTGGATAAAAAGCATGGTGCAGTGTTAGAAGGAAATCTCGAGTTTCACCAGTGGTATTATCATTAGTAGCCTGCTGCTCAGCATCGATTAACAAATATTCAAGTGATGCACCTATGTGGTATTTATCTTTTAATGCGTAGCTGTATCCAATATTAAGTCCTTGTGCAAACCCAGAAACAGCATAGTGTTTTTTTTCAGTTAATTTGGGATTATTGTTATCAGTAAACTTCGTATCAACATTACTGGTGATATAGTATAGACCAGCACCCGAAAAGAACCCAGAGGCCCCAGTAGTATAACTAAGACTTATTAAGAGCATAGTCGATAGTTTGAGTAGTAATTTAGTGGGTCGGTGAAGATTGGTGAGGGTAACTGATTTCATGATGGTCATCCTTAACTATATAATGGATAATAACATATGCTATGCTCGAAAAAAAGCGAAAATCGACTGGAGTTTAAGCACGTGATGCTGGGGCTAATCTTGCTGGTGACATAAAGCCGACTTCATTGCTAGCCTCGTCGTAAAATGCTTCTTCAAAATCAGACTCACTACCAGCTTCGTCGTAAAGTGGTGATGCAGGTGCATGCTCAGCTATCTCACTACTGGCTAGCGCATATAACCCCGGCTGGTGGTCAAAACCAAATACCATGCCAGCTTCACCATTTTGTAAGCTGAGGGGGACAGGCCTTTCGTACCCATTGGAGTCTGTGCTGAGGTGTGGTTGACGGGTCTCAACTGCTCGATCATAATGCCGAGGCTGCTGCCGTAGTGGAACGGGTTGTTCATAGTCTGCTGAATTTGCGGTTGCTACAACTGCATAAATTTCACCGCCTTCACCAGGTATTGAATAGTAGTTTTCAGCCTCGTCTGGAAAGCCTGCCCAAGCCTCATTATATACATAATCGTTTACAGCAGCACCGGGTGAAATAGTGCCAGTTGCAGTGCCAAACACTGCATAAGGCTGGCCGTCGTAATCACCGTCTTCTGTTGCTAAGTCTGGAAAGGCGTAGGGTGCCGTGCCGTTTGACATAAGTGCTGATAAACCCATCCGCACGCTTGAGGGTGTATTTTGTGGAGGAAGTACGTTTGTTCTACTGGGTCTCTGTCTCCGTTTATAGGTTTTTGTCGTCCAAATAACAACCGCCATTATGACGACAACAACACCACCAATAATTAAGCCAATCATTAAAGTAGATATGCCTGCTGCTCCTGATGAAACACCAGACTGTGAGGGATTGGTTGGTGTGAGTGCAGACCCTCCTTGTGTTGTTATGTTGGTTTGTTGAGGTGTTGAGGTCCTAGTTGTAGCGTTTTGCAAAAGGGTTAAGGTAGTACTTCTTGCAGCATGTGATGAAGTATCGGTAGGTGCAGCAACAGCTAGTGTAGACGTAATGTCAGTTGGCGCGGCTGGAGTCCCAGTAAGTGTAGGCTGCGTACCTTGGGGTGTTGGAGGCGTACCTTGGGGTGTTGGAGGCGTGCCAGTAAGTGTAGGCGGTGTATCGGAAGGTGTCGAAGGCGTATCGGCAGATGTCACAGGCGTGCTGGGAGGCGTTGCTGTTAGTGACGTTGGTGGAGTCGCAGGAGTTGAGGAAGCGAGGGTCGGGGGGATTGAGGTGGTCGCTGAAATAGTGGTGGTAGCTAGTTGTTGGTTCCGAACTAGGGCAGATTCAATTTCGTTTAATAAGGTTTCGTTTGTTATATAGTTGTCTGCTAGATTAAGCTCAATCAGATCCATTTCTGGAGGATCTAAATCAGCTCGAAGTATATAGCTAATGTAAAAAGCCCCAGTATTGGTGAGGTAGTTATTTCTGAGATCGATTCGTTTTACGGAGTGATTGTCGTCTTTTAATACATTCAGAAATTGTCTTATCCACCCGTCAGTGATTTGTTTGTTTGATAAATCTAGTTCTTCAATAGTGCAGCTTGGATCAGTCACTAGTGCGACTAGTTCTTGGTAGTTTGGCGGTATAAACAGTCCTTGTTAGCAGTATTATTTATTCTATGTCAATGACTCATAGGTGTCTAGTAGAGACTGCTCGCACAGGAGTGAAAAATACGGTTGACTGTAGGCTGTTATGTATGGTACATTTCATCTTGGTTAAAATAAATAGAACTGTAATAACAGGCATAGAATAACAATTAATAGGTATAATAATATGGCAGGAAATAATCCAAACGTTGTTGTTGAATACAGTGGTCTTGAGCCGGTTGGTGCATACGATCGCCTCTCTACTTTACCCCAGGAGCTTCTTGAGAGTATCCTTCTATATTTCGTGAAAAATAATGGGTATTTTGAGTTAGCAAAGCTAAGGTTGGTTTCTAAGGCTTTTAATCAACTCTTCTTAAGGTCGAGTCAACTGCATTTTCAGTTGTTTCCCTTTAAGCAGCCTACGGTCGGGGGGGAGCTGTATAAATGCGCGCAGTTAGCTCATGGAGGCGTGTATATGAAGGCGCTCAATGCTAAGCACCCTTACTGGAAGGGCAAGGGCGGTGAGTTTAAAGCACAGTATAATCTTCCTCATGGTCCTGATTTAGCATTATTTCATATCAAGAATTATAGAGCACATCTGTTTGCGTTTCCTAAGGAGATAATACAATACAAGACAATTGTGGTGGCAGCACTGTCACATTGTGTTAGGCACAATATTAAGTTTGTTCCTCTCCTACTAAGGGATGATGAGGACGTTATGAAGCTTGCGGTATCTCAGTTTCCGGACGCATTTATGTTTGCATCTGACAGACTGAGGTATGACAAAGGTTTTCTAAAATTTTCGGTACTGTTTGATCCGGCTGCTCTGGATTATACGAATCCTGCTCTATTATTAGATAGGGACTTTTGCCTTGAGATTGCTGAGCAGACTGAGGCTGAGTCAAAGGTTCCACAAACTGGAGCGTTTATTACACATTTCGACAACCAGTTGAATGATGATCCAGAGTTTATCAGGCGGGTCGTTTCTAAGTGCGTGCTTGTGTTAGAGTATTTAGATGACTGGTATACAGCTGACCATCAATTTTTGTTCGACGTCATTGCTGATAACCCGAGATGTACTTATTATTTAAATCTTGATGATATTTCTCTGGTTAGAAGGCTAGTATTGAGAGGCTTGTCATACCTAGAGTGTGCTACTGACCTAATACAGGATGCGCTAGTGGTTGAGTTCATTAACTTTGAGAGGCAGGGTAGTTACTTCTCATTTTTATTCCAGGAGTTAGGTTGGCTAGAGTCAGCATTATCTTGGATAAGTGGCAGTATAAATAATGACCTTAAGCGGTTAACAGTAGAAAGTGAAGTCTTTATGATTAAGATTGTTTCTAGGGTGGGGAGCTTTTTGCGTTATGCTGCTAAGGAACTTCAGGATGATGAGGTCGTGGTTCTGGTCGCGACTCAAAATAATCCATCTGCTATAGAGTATGCTAGTGATAGATTGGCAAGCCTAGACCAGTTTGATTGGCTGTGCGTAGATGAGCTTTTGCATATAAACTATCCTTTAGTTGCATCTCTCACTAAAGACTTGCACGCGAGAAGCGAGCCACAAGGGAATTACGGAAGATCCTGGGAAAGCCCTTTTTAGTGGTCTATGACGGTATCGTGCTGCAGGAAATCTTGCAGCCTTATCGCCAATGCAGGGGCTGAACACGTGTGTCTTTTATCAACTGCCACTATTCGTTTAGTTATCAGCAATCAGCCTTAGATTTAAGAATCTTTTTTCTCAACTTGATGCCACACAATGTATTTTTTTGCGCGGTGATTGCCGTAGTGCAATTAAATCTGCCAAATGCATGACTTCGCCTACATAAGAATTGAGTTTTATGGGGGTTGGAATGCAAGATAAGCATCTATCGGTAAAAAACTATATTAACCAATGTGTTGGCAAGGATTATGTTGCCTTTTCGGCTCATTTGGAAACTATTGCTAAATGGGCTGAAGAGGGGATTATATTCTCTGGTGATAAGGCGCCAAAGGTTATTAACCCTGAGGACAAGGATCAGGCAATAGTAGCTATGCATAACATGATTCAAGAAATCAGAACGACTGCCGAAAAGAGTGGATCAAAGGGATTAACGTGGGGGCAGGTTCATGCTGATTTGTTGCAAGCAATTGAAACGGATTTAGCGAGAGAGCAGGAGGCAAAGGCTGACTCGGGTTTTAAAGAAGGATTGATCCATCCGCGCTTAAATTATGAAGGGGCTTGTGGCAAAGGTAAGAATGGTCTTCAGAATGTAACCTTTTCCCTGTTAGGTACGTTTGGGATTATGATGAAAGTCGCACACCCTGCTAGAGGGGATATAAAAAAGAATAAAGAAGCGATTTTAAAAATGGAGCAGGCAATCATGGAGGGAAAGACAATACAAGGCACCCCGATTGATCCTGAGTTGCAAACTGCCTTTAAGGAGATGAAAGATAAACGAGATAGCTTATGGCCACCTGAGGTTCGAGAAGCTGTAGGTAAAAATCTCACCGGTATAAACAAAACTAGATCTGCTTTTGCTCCTGAACAAGTATGGTTTGATACACGGACGCTAGATCCTTATGCTGATAGCAAGCACAGCTATGCTCAAGGGTTTGGTAAAAGTTATGGGACAGGGGCTTTTTTGCTGCGGATGAGAGGGTTTGCCAAGAGTGGGAGCGAGGGAAAAAAGACGCTTAAGCTTTTAGAGGCATCTGAAAATGATTCGACATTTATATCTTTTGAGTCACCGTCGCACCCGTCATGGTCGTATAAAGGCTATGAAGGGAAAGGAGTTAAATCAAAAAATTCGTCTAAAAGTTGGGGTGTTTCTCGGGGGGTGCACCAGGGGCACCCAGGTTTTAAGCGGCTGGAAGATATTGCGGAAGCTTATCGTAAAGCTACTCCAGAGGAGTCCCAAGTGAAAAACCAAGCTTTTGATGTGCTATATCCCATTATGAAAGGAGGCGAGGGCATGGCGTTTGATATGCATAGTCTGCAGGTGACAGGGATTTATGCAAATTTACTGGCTTCTTCTTTGTGTCTAACGGTCACTCAGGGATGTAAAAGTGCTAAAGATAGAGCCTGGGTTTTTTCATGTATGACTGAGGCAGCCTCTGATATTTTGAAGGAGGTAGTAGCGGATAGTAAAACCTCAGGGTGGGATACACAAAATAAATCGCAAGCTTTTGTCAAGAAAATGAACGGTCCTGAGTTTGCCTTGAACTTTGCCCAAAAGTATATTCGTCCAACAGGTAGGGTGATAGGGGGTAAAAATGCACTTGGGGCAAATGGCATTAAAGATCCTGCTATTCCGCTGCATATTGCCGAGGTTTTGAAAGAACAACCTGGATATGGACCCCAAGTGTTGGGTTTGTTAAAAGCACAATCTGAGTATGATGTTTTTAATGCAAAGTATAATAAGGAGAGTAGTGCTAAGAAGCTTGCAGAAACACGTAGTGATCCTAAAAAACTTGCAAAGAGAAATAGCAAGAGACAAAAATTGCTCAAAAAGCTACATGATGCTGAGGAAGAGGTAGTGGGACTGGATATCAAGGATAATACTGCCTTTGGGAAGCTGAAGAATCAAGTTACAGAAAATCACAAAACTACGACATTAGAGCTTGATTATCCAGCGTTAAAGGGCCCGCTTTCTCATAGCAAAGCACCGGCAAAAGAGCCAGAACAAGCTACATTCAATACACCCCCAGCTCCTGCTCCCCTGCGGGAGGGGGGTGGGTCTATGCTTCCAAGCGCGGGTAGCGCAGTAGTGGGAGCGAATATGGGGCTAGCGGGTGACGTTTCTCTGACTGCTGACGATAAAGCGTTTATAAAGAAATACGCAAGTGAAATATACAATATTGACAGGGAGCCGGGACTGGGTGCGCCTATTGCTCTAGGGGAGACTGCGGAAATGCGCCAGGAACGTTTGGAGGAAGACGTGCTTCTGCTTAAGAGGCTAGGTGGTGACACAAAACAATTTCTAGGTGTTAATGAAGGGTTAGTTTCTCATGCTGATCGTAATGAGGTTTTAAAACGGTTGTTCGTTGATAAGTTTGAAAAGGTTACCACTGATCAGCTACAGTTAGAGGGTGATATAGACAGCATGAATGAGGCGGATGGTAGCCTGAGTGACTTTATCGGGCAGAATGGTGGCTTGATAGCACATAATGATAGGTGTGATGCGATTTTTTGTCAGAAAGTATCTCAGAAGGCTGAAAATAAAGAAACCCTTAGAGTGGATGGTGGTGGCGATAAAAAGAAGGGGTTAGAGCAGTTAAAACAGGATGTACTGAGTGCAAGACAGCAAAATCCGGACTTTAATACTGAAGCCTTCATTAATAGTAATACTGAGGCCCTAAAGACCGCCAATGAAAGGAAAGGCGTAATTAAAGGAGTGCGTGTCTGCAGGTCCAGCCCGTAGTTAGGGATTATGTTCGTCAATTGAGGCATGGTCCTGAGTAGTATGAACCAAGAGTTATCGATGAGTAATTCAACAGAAGAGTCTGGATATTGTAGGCTGTGTTACCCTTAAGTTGATGATAACTAACCTGCTATATTAGGAAATGGAAGTAGGGGGTCAATGTCAGAGTTTAAGTAGTAATTTGACTGGCTATTTGCTATATTAACACCAATAAAGATTGAGTGCTCTTCGAGCAGAAATATAAGGTGATACATGAGTGATATGAAAGTCGGCGAGATAAGTCATAGTACATTAGAAACCGTTGTAAAGGACGCGTATTTAGATTATGCCATTAGTGCAATTGCACGAGCATTACCTGATTCTCGGGATGGGTTAAAGCCAGTACAAAGAAGAATTCTTTATGCAATGTATGAGTTAGGGAATGACTGGAGTAAACCGACTAAAAAATCTGCTAGGATTGTAGGTGATGTGATTGGTAAGTATCACCCACATGGTGACTCTGCGGTATATGAGGCATTAGTGCGGATGGCTCAGCCTTTTTCATTACGTTATATGTTGGTTCATGGACAAGGTAACTTTGGTTCAATTGATGGCGATAGTGCAGCTGCTATGCGTTATACCGAAGTTAGGTTGGCTAAAATTACGCGTGCAGTTCTAAAGGATATTAATAAAGAAACAGTAGATTTTGTACCAAACTATGATAACACGGAGTTTGCGCCGAGTGTTCTTCCTACGCAAATCCCTAACCTGTTGATTAATGGTTCAACAGGTATCGCAGTTGGTATGGCAACGAATATTCCACCTCACAACCTGCATGATGTAATGCAGGCAGTCGTTAAGATGGTTGATGATCATGATACACCAATAGAAGAGCTCATTGAGGTGATTAAAGGCCCTGACTTCCCAACAGGTGCAATCATTAACGGTCGAGCAGGCATCGAGCAGGCCTATAAAACAGGCCGTGGTAAAATATACATGAAGGGTAAGGCTGGAATTGAAACTCATAAGAACCAAGAGATGATTGTGGTGACTGAGATTCCCTATATGCTCAATAAGTCCCGCTTGCTTGAGAAGATAGGTTGGTTGGTCCGTGAGAAGCGGTTAGACGGTATTAGCTCCTTTAGAGATGAGTCTGACAGAGATGGGATGCGTATTGTTATTGAGGTGAGGCGAGGTGAGAATGCTGAAGTTATCCTGAATAAACTTTATTCTATGACGCAGCTTCAGTCTGTTTTTGGTATTAACATGGTTGTGCTTGATCAAGGTCAGCCGAAATGTTTAGGTCTGAAAGATATTCTGACAGCGTTTATTGATCACCGCCGTGATGTTGTTAGAAGGCGTACACAGTTTGATTTAAACAAGGCTAAAGCAAAAGCGCATTTATTAGAGGGCTTAGCAGTTGCATTAATTAACATTGATGAAGTTGTAGAGATGATTCGCTCATCAAAAACACCTCAAGAAGCTAGAGAGAAGCTTACTGAGGCTAGTTGGCAGCTAGGTGAGTTAAAGCTCCCGTATGAAGATGAAGAAATGCGACAGGTTCTCACTCTATACCAAGGCACAGGTTTAGACCCAGATAAAAATATTTATCAATTGTCAGAACAGCAGGTCCAGGCCATTTTAGATATGCGACTTCACCGTTTAACAGGATTAGAGCAGGATAAGATTTTAGTTGAGTACAAAGATCTTATTACATTGATCAGAGAGCTAATGGAAATATTGAATGATTACCAAAAGCTCATGCAGGTTATTCGGAGTGAGTCATTAGAAATTGCTGAACAGTTTAAAGATGATCGCCGTACTGAAATTATAGACAGCAAGGTTGACATTGATGATCTTGACTTGATTCCTGACGAGCCAGTCGTTGTGACCATATCGAGCCATGGTTACACCAAGATCCAGGCACTAGATAGTTACAAGGCGCAGAGACGTGGTGGTGTTGGTAAGTCCTCAGCAGTGGTTAAAGAGGAGGATTACGTCAAGTATTTGTATATCGCATCTAGACATGATTATCTTCTATGTTTCTCGAATAAGGGCAGACTGTACTGGTTAAGAGTTTATCAGCTTCCTATGGTGAGCAGAGCTTCTAAAGGTAAGCCGATTGTCAACTATTTGCCACTGGAAGAAGGTGAGGTTATTACCGCAGTGCTTCCAATTGCTTCATTTGATCAAGAGAAATCTGTAGTGATGGCAACACGTCAAGGGACGATTAAGCGAGTTGCGTTGGCTGACTTCTCTAGACCTAGACAGTCAGGGATAATAGCGATTAATCTTGATGCAGGTGATGCGTTAGTTGGTGTTGCATTGACTGAGGAAGAGGATGTTATGCTCTTTTCAAGGTTCGGAAAAGTTATCCGGTTTTCAAATGAAGATGTCAGGGTCATGGGGCGTGGTGCTCGAGGTGTTCGTGGAATCAAGCTTAAAGAAAATGACGCAATGGTCTCTATGATTGTTGCAGATGAAAATAAACAGATTTTAACGGTTGCATCCACAGGTTTTGGTAAGCAGTCCAAAGTCACTGAGTTTAGAAGAACCGGCCGTGGTGGTCAGGGAATCATTGCAATGCAGTTGCCAGAAGAGGCAACGTTAGTTGCAGCAAGTGGTGTTGATGTACAAGATGATATCTTCTTAATTACCAGTGGCAGTACATTGGTACGAATCTCGGCATGTGAGGTTTCTACTATTGGCAGAAGCACCAAGGGTGTTAGGTTGCTGCGCTTGAAGTCAAGTGAGGAGCTTGTTGCCGCTCAGGTATTTTCTAATGAGATGCTTGCCGAGGAATCTGAGGCAGGCACTCAAGTAGAGGAGTAGGGTGATGTTGGTCACAGTAGATGGTCAGTCGTCAACGGGGAAAAGCTCGTTAGCGGGATCATTAGCAAGTCGTTTAGGCTTCCATTTTTTAGGCAGTGGATCCTTATATCGTTTGGTGGCCTATGCCCAATTGAAGTCACTGATGCCAATTGAGGATTTTGTTGAGTCATTAGAGAACCACCTGGTATTTGAGTATGACTCCGGTGATATGCGAGTTATCTACAATGGTGAGGACCTTACCAACCAGATCAATGAAGCAGAGGTGACTAAACTTGCTTCAGATATTGCTAAAGACGTCACGATTAGAAATCAGTTAGGCCCTATTCAGCATTATTTTAATCGAGCCCCTGGCTTGGTTGCTGAAGGTCGGGATATGGGCACTATTATCTTTCCTAAAGCACAGATCAAGTTTTTTTTAGTGGCGGATGTAGCTATTAGGGCGCAAAGAAGACATAGGCAGCTCATTGAGATGGGTCTCAATAAGCCACTAGATGAGTTGATCGACCTGCTGTCACAACGTGATTTGCAAGATGAGAATCGAGAGATCTCTCCACTTATTCCAGCAGTTGATGCAGTGATGATTGATGCATCACTGACATGGGCAGAGAATTTAGAGGAGATGTACCAGCATGTGGTTTCACAGATTCATAGATCAGATATAAGCAGTGAGTTGGTTGCAAAATTTGAAGAGATTAAACATCAGGCACAATTAATTTATTCGCAAGAAAAGGCGGGTGATGAAGTGAGCTTACTAGATTGGTGGCGAGAACAAAAGCCATTGATTGAAGCGCAGTTTGGTGTTGAGCCTATTGAAGGTTGTAGGTGGTTATGTCCTGTCTATGAGCGAGGCTTTAAGTATCGTCTTGACTCTCAAAGTCCCAAAATGAATGATTACCGTGATTTAGGGCAGGGAGACGAGCAGGTACGAGAGATTGATATGCATTTTAAGAATCAGTTGATGCGTATTCCTAAAATGCATAAACCAACTCCTAAAAAGTTGATGCAGATTGCGTTAAATATTGGTGGGGGACTGGCCAATCAAACCGTCAATCAGGATTACCAAATTCATGATTTTATCTCTATTCAGGGGACTAGCAGTTAAGCTAAGATCTTCGCTTGTGTTTGATAGAGCCAAAGTTGAATCAATAACGTTGCATTTTCATTCCCTAGGCCTTTAGTATGAGGTTCGATATTGAGTAGCGTTTGGTGGCCTGTTGTGATATCAGCTACTGACATTGAGTGAATAATGGCTTTAACAGCCCTATGTTGACTATCCCAT
>JBDQHG010000028.1:0-10837 GCA_040264995.1 Gammaproteobacteria bacterium | reverse complement strand
GTTATGGACCTAGTAATGGACCTAAAAAAACTACTCAAAACAGTTGAGAAACGAACATGAGTATTACCCAAAAGAACCTGTTTTTAACGCTGTTATTCACACTACTTGTCATTGCAATGGGCGCTTACACCCGCCTTTCTGATGCAGGGCTTGGCTGTCCAGACTGGCCTGGGTGTTATGGACAGCTTTCAGTGCCTACCTCAAATGCAGAAATCACCCAAGCTGAAGCTCAGTACCCTGATGCCTCACCCGTCATATCTGAAAAAGCCTGGCCCGAGATGATTCACCGCTACCTTGCGGGCAGCCTGGGTATTGCTGTTGTGATCATTGCATTATTCAACCTTTATCATAAACAGAGAGTCTGGGTTTCCTCCCTACTCATATTAGTCATTATATTCCAAGCACTGCTTGGGCTATGGACAGTCACACTCAAACTGCACCCCCTAGTTGTTCTACTACACCTCTTTGGAGGATATACCATTGCAAGCCTACTGCTACTTCTTTTATTAGGAAAGCGACGTGGACGTAGCATGGTTGATAAATGGGCATATTCAATCCTGGGTATTATTATTCTACAAATATTTTTTGGCGCATGGACTAGCGCTAATTATGCCGCACTAATTTGTCCTGACTTTCCCTACTGCCAAGGACAGCTAATTCCGCCGTTATCTTTTGCTAATGCATTTAATATTTTCTTACCACTCAACCAAAATTATGAGTTTGGGATTTTAGGAAATATATCTCGTGTCACTATTCATTTAAGCCACCGATATTTTGCAATCATAACGGCTTTTGGCATCATAAGTGTTCTAGTCTATGCATATTACCAAAAAACCGCACCTAAGCACATTATCTTTATTGTCGCGCTAGTTTTAACGTTACAAGCAGCTCTTGGCATTATGAATATAATATACTTATTACCCAAATCAATTGCTGTCGCGCATAATTTATGCGGACTGCTATTACTCTTATCATGGATATGGCTACTACACTCTCTATTAGACAACACGTCAAAGCAATAGCAGTACTTTGTAAATGGCGTGTTGTCCTTCTAATGCTGTTAACGGCAGGTATAGGCATGGCACTAGCACCAAACACCCTTGCTACACCTTCTTCCGTCATAGGGGGCATCATGGGCATTGGACTATGTGCTTGTTCTGGTGGTGTGCTAAACCAGCTATTTGAAAGGGACATAGACCTCAAGATGTCCCGTACTAAACACAGACCACTAGCTCAAGACACGTTCTCTACTCAAAAAGCACTCCTACTATTTATAACCTGCATTCTAGCTGGGGCATGCCTGCTGTACTTTCTAACCAATGAAACCACTGCCTGTTTGACAGTAGCAACTATGATTGGTTATGGATACATATATACCAAACTCCTGAAACCCTACACCAGCCAGAATATTGTTATTGGCGGATTATTTGGTGCAATGCCCCCCCTCCTTGGCTGGTGTGCCATTACTGGAAAAATAGAACCTTTTCCACTGCTACTTGTCGCCATTATTTATACTTGGACCCCGAGTCACTTCTGGTCATTATCTCTTGCACAAATTGAAGACTACCAGAAATCCCCACTGCCAATGTTGCCCGTTACACATGGCATTCCTTGCACTCAAACCCAGATTTTATTATATACTCTGCTCTTAATTCTCGTCACACAGCTACCTTATTTGCTAACCTACAGCTCTATTTACTACTTAGTGCTCGTTAACCTCGCTAATATTTGGCTGTTATCTGCCATGATCAAGGTCTATCAACAGCCAACTAAAGAAACCTGTATGCGGGCATTCAAACGGTCTAATATTTACCTAATGCTTGTATTCCTCTCGTTATTAGTAGGAAAGCCATTATGAGTACAATCTCAGTTATTGACCATGGCGGCTATGCATCAAAAAAACCACAGCTAGAGCAATGCTCCTTACCCGGCAATACCGATATCGTTATCACGCTAGACTCAAGTGGACACCAAGTGCAATTTCAGCACCAGCAATTCCAATTAGACTATGCTGCAAATGAATTCCAAAGCCTGCTTTCCTCTCAACACCCGTTGCTAACGGCAATTGGCAAAACCAGGGGACGCCTACTAGACGCGTGTGGTGGATTAGGAAAAGACAGTTTCATCATGGCACACAGTGGTTTTGAAGTAACAACCTGTGAAGTAAGCCTTATTATTTACACACTACTTGAACAAGCTGTAGCGCACTACTCCACCCACAACTCACTTAAATGGGAAACTGTTCATAGCTCAGCTCATGATATAATGAATTCACAAGCATATGATATTGTTTATTTAGATCCTATGTTCCAAGAGAAGCGCTCTGCAAAACCCAAACAAAACATGCAGCTCCTCCAAGTAGCTGCAGACAAGTCTCCTTTTCATGAGTGGCAATCTGCGTGGCTCTGTGCTAAAAAACGGCTTGTTATAAAACAATATGCTAACTCAGCACCTGTTCCAGAATTACCAGCACCCTCATACCAAGTTAAAGGCAAACGTAATATACGCTTTGATGTATATATTAAGGCTTAGGCGATTCGTCACTCTCCAAGTGATTGAATGGCTCTGGTTTCTTATCTACTCCCATAGACTGTTTGTGAGACATGCTCTCAGAATGAGGGTACGGTGGCTTAAGAGGGATCTCTGCGTCCTCAACAGGTAGTGACTGACTAAGCACTAACTCTTGTACTGCTTTAAAAGCATATCCTGCCATCATAGCTGATACGATAGTAACACCTACTACGGTATCTCCTCCTAAAACATAAAACATTAAGCCACTATTTGGCCCCAGCTCCCCCGCTTTAATGCCACTAGGACAAAAACTATCTATAAGATCACCCGCGATATTAAATGCTCTATTCAGTACTTCCATTATAAAACTCCAACTTCCTTATAGTTCTTATGGCGCATTATTTTCGTTTGACAGAAAAAAAGGGGCAAAAGCCCCTCTTTTTTTAAAACTACCTTTAAAGTTTATGCGGTAGCGGCCTCATTCCTAGCCTCAAAATCACGTCGTTCAGCCTCTACCAGCTCAGTTTGGTATAAGCCATGTAACTTATACACAGAAAATATCCACAGTCCTGACAAGACAAATAACAGTCCTGAAACATAAGGCACAATCTCAGCTAACCCACCGGCAGTTACTGCAAATAGAATCATTTGGAACCAGCCTGATCCGGCCTTACCTAGACGACCACCTACTCCGTCAGCAGCAGCCTTACCTGTCATTCTTAGATCTGGCTCTAATGGAATGTACGCCATCTCTTTTGTTGGATCAAAGAATGAGTACTTTGAGCTCTTACTCACAATTACACCCATCATACCAAAGGTAAAGAAGAACATACTTGGATCAGCCAACCCCATTACTGCAAGTAGTACAGGCTGAACAGTTACATCAAACAGTAACGCAGAGAAATAAATAGTACACGCACTAATGATGACAACTGGTGTTACCAACGCACAGGCCAACCATCCAAAACTTTTAATAACCCAACGGCCAACAAACGCTAGCAACATGCCTAATAACCCTGTGTAAATAGAGTAATTAGTCATCATGTTAAAGAAATCATCCTGTGAAGGGTACATCGTAGATGCCACTTTCTTCCAGTAAACCTCTAACAGATTAATAGAAAATCCATAGGCAAGAATCATAAGTGATAGATAACCAATATAAGGAGAATGAACCAAGTGTTTCATACTATCAACAAAACCCAGCTTAATCTTAGACTTCTTTCTCTTCGGAATAGCATTTGAAAATCTCGGATCAGTCAACACTTCTCTGTTTATATGCCTAAAGATATAAAGCATCATCAAGCCACTGACAATCACAACTATATTGGTTTGAACAATACCGCCTGATACCTTCATGGCTAAACCAACGCATACAGTTGCCATTGCATTCACAAACAAGAATGGAGGATAGAACCGCTTTGCTTCTTCTGTTGAAACGTTCTGGTTTGCAAACTGCCAGAATAGTACAGACAACACATAAGTTCCCCACATTTCAGCCATGAGGTAGTACAGTGAGTACGTCCATGCGCCAACAACAGGGAATACAGCTTTGATTCTTGGCCAGTCAGCCTTCAATTGATTGATACGGGCTAGATCCCAGTGCAATACATCAGTATTTGGGTAAAGAAACACATTCCAAAGGGCAAAGAAAATTAGAAAGAATGATACGATAGAGACATAGGTCTTTTCGAATGACATTGCTTTTCTGAGACGAATATAAACAGCGCCCATAGCAATAACCGCAGGCATAACCATAAATGTTTTTAGATAACTGATCGCTTCACTACCAGAACCTGGAGCAGTCAATACAACATTATCTTTAATATTTCTTAGCTGGGTAAAGTTAAATACAGTAATAAATATCAACAATGCAAATGGAATAAACTTTTTTAATTCTGCATTTGTGATTGGAAATACGGATTTCCTAAACCCTGACATTTGGTAACTATCTGTGCTCATTTGATTCACTATGGTTGGTTGAAAGAAAATGGGGCATTCACCCCAAAATGCTACTCTGGGCAAACCCAGGCCCTAAATATAAATCATTGGCTATTGAAATGCAAGAACACATTATGGTGTTCATGATTCTAACCAAGATTTTCGGTCCTTTGCCCGCTTTTTAGCTAAGAGCATATCCATTTTTTCAATTGACTCACTCGGGTCTTCCATAAGTAATTGAACTAAGCGCCTGGTTTGTGGGTTCATAGCCGTGTCACGCAGCTGCTTTGCATTCATCTCTCCCAGTCCCTTGAAACGAATAACGTTTATAGTTTTACTCCCTTCCGCTTCAATCTTCTTGATATGTGCGTCTTTCTCTGACTCATCCAGCGCATAAAGGACCTGCTTACCAAACTCAATTCTGTAAAGTGGCGGCATCGCGATAAAAATATGCCCCCGCCTCACCAGTTCCGGGAAATGCCTTACAAATAACGCACAAAGCAATGATGCGATATGCGCACCATCAGAGTCGGCATCAGCCAAGATACAGATCTTGCCATAACGTAAGGAACTAATGTCCTCACTACCGGGGTCAACACCCACTGCTACTGCAATATCGTGAACGGACTGTGATGCCAGTACCTGCTCTGAAGCGACCTCCCAGGTATTTAATACCTTCCCTTTCAATGGCATGACCGCTTGGGTCTTCTTATCACGCGCTTGCCGCGCTGAACCCCCTGCCGAATCCCCTTCTACCAAGAACAACTCTGAGTAATTAATATCTTCCTCAACACAGTCAACTAGCTTCCCAGGTAGTGCAATTGACTGGTGAGGCTTCGCGCGAGTAACCGTTTTTGCCTTCCTTAATCGAGCCTGTGCTTTTTCTACAAATAGCACTACCAGCTGGTTTGCTTCATTTAGGTTTTGGTTTAACCATAAACTCATTGCATCCCGTGCATGAGATAAAGCGAACTGACTTGCTGCTCTAGAACTGAGCCTTTCTTTAGTTTGGCCAACAAATTGAGGGTCTGGCATTTTCATCGATAACACAAAGTGCAACTGAGAACATACATCTTCTACTTTTAATTTAATCCCTCTAGGTAGCACCTGATGCAACTCACAAAAGTCTTTGACTGCCTCGAGTATTCCGGCCCTAAATCCATTTTCATGAGTTCCACCTTGTGGTGTACGAATTACATTCACAAAGCTTTCTTGCAAGGTCGTAAAATGCGGGTTTGTTTCCCAAGTGAGCGCCCACTCAACAATCATATCAGACTCAAACTTTCTAGTAATTAGCTTTAATGGTAAAATAGTATCTGAGCCTACCTCATCGTTTAAATATGTGGCTATCCCCGTTTCATAGCGCCACTGATGTTCTCTAGGTTCTGCATCTGCTTGAGTGCCTTCTATACGCAGCACCGTTGTCAATCCCGGGCATAAAATTGCCTTAGACTGAAGAACCTTGATTAATTCTGACTCTTGAAATGCTGCTTCATCAAAGTATTGAGGGTCTGGTAAATACTTAACAAGAGTGCCAGTATCTCGAGAGCGCACATTGCCAATAACCTGCAATGGACTCGTTACCTCTCCTCCTGAAAACTTAATATGGTGCTTCTGTCCTCCTAGCTTTACTTCAACATCTAAGCATTTCGCAAGCGCATTGACCACCGAAACGCCTACGCCATGCAAACCACCGGAGAACGCATAGTCCTTATTTGAAAACTTAGCCCCTGAGTGCAGTCTTGTTAAAATCAGCTCAATCCCAGTAATCCCATGCTCAGGATGAATCCCTACGGGCATTCCTCTTCCATTGTCTTGGCAGCTTAGCGAACCATCATTATGCATTGTCACAATAATCTCATTGGCATAGTCATTCATTGCCTCATCAGCGGCATTATCAATAAGCTCACATGCTGTGTGATGGGGAGACTCCGTTCGAGTATACATCCCCGGACGCTTCTTGACAGGGTCTAAGCCTTCTAATACTTCTATTGACTGTGCAGTATACTCACTCATAATGATTCACAAATAAATAAATACAGTATAACAACCACTTTCTGTTTTACAAGCATTGTTCCGCATACTGTCAACCCGGCCCTAAAATCTTTTACTGGCAGTCCTGCAAGGACTTTTTGTAAACGGAAACAATATTTCCTCTATACTGACTGATGAGGAACAATACCACTGTCACTGTATGCTGCATGCCAAATAAACAGACTGAAAGCAATCTTATTAACCATATCAGCAATATTGTAAATAAGGTTTAAGCTATTTGAGTCTACGGTCTCTACTAATACACCCGCTGCATAACCTGCTGGATAAATAGCCCAACCACTTGTCACAATATAGCGTATTGCATTATAGGCCTTATTAGCAGAAGCATTCATCGATGCATTTTTTGCTTTCACACCTTGTCCAAACCAGATTAAGTATAAAATATAGAACCAGGCTAACATGCCCACAGCAAATGATTGTGTTGAATCATATAAACCAGCCTCACCTACGTATCCTGACACCAACATAACCATTGATGCGACTAGAAGCTTCCAAAAGAACCCTGCTGATACTCTAGATACCGCAGCTAAAATAAAGTAAAACTCCAAAAACTGGAGGGGAACCGTCAAAAACCAGTCGACATAACGATATACAATCGGAGTGCTCTGTGTTTCTACCCACATTTCTCGCATATACATATAATGGAAAAACGCAATGAGTGTCACTAGTCCAGCAACTGTTATAGACAATCGCCAGTTAATAGCAACTGTCTGTCTTTCAACAAATAGAAACACTGACGTTGCCATAAGGGCCGCTGTTGCTAACCAAAATGAAATCCCCACTAGATCATACGGGTTTAAAACTTTCATGTCATACTCCATTGACTACTATTCTAGAGGGTAGCATAACTTGATTAAGCTTTCATTATTATCTAACAATAACATTCATCTGATAGCCACTGCGACTACTCGATATTTGACAGTCAATATTATTAGAGTGCTTAGTCACGAACAAGCCCCCTTCAATAATGCTATACTCAAGCTCTATCTCACCTAATAGCGGTGTTCCTTCCTGCATATGTTGCAACAAGTAGCGATCTGACGGGGCAGAGCCAACACTCTCTAATGCACCAAACAATGATACGACCATTCTGGATTCATCATCTCTAGTAATCCATAGTTCAGCTGATCTACTCTGACCTGCAGGAATCTTTCTCTCGGGCCAAGCACTCCACAAACACCCCTCTCCGTAACAATCAGGCATAGGCCGAGTTACCTGACAAAAAACATCCATCATTTCACTGGTCTCATTGATGAAGTTTGTATTGATTAATAGGAAAAACCCATTTGCTTGAGAAAAACAACTGCTGATATAAAGCAATATAATGATTCGAATACGCATCCTGCATACCTTCATAACACGACAGAATCATTGCATAAAACGACAGTGCCGTCAAACTTTGCTGTTTGTTCTTGCAGAAAATACGAATATATGTTCAATTATTAGGTAAATAGACCGGACACATGGATGAGAAAACTGCCTATTTTTCTATTGAGCATAACTGCTTGCAGCATGCTAGCTTATAACCTAGACGAAATACTTGATCTATCCCGTGAGCGCGACCCGGGATACCAAAGCAAAATGCTCAAGTTTGCTGCCAATAAGCAGGCTGCTGTCATTGCAATTGGAAAATCATTACCCGCGTTAACACTCAGTCTCACCGGAACCCAAACTTCAACGGCTCCCAATGTCACAAACCGTAGCAGCAAACTAAAATTGGCCTCTACTATCCCTCTATATAACCCTGAGAATCTCCATACCCATAGAGCAGGCAAGATCGAAACTGAAAAAGCACAACTCGACGAGCGTTCTTTTCAAACGACCCACATCCTCAGTATTGCTGAGAGCTATTTTGCAGCACTATCTGCACAAGCAGCTTACCAAAGCAACCTTACCGCCACAAAGCGTTACCAAAAGAGTTATGAGGAGTCTCTAGAGCTTGAAAAGGCGGGCCTTAAAACCCATGTAGACACCCTAGTTAGCTTGTCGGCCTATGACAACAGCCAGGTTGACGCTGTGTCAGCAAAGAATAAACTTTCACATACACTGAACACCCTAGAAGGAAAAATTGATGCTTCTGTTAGCTCACTCAATGCATACCAACAAGAAACCATCCCTGACTTACCCGTAGAGCCAATTGAGGCACTTTTTTCACACGCCCTCACTCAAGGAAGCAAAATTGCAAAAGCAAGACTGTCTCTCAAGACTTCCGACGAAAACCTATCACACGCAGAAAGCAAGTTCCTACCCTCTCTCTCCCTAACCATTGGAATGTCACAAACACTCGCGCAACCTCAGGAAGGTTTTTTACATGAGGACCATACCGATGTTGAAACCTCACTTGCAGTATCTATGAATGTTTTTAACGGATTTTCAGACTATCACCGTGTACGCCAAAAGGCCCTCGCCTACCAAGCCAGTTTAGAAGAGCTCAAAAATGAAACTTACAACATCAAACTTGATATTGAAAAAAGCTACCAAAACTTCACGAACACGAAGCTCAAAGCAAGCGCTAGTTTATCTGCTATGAAAAGTGCAAAAGCATCGCTTGATGCGGTATCGGAGCAATACCAGGCTGGCACTACAACTGAGCTTGAGTTATTAACTGCTATTTCTCGCAGCACAGCCTCACAACAAGGGTATTATGAGTCGATATACCAGTACTTTCAGTCTTACTTACAGCTGAAAGCCAGCGCATCTATGCTCAATGACACAGCTATTGCAGACATCAGTCAGCTACTTCGCCTGGAAACTGTCCTTCAGTCAACCACTGATCCTTCCTAACCCACGTCTCTAGTAACCATGGCTTTGCTTCTTCTTGTGTGATATAATGTAATTCACTATATACATACACAGATCCTGCTTTTCTACCTAAGAAGTCCCAAATGCCATGCTCCTTGACACTATAGCGAAGAGAAACATCTAACACCGGAACTTTAGCAGTAGCTGTCTCTTCTTCACTGTTCATTTGAGCGATCATATTCTTCACAATACACTCAAACCCTACTGTTCTTGGCTTAAGAAGTGATTGATAGTCTTGAGGGTAGCTATCAACTTTAGTATATCTAGTCCCCTCTGGGAAGATCAAAATACCATGGTTATATATGCACGACTTCCTAGCACCCTCAGACAAGATCTCAAGATTCTTACGACGTGATTTCCCTCGGTACAATAATGGGTGGCCCAAGCCCCAACAGACCACACCAATCATAGGAATTTTTATCAAACTGCGCTTCATAACAAATACGAAAGACTGAGATTGCGTGAAAATGATTGCATATAGTATAACGATATCTATCCAGCTATAATGGTTAGCGACAATAATATATGGCTGGTTTTGTGGGATAACATCTCTGTTTTTCACGGAGATTTCAGGTACTAGTCGCCTAACTAACTTCCCCAGCATCATTGTCCATTGAATATACCAAAACCACATTAAGCGATGTGTTGCCTGGCTAGGGCAGGCCCAGAAAATCATAGCTGACACAAAGCATATTACGCCCATCGTCAGCATCGACCCAACAAGCCATAAAATTAAGATTAGTCCAATAAATACCATACTCTCACCACCCTGCACATAACCACAAAAGTCACAGATATCTTAATCAAGTTATGTGTTTTAGTCTATAAGTATGTGAGTTTTCCCGCTCAGATGTTCCCTTCTAGATATATGCTACGGCCTACGTCTTTTATATTCTACTCTACAGGGTTTCTATCTTCAGGATCTGGGTTGCCATGCTCATCATGGATTTTTTGCCAGTACGCTAGATCAAGCGCAATCATAATTAAGATCATCACTGCAAGAAAACCCAGCACATAAAAGCCAATCTCCTTACGGTACGCTTCATTGGGGTCGCTCGCATAGTTCAAGTACGCAACAATTGATGTAACGTAGTCATCAAACTCTTGTGGTGACATACTCCCCCGTCTCTCCAACCGAAGTGCTTGGAATAAACGTTCATCATCCTTTACTGATATAAGAACCTGGTCCCCCTGCATAACAGCAAAGGGATTTGGCATTTGGGTTCCCTTCAAGATTAAATTTTCATAACCACTTCCATGGTTCTCATCACGGTAGTAACCTCGTAAATAGCTATAAACAAAATCAACTCCCTTGGCAGCAGTCATCAGCGATAAATCTGGTGGAGGGTGGCCATTCCAACTACTTGAGTCCCAGCTTGGTGCTAACTCAGGCTGTATTCCGGCATCCAAGCTAATACGGTCCGTTCGCATATACTGCATGCTGTGACAACTATAACAAGTCTGTGCAAATGCTTTAGCACCTGACTCAATTTGTTCTTGCTTTAAATACGAGAAATTTGGGCTATCAAGC
>JBDQHG010000027.1:0-11912 GCA_040264995.1 Gammaproteobacteria bacterium | reverse complement strand
CGCATACAGCAGCACCCCTGAAGATAGAACAGGCATAGGCAAAAGGTAAATGAAAGCATCGCTAAACCACAAAGATGCAATGGCGGGATTAACCATTGGCGTAATTACGGTAATACCCACGAGAATAATAAACGCCGCGATGTATAAGTTTATCGCAACATGTCGAGCCTTTGCTTGCATCTCTCCTTCTGTTTTTGCAACAAGCCAGCCAACGCCCAGCAGACCGTACCCAAAACACAAGCCCAGCCCACATAGCAACACAAACGGGGATATTGCCTGTGTGCTGCTCATACTAGAGATATCCACAGCCTGGTGGCTGATCTGAATGTATGTCCCAAGCATGAGGCCCTGGCAAAATGTTGCCGCTACTGATGCTACAAAAAAAGACCTTGCCCAAAGCCGCTTGGTCTTTTCTGCCTTGGCTCTAAACTCAAATGCAACACCTCTTGCCACCAACGCACATAACATCAACATCAGGGGAATATATAATGCTGGGAGCAACGTACTATACGCCTCAGGAAATGATGAAAATAACAAAGCACCACCTAGAATTAACCAGGTCTCATTGCCATCCCACATAGGGGCAATTGACTTAAGGGCGGTTTCTTGCTCCTCTTCTGTAAAGTAGGGAAAAACAATCCCCACCCCCAGATCAAAGCCATCGAGGATTACATACATAAAAATCGCAAAGCCTACTAGGCCCAAACACCAGAAAGCATAATCAATCATCTTTTCGTCCGATTCCAACACTATCAATTAAATACCCAAGCCCCTCGACTTGCTCGGCAGACCCAGGCCCCTTGCGGATAACCTTTAAAATAAATAAAAGATACGTAATGAAAAAACCCGTGTATAAAATAAAAATGAGCGTCAGCGAAAACGCAACATGTTCTGCTGGTAGCATAGAAACGGCATCTCTTGTTTTCTGAAGCCCGTAAATGACCCAGGGCTGGCGGCCAACTTCACTGGTTACCCATCCACAGATTGTTGCCACAAATCCCAGGGGAATTGCGCCAATAAACGCCTTTAGTAGCACAGGGTGTCTTACGAGGCGCTGCTTCCTGATGGCAATCATGCCCAGTGTGGATAAAAGAACGAACAATAGCCCAATCCCCACCATGATTCTAAAGGTGAAGAAAACCGTGGCAACAGAGGGTCTTTCCTCCTTAGGCACCAGATCCAGCCCCGGCAGCTCTCCCTCTAAGCTATGTGTGTTAATCAAACTGGCAAGCTTAGGGATCTTGACCTCATAGTGGTTCATCTCAGCTGCTTGATCAGGAAGAGCAAACAAAATGAGCGGCGCGCCTTTTTGTGTCTTCCAGTTTCCTTCCATAGCTGCAGTTTTGACCGGCTGATGCTCCATTACCATGATCCCCACTAAATCCCCAAGAAACACCTGTCCAATCGATAGGACAAATGCCACATAGAGGGCGGGTATAAATGATGCAGATGCAAAAATAACCTCTCGTCTCTGGTAAAAGTAATAACAAGATATCCCCATAATGACAAAGCTTGTGGATAACAAGCTTGCAAAAAGCATATGCATAGATCGAGTAACAAATGAGGGGTTGAAAATCACGGCAGACCAGCTTTCTGCAACCAGCCTTCCTCCCTCAAGGTAGAACCCTGCAGGCGTATGCATAAATGAGTTCGCCGACATAATCCATAACAAAGAAATTACGGTCCCTAAAGCAACCATACATGTGGAGAAAAAGTGGACTCTAGCAGAAACTCTCTCCCACCCAAACAACATAATGCCTAAAAAACCAGCTTCTAGAAAAAAGGCTGACATGGTTTCCATCATAATCAGAGGACCTAAAATGTTTCCTGAGAACTCTGTAAACCGCGAAAAGTTTGCGCCAAGCTCATAGGATAACACGACCCCTGAAACCACACCCATTGCAAAACTTAATGCAAAAATCTTCGACCAAAACATACATAGCTTTTTATACATCGGGCTTTTTGTTACCAGGTAGCGTGACTCCCAGTAGATCAGAAATATCCCCAGCCCAATATTAAAAGTGGGGAAAACTCCGTGAAAGGTGATCGTAAAAGCAAACTGCATTCTCGATAGTATTTCAGTTGATAACTCCAACACAATATCTCCATATATGACAATATTGTACTGTGGTTACTGCCTAAACACAAGATGTGGATAACTTGTGCCTTTTCTGTGGATAACACTGTGGATAACCCTGCGGTTTCCTGTGGATAAAAAGTTATCCACATTTTATCCACACCCTTATCCACAGTGTTATCCACGGGAAATTTCTCCTATATAATTGTTTTTGTGTTTTTAAAAACAGTTATCCACAGACAAACCGCCCCCTTACTAATACTATATATAAATATATATAATATATAATATACTTTTCTAAGAGTGTGTGGGTATCTTTCCTCTTCCCTGAGCCTCCCCCTTTTGAAACTTAGGAAGAGAGTGTTTTCTGAGTAGTAAGGGTTAGCTTATCCACAAATAGTCGGCGGCAGAAAAAAACAGGAGCGTTTGATCTTTAGAAGCCCCTTATAGAGAAGACCTCTTGTTATCCACATCTCGCTACCATCGGCAACACAGCCCTGGACTGTGGATTAAAATAGGGTTTTTGAGAAGAAAATGATTGACAGAAACGGCTGCTCTGCGTATTATCTTGGTATTACTCGTTAATTTGAGACAAAGACATGAAAAGAACATACCAACCAAGTAAGCTAAAAAGGAAGCGCACACACGGCTTCAGACTTCGTATGAAGACGGCCTCAGGACGCGCCATTGTTAATGGTCGCCGAAGCAAAGGCAGAAAGTCTTTAACTGCTTAGTATCCAAGAAATGGCGCTAGCTCGAGAATTCAGACTTCTGTCCCCTGCTTTGCCAGGCCCCCATTCGACGATTCGCTCCGCCCCTGTTTTATTGAAATACAAAAAATCTCCGAAGAACGCGGGCTGTGTTGTTATTCCTAAGCGATTTGTTGCTAAGGCTGTGGACCGAAACCGGGCGAAAAGGCAGTGTTTGGCGCTGCTCCAAAAGGCGTTTCAGACAGAAGGAGTTGGATCATTAGTCGTTCGTGTGTATACTAAGCCCAGCGCACAGGCAGCAATCGTAACGTCTCTTGCCGAGTGCCTAGAACAATTGAGGAATGAACATGCTTAACTTCAATCGAACAGCTCTGCTCCAAGCCGCCGTGTTAGTGGTTTTGTTTAATTTAGCCACGATGGTCTACCAGCATTTCTTTGGTGAACCCCCAGAGATGGCGGTCATTGAGGCCATGCCTGAGGAGCTTGTGGTTGGACAGCCAACGAGGGGAGACAAGCGGCGATTTGTGAAGGTTGCTACTGATAAAATGAATGTCACGATTGATAAGGCTGGGGGAAGAATTGTTAGCGTTTCATTCAATGATTACAAACAAAGCAACCAGGACCAGGTAAGCTTCTTTGGGCGAGAGTCGGAGTCGGTGCTAGACACCCAGGCAGGAATCCTTGGGGATGAAAGCCTTGAGTTTACTACTGGTAAAAACCAGTATTCTTTATCTGGAGACACGTTAGTTGTTGGAATGTCTGCTACGAGCAAAGACGGTACTCGCTACACGAAAGACCTTACTTTTAGAGCTGGAAAGTACACTATTGAGCAAAGCGCAAGAGCGGTAAATGGCGGGAATGCTCCAGTAGTATTATCCACATATCATGTGATTGGCGGAGGGAGGCTTTCTAAGGTTGATAAGACGGCACCAAGAACCAAGGATCTCTCTTTTGATGAAACAGACGCCTCTGCCCCAGCCTCTAGGGCCTACAGTGGTATTTCATATACCACCAAGACCAAGCCCTATGTTCGAGTTGGCTTTGATGAGATGGCTAACAAAAAGCCCGACATTACTAAGGGCGGCTGGGTTGGTTTTCAGAAGCACCATTTCTTGGCAGCCTGGGTCTTAGGAGATAAGGCGTATAAGGTTCGCAGCTTTGTTCGAGAAGGGCTGCTTGCTGGTGACAATGAAAACTATGAACAACAATTTGCGACTCAGGCAGTTTCGGGAACAACAACTCTTGCACCAGGGGAGATGCTTGTGGATAAAACAACGCTTTACGTTGGTCCGCAGCTTTTATCTAACCTTGTGGTGCTAGACCAGAGCTTGAAGTTGACGATGGACTACGGTTTCTTTTGGATGATCGCGAGCATGCTTCATAAAATGTTAGCATTTATCCATACTGTTGTTCCAAGCTGGACACTAAGCCTAATTGCGCTGACTGCGATATTCAGGCTGGTCTTCTATAAGTCGACCCAAGACCAGACACAGCAGTCCCGAAAGATTAAGAAGATGGAGGCGGAGAAAAAGATAATTGATGCTAGGTTTGCAGATAAGAGTCGTTTTGATGCCGAAAAGAATGAGGCTATGATTGCGCTGTATAAAAAGCACAAAATAAAGCTGTTCTCCCTGGCGGCATTTATGCCTATCCTGCAACTCCCCCTTATGGTTGCCTTTTACGGAATGGTCGCAGTGACAGTTGAGTTTAGAGCGGAGGCTTTTGCGTGGATCCCTGATGTTTCAATGCCAGACCCGCTATACATTATGCCAGTCATATCCATGCTAGCGATGTATTTTCAGAGCACTGAGATGACAGTAAGCGAAGAGTTTAAAATGGTCGCAAGGTATATGCCAATAGTTTTTGCGTACTTCGTGATCAAGTTCCCCGCCTCTTTGCAAATATACATGGCGGTCAATATGGGGCTTGGACTCTTACAAAGTAAGTTTTTAGTGAAAAAAACAGCAGCATGAAAACAACAACAATAGTCGCTGCTGCTACGGCAATGGTTGCTCAGCCAATCGGCATTATCCGGTTGTCTGGGCCTTTGTCTTTGCAGATAGCCAAAAAAATAACTAAAAAGTTGCGAATTTCGGTTCGCATGGCGCACTTTACGAATATTTTCGATGGTAGCGTTATGCTTGATCACGCGGTGTTGTTGTACTTCAAAGCCCCCTTCTCCTTTACTGGCGAAGATGTGGTTGAGTTCCAAACGCATGGAAACCCTTATGTTAAAGAACGCATCATCGAGCTGTGTTTGGCCCAGGGTGCCCAGATGGCTAGACCTGGTGAGTTCTCTGAGCGGGCCTTTCATAATGGAAAGATGAGCCTTGATCAGGTTGAGGCGGTTGCTGACTTAATCCACGCTAACTCCTTTCAGGCAGCAAAAAGCGCGGCCCTATCACTAGACGGTGCACTGAAAAACACGGTGTCCCGGCTACAGCGGGAGTTAATGGCACTTAGGGTTTTGGTGGAGGCAAGCATAGATTTTTCAGAAGAAGACATACCAACAATCACCCAGGATGCTTTAGGCGTGAGCCTGGACCGCATTAAGCAGGAACTGAGAACGCTTTTATACACAGCCAAAAGAGGGGCAAAGCTTCAAAAAGGAATTAAGGTCGCATTGGTGGGAGAGCCCAATGTTGGAAAATCAACATTGATGAATGCCATTTGCCAGCAGGATGTATCTATTGTTACTGACGAGGCAGGCACAACGCGGGATATCGTGTGCAGAGAGGTCTTCCACAAGGGCGTGTGTTTGTCTTTTTCTGATACAGCAGGCATTCGTGATACGGAGAGTGTTGCAGAATCCATGGGGATTGAGCGATCATATCGGGCGCTTGAAGCCAGCGATATTGTGCTGCACGTAGTTGAGGCCATTGTGCCCACAAAAAGCCACCATGCGCTCGCTATGCCCTTTCAGCAGGCCGGAGGAGAGGAAGGGAGCGCCCCACCAGTATGGAAAGTCTTAAACAAAATTGACTTAGTGGGCTCATTGCAAAAACAGTCTGAAATAAAAGTATTTGCGGTCTCTGCAAAAACACAGGAAGGTGTGCTGTTGCTACTTGATGCAATTGTGGATTACTTCAAGCTTGGCGAGCACCAAGAAACACCGTTTAGTGCAAGAGTCCGCCAGGTTGATATTATCAACAGGGTTGTGCTGGCGCTAGAAAGTACGACAGTAGAAACCCCCCTAGAGATGATGGCTCAGGACCTTAGGGAGATGCAGGATATACTCAGCGAGATCACTGGAGAGGTTACCAATGATGATGTGTTGGCCTCACTATTTAGTGACTTCTGCATAGGGAAGTAAAAAACTGCTTTACTGAATAAAAAACAGCTATTTACTTGGACCTCAGCTATGTTATAGTGTAGCAGACAAACCATACTTTCATTCAATTTAGAGAACTAGGCATGTATACATACCCAAAACACTACCAGGTCATCGTTGTAGGCGGCGGACACGCAGGTGTAGAGGCGGCAGGAGCTGCGGCACGCATGGGTATGCGAACATTATTGATTACACACAGTATAGACACTGTTGGCGTGATGTCTTGTAACCCCGCAATAGGCGGGCTAGGAAAGACACACTTGGTTAAAGAGGTTGATGCACTAGACGGGTATATGGGGAAGGCTGCGGATGCAGCGGCCATCCACAAAAGAGTGCTCAACGCCAGCAAAGGTGCTGCAGTGCAAGCTGTTAGATATCAAGCGTGTCGAGATTTATATCGGCGAAGCATTAGAGCAATGGTGGAAAACACCCCTAATCTTGAGCTATTTCAGACAGAGGTCAAAGACTTGGTTGTGGAAAACAAGAGAGTGCTGGGTGTTGAAACCAAAATGTCCACACGATTTATGGCCGACACAGTGGTTCTTACAACGGGGACCTTCCTGGCTGGCCAGATTCACATTGGCTCAGCAACTCAGTCCGGTGGAAGAAGCGGGGATCCCGCAGCAGAGCAGCTAGCGACCTATTTAGGGGCGGTGTTTCAGCTTGGGCGATTAAAAACAGGAACACCGGCACGAATTGCTCAGACATCAATTGATTTCTCCAAGCTGGAGATTCAGGCATCCGAGCTCCATGCGCCAGCGATGTCTTACTTAGCAGAAGAGCATCAAGTTGAGCAGAAACACTGCTATATTACCCACACAAACCCAAAAACTCACGAGATTATCCGGCGTCACTTGCTGGAGTCCCCTATTTTCCAAAAGCGTGAAGAGCTGATGGGGCCTAGGTACTGTCCGTCGATTGAGCAGAAGGTAGATAGGTTTCCAGAGAAGGACAGCCATCAGATATTTGTAGAGCCAGAAGGACTAAACGCAAAAGAGATTTATCCAAACGGGATTTCAACCAGCCTGCCGTTCTCTGCCCAGGTATCGTTTATTCGAACAATTGCTGGGTTTGAGAATGCGGTGATTACTCGTCCTGGCTATGCCATTTCATATGGTTACTTTGATCCACGAGGGCTAAAGCCATCACTAGAGACCAAAGAGATTTCGGGGTTGTTCTTTGCCGGGCAAATTAATGGCACAACAGGTTATGAGGAAGCAGCAGCTCAAGGCATCATGGCAGGTATTAACGCAGCACTTTCGGCCCAAAACAAGCCGGCATGGACAGTTGAGAGACACGAAGGATATATAGGGGTGTTAATTGATGACCTAACAACAAATGGCACTATAGAGCCCTACAGGATGTTCACAAGCCGGGCTGAGTATCGTTTGCAGCTTAGGGGGGATAATGCTCACTTTAGGCTTACGGAGAAAGGGTATGCTCAGGGATGTGTAAGCGAGCATAGACTTAAAGAGACCAAGAGTGCTCGCGAGCGGCTAGACCAAGCCTTATCGCTTATGAGCTCAAAGCGAGTTGCGCACTACCCCCTGTTAGCCACGTCTTTCCCTAATGATAAAGAGAGGCGCGTGGCTGATTTTGTCAAACAACCCCAAGTGACGACACAAAATTTAATAGACAACCAGGTGATTTCCTCGGCTGAAATAGCAGTTTACGAGGCGGCGATAACTGAGTTGCGATACGCTGGGTATATTGCAAAGCAGCAAGCGCAAGTCAAGAGAATGTCACAAGCCAAGTCCCAGAAAATCCCCCAAGACTTTAATTACTCAGTGGTCCAGGGGCTGTCTGCAGAATTAGTGGAAAAACTGAGCAAGGTCCAGCCAGAGACGCTAGGGCAGGCGGAGCGGATTTCCGGGATTACACCAGCAGCATTGTCTTTGATTGCCATTCATACCAAAAAATCGCAAGCTGCCTCGGTCTAAGTATGCCGATTTACGCTTTGTGGTTAGCGGTGCTAAAATACGTCATAAAATAACAAGGAAAGAAAATGCCCTACTCTCCCCCAACAGTTAGCGATCATTTCAATGATGAAAACGAACCACAGAAAGCTCTTAGAGACGAGCTTGAGACTCAGCTTGGGCAGAAAATTCTATTTGATGCCATCACGTGGGAGCCGATTGAGGAAAATCCATTCCCCCTTTCCTTTAATCTTGAAGGCGAGCCTGTTGAGTATGTTTCACTAGAAACTTTGAATAAGCGGTTTCGAGATAAATACCAAAAAGGTTATGCCTACTGTGGTGATGCAGAGTTTATTACGAACCCGTTTACCAGACATCCGCTTACTGCAGGGGACATAAAAAAGCAAAAAAACACTATGGAATACAAGGATAAATGTCTAGCATACAGGTCTTTTGTCCATCGTATGACCACCAAGTCAGGCTTTGGTTGGGAGATGCATGAATGCATTCTCGAAGATGGAAAAAAAGCATTAAATGATAGCGGGATAGTAAGCCTTAAGAAAGAACTTATGAAAATCGTCACCAAACCAGAATCCCGGCTGCTTTGTTTATCAGAGCTGGTTGTTCGTGCAGTAGATAATAACCAAGAGGACACTATTTCAAACTTAGAGCTATACCTGTTGTCGTTTTCAGAGCTGTTTGTTAATGAGCGGAAGGTATTTTGGGCAAGACTGGTTAACGCTAACCCGAAGTTGTTGCCATTCGTATATGAGAGCCTCATGAGGGACATTAAGAACGGCCATTACTTAGGCGATAGCGCGCTCCAGTCTTGGGGCTGGTATAAAGCCCTGGTTGCGCAGCTCTCTGATAGTGTCCTACACCAAGAGTCCCCTGCCTTTATGCGTTTTGCACAAAAGGAGCACACAGAGTTGGAGATATTGGAGTATGTGGAGAAATGCCAGTTTTCTAAATTTGTTGAGATGGCTTGTAGCTCTAAGCGCATGTCTCGATCTCGAGTTCGTTGGCTTGCCACAACGGCCGCAGAAAAAGCACATTTCTTTAGTGAGGTGGCATGTAATCAACTACATATCATGCAGCGCTCAATAGCCAGCCCGGTTATGCGGGAGCTATTAAAGTGCGTTGAGCAGTTTCAGCAGCCCTATGACTACTGGATGGCAGCAGTCTGTGCAAACCCAGCAGTAATCCGCTTAGTGCCGCTTAACGTGTTAAAACACCATTTTGTCATGACTCGTGATTCAGGCATTGCAAGCAAAAGCAGCCAAGGCTATTGGAGTATTGCAATTGCGGCTATCTATGCAAAACCCTCGGAAATCGGGCCAAGAGTATTATGCAATATAGCAAGAAGCTACTTTAGTGCATAAATATTCGTTTTAGAAAAATAAACAGCCCGGTATAGACCAACAATAAAAGCCCCATAAACTGGAGGCATGGATTTTAAAAAGCTAACAGTGTTGATTGTCGTTGGTGTCGGGTATTTACCTTCAGAGCCTGAATCTAACATCAGGTGGATTCAGACGCTGTTGTTTCCCTCTCAAGGTCGGGTTGTTGCTGTTGCACAAAAGCACCAGTCGTGGGAGGTAGAGGTCAGTGAGAGCCATGGAGCGCCGGTATATCAAGGGGAGCACGTCCAGTTTTGTCGCAAGAAAAAGCAGCATGTTTTATGTCGGACTATGGTTGGTGGGGTTGATGCTACACCAATCTACGCAAATCAGAGGGAGCTGTGATGGGGCGATCCCAGCATCTTGCCAGCAGTATCCGCATTATTATGAGTGTAGGGAGGAGGATGTTAACAACTTTTTACAAGAAGCAACCCAGCAAAAAGTACATACCCAGGGGTTGGTTATCAAGCCCTCCCCTCTTAGCGCTCAAAAAGTACGGCTTTCTTGGAATAAGTGTACTATGCGTATCATCCCTCCAGGGCGCGAGTTTTTTCGGGCCACAGTGGATCCATCGGACTGAGTCGGGCCTTAATGTTCAAGCCTCTGCCGTTGCTATCGCTCCATTGCTTCAAGAGTGGTGCCAGGTTTGTCAAAAACAATGTGTGATTGATCACGAGATCAAACAAAAGCTATCGTTAAACCTTGATCACACGTCATGTGAGGAGCTTTTAGAGCAGCTGTCTTCAGCAGTTACCGTAGAACAAGTGGCTTCAGGGTATGCCTTTAAAAAGCAAAGCAAAGGCAGTTGGGCTGCCTATCAGTGTCTACACCGAAGTGCACAAGAAATATCAGGGCTGCTTAAGCAAGTGTTAACACCTGCTGGAAAATATGAGCATTTTTTAACAGATAATGTGTCCAATATTGTGTGGATCCCTAAGGAGTTTTATCAAAACCACCAAGCAATGATTCAGAAGCTCGACACCCCCAAAAAGCATTATATGGTGCATATATCATGGCTGCGGGTAAATGAACAAAGTAGACAAGACTTTGAAGGAGGGCAAATACTGGCTCCTATTACCCGCTGGTTACAAGGCAGCCCTGTAACAGTGAGCATTCAAGAAGTGATGGGTTGGCTTCAGGGTCTGAATCAAACAGGGGTTGCTCACACTGTGGCAGAGGCCAGTGCTCTGTTGGTTGAGGGAGAAACCACAGAAACAAAAGTATCAGAGACACTACAGACTGTAAGGGTTGATAAGAAGGGGGGTAAAGGCATTGTTGAACAACCACAAGTGCTTATTGTGAAAATAACTCCCACGCAAGTTTTATCGGACAAACTAGAGCTTGAGGTTCTGCTCGAGGAAAGTAGCTTGGGGCAAGCAGAAAGTTCGCTATCGGCTGCCAATCAAAGCTTTAAATCTAAGATACCGTTGCGAGTTGGCAACAGCATTATGCTGGGTGGTGTAAGCCGTCAGGAGCGGGTTGTACATAAAAACTGCCAGTCCGCTCTTGGCAGAGTGCCGATTATTGGAGCATTATTTTGTAAAAGGCTGGTGGCATATGAAAGCAGGCAATATGGCTTAGTATTAACCCTCTCACCCGCAGCCTAGCTTAGCGCCTAACAAAAAGGTTATAAACAGCAGCAAGCAAAAACCCGGCAACAAACCCATCTAAAAACGCCCATCCAGTCCCGATTAATACACCAACTAGTGTGAGTTCATAGCCGAGGTACACTGTTGTTAGGAAGGTTACTATAGCAGTCCCGTAGCTAAAGTAAATTGATAGCAGGCTTATGACCACTACAGATAGTGCCCATAGTATGCCTAGACTCATTCCAAGCCCCAAAGGTCGTAATCTCATATAGTGGCTCATTACTTTTCTCTTGGTTAAGTAATTAGCATTATAGGCAGGGGGGAGAAAATAGCAGAATAAATAAAAAAGCGCCCAACACATGAGTGAAGAGCGCTTTTAGTATACGTGAGCACTCTGGATGATTTGAGTCAAAGAGACTAGCGGTTCCTTGGGCGTTTGGGCATAGATCCACCTGAAATATCCCTCGGTTCTGCTGGAGTTGCTATAGGGGCAGCTAGGTCTTCAGCATTAATCCCAGCGCCTAAGTCCGGAGGACTGTTGCTACGAGAGGATGAGGGAGATTCACTATTTCTAAGCGGGCTTGGGACTCTAGGACCTCGCTCTTTAGAAGAAATGGCCGAGTGTTTAGCATCAAGAAGTTGTAGAAGTTTTCTATCTATCTCTTGGATGACAGTGAGTTGCTCAACGGCGCTCTGAAAGCTTTCATAATTTCCTTGGACCTGATGAAGTCTGGCCTCTTCTATCCCTGCCTCAAATTTTGTGGACACGACTCTTCGGAGAACCGTGTGACGAAGATCAAGGATTGTGTGAGGATTAGGTTGATTGTGCATAGTGACCCTTATTATTATTACTTATTTGGGCTAAGGGTACTAAGTTATATCGTTAATG
>JBDQHG010000026.1:0-12049 GCA_040264995.1 Gammaproteobacteria bacterium | reverse complement strand
TAGCATGCGTAACGAGTTCGTTGAAATTAGGGCGTCTAGAAATCAGCAATTCTGGATTATTAGGGTTCGTTATTTGTCCAAGGTGGAAGTAAGTGTTGTCCAAAACCCATGTTTTAATTTTGCTCATTATTCTATCCTCTCTTTACTATCTTGGGTTATAGAGGTATAAAATAAGTTGCCAGATTTTTTTCAGACTGTTTGTGCCTAGGTAACTTGAGTACTCAAAAATATAGGTCGGTTGGTGGCTACTGGTTGACATTCAAGGGTAGCCAACTCATAATCCTATTAGGTCACGGTAGATAAGGCATGAAGACATGATAAAACAACTACGTATAAACAACTTTTTGCTAATCAAGGATGCAGAAATTGATTTTGACCAAAAGTTTAATGTGATCACAGGTGAGTCTGGTTCAGGAAAAAGTTTAATTCTAAAAGCGATAAGATTCTGTTTAGGCCAAAAAGTCAATAAATCTTATATCGGTCATTGGTCCGATCGGTCAGTAGTTGAGATGGAGGTCATAATAGACTTACCAAAGGGTATTCCTAGCTGTCAAACATTAAGGTCTAATAATGGTATCTATGTTATAAGCAGGGAGTTACGGGATAAATCCAGCCATTGCTACATTAATAGCAAAAAAGTCTCAAAAGAGATTCTATCACAGCTAGTCCCATATATCCTATTAGATTGCCAGCAGTCTCAGGCTACAAAATTACTGAATTCAGGTTTTCAGTTATCATTGATTGATGAACATATTGATCAGCAGTTACTTGCTGACTTCAATGCAGCACAGGGTGCACATCAGTGCTTAAAAAAAAGGCAGGTTGAAATCCAGGGGATACTAACGTCTATTGAGGATGAAGCTTTTATTCAAAGTCAGATTAAAGATTTTTCTAGCTTGCCTGAGGAATCGTATGAGGATCTGATGGCATCATTAGATCAGCATAAATCACTACAGCGACTAGCAGACAGTTGGGGTGAGGACTCTATGACGTTAAGGTCAAGCATTAAGGCCTGTCAGAGGATCAAACAGATTCAGCTATCCGAATGTGTGCTAGAGCAGATTGAGGGCGTTGAGGTGGCTATTGAAGCGCTTGAACGAGAGGTTGAGGCTTGTTTGGAGGAGCACTCAGAGTCATTATACCAGATCAATCATATCAAGCAGAAGCTATCACTTTATAACGATATGGGTCGTAAGCATCGTGTTATGCCTAGAGACCTTCACCAAACATTACAGTCTTTACATGAGCAGCAATCAGCGAGCATATCAGCCAATGAAGAGCGAGAGCTGGTTGCTGCCAAGTTGGCAGAGGCAGCGCAGCATCACAGTCAACTGTATGATGCTCTCGTTGCCAGACGTTATGAGCAGTCAGAGCTGCTCAGTCAGCAGATTAACCAGCAGTTAGTTTTACTGGGCATGGAACAAGCTGTATTCAAGGTAAGCTGGAAAAATGACCTCCCACAGTTTGAGATACAAAGCAATCCTGGCCAGATATTTAAAGCGATAGGCGAGTGCTTGTCTGGTGGAGAGCTATCACGACTACACTTATTAATGATGGTATATATTGGAGATGCAAGAGCCTGGATTCTAGATGAAATTGATACAGGTGTTAGTGGTGTTACGGGGTTTAGGGTTCGAGAACTGATTGAGCAAGTTGCTCAAACCAGGCAAGTGTTATGTATTAGTCATTTAGCACAGGTATCAGCAGGTGGGCATAAGCACTTTAAGGTTGAGAAGCAGACTAAGAATGAGCAAGCAGTTTCAGTGATTGTTCCATTATCAGTTAGTGAACGATATCAAGAGTTAGCACGTTTAATGTGTGGGATTGTGGATAACGATACGATTAATAATGCTAAGCAGCTTCTAGAGCCTAGCTGCTTACACTCTCACCTACACGACAAGCACTGTGTGCGTTACGATGTAGAATCTTGATTGGGGTGGATAAAAATGCAGGAACTTCAAATCCTTGGTTGCCCCCCCGCAGAACTTTCCTGGTATGACGAGAGAATGTAGGGATGGACAGTAGACCATATCTTTGCGCTAGGAAGTATGCACGATCTAGTGCCGTGACTGCAGCCACAGCGAGCAGTGTGCGTTGACTGACCAGTGACAGAATGTTGACAGGGGTTAACATACAGCAATATAGCGCAAAGAAGAATAATCCATTAACCAACAGGTTAACCAAGATGGTTCCCAATGAGTATACCAGGTGGCCATTCTTGTCTAATCTCATCAATTGTGAGTTAAGGGATTTTGGATCGTGGCCAATGAAAAACATGATAAAGTCTTCTTTGCAAATAGCAGTCAGGGTAAGAACAAGCATCAATGCTTGTATTAGCATAAATGCAGGTGTTTGATTCAAATACCAGTTTAGGGGGTAGAGCAGGGCCTGAGACCAGCTGGCACTTGGAAGGAGCATTAGCGCATTCTGGGGAAGTGTCCATAGTATGAATCCCCATGATACTAGCGCATAAACGAGTTTAAGGTTGAGGTTGATCTTTAAGCGGAATGCATTACCAAGCTGAAAGGTAACTTCTAAGGCGCTAAAAGTTGCTGACTTGCTGGTTGGGCTTGGATCTAGCTGATAGGTTTTCTGACGAACCATAAAGAGAAAGTGTTCATCGAAACCTAGTTTAACTAAGGAAGGTTTAACTAAGGAAGGATTTCCCGAGCGCTTGGGCGTTTGTGATTGGGTAGCAGTCTGATTACTTGGGTGATTAAAGGGAACTTGCGGATTAAGGATCCCGAGAACCTCGGCATCATATTGATTGTAATCCATTAATTTATCAGCTGTTTTGTATTTAATCTGAATACCCATGAACCGTAAAAAAATCGCTTGGTCTAGAGATGGAATTTCATTATGTGCTTTTGCGTCTGCTACATTATACACACTTTGCTTTGGCTGTTTAAAGGATTGGTACCAACGTGAGATTTTATGGGCAAACCCATCATGTTTGGTTGCGCCGCCAATAGACAATACGTTTCTTGCAGACTGTTGCAGCAAACAAAACGTCAAAAATGATAATAGTGGTGCAATATTAAATATATATAGTGCGATGCAAAGTACTTTAAGCGCTAATGAAACAAAGTCCATAGTAATCCTCTAATTCCATTTATTCCGTGTTGATACAATTAGGCCTAGTATAACCACTATAATGATGGGTGTAAAGCCAACCTGGTAGTCACTAATTAAATATTGGGTTGATTGGGTAGTATCACTGCTGATGATGGGGTTCTTCAGTGGATTATAGTCAACGAGTAAGCTCACAATAGGCTGCATAATAAATGCGCCTGCAATGACACAAGTGTTGCAAAAACTGACGGCTGTTGCCATGATGCGTTGTGGTGCGATATGAGCAATTAGTCCAAATGCTATAGGCTGAGCACCCGCTGAGAATCCTGTTAAGAGAAGGAGCAGCTGTATGAGATACGTATTGGTAATATATCCAGATATAACGAGCATAAAGCTAAGTAAGCTTAGTGAGAACAAAGTGAGTAAAGGGAGGCGTTTATTAGAGGCATGTTCATACCAGTAGCCAGCTAAAGGGCTTGCAATAGCAACACCAATCCATACCCAAGACATTTGGCTTGCGGCCTCGGGTGTTGAAATGTTTTGGAGAGTGCTGAGGAAGCTAATGCCTAAAGATTCACTAAATCCACCCACAATTGCCCAGCTAGCCATTCCGATAATCCCTACGTGCCAGTAGCGACTGTCTTTGAAAATTAAGGATAGGTTGGACATAATATTAGTATCTTCAAATAGACGGCTACGGGGTTTTTCTTTTACTGCTAATAAAAATAAGCCCGTTAATACTGCTGCTACTAATGCAGATAGAGTGAAGGTATCTCGCCAGCCAATTTCTGCAACAACGTAAGATAGTGGGATAGAAAGCATCGCCCCTATACAGCCTAGCAGCTGAATCATTCCTGCTGCAGTACTGAACATACGCTCTGGAAGCCACTGTTTCACAAGTGTCATGGGGGCGATGAATGCCGCACCACAAGATACACCCATAAGCGCACGAGCAAGGGTTGGCAGTTCATAAGAGTCTGCATACTGGAAAAGGATACAGCCAAGCATAGAGCCGATTGTTCCTATAACCATAATCTTTTTAGCACCGAGTCGATCAATTAAAATCCCTGAGGGAATTTGTACCATAGCATAAGGAATAACAAAGCTTGAGGTAATTAATCCAATACCCTTTGCAGTGATGTGTAAGTCCCGCTGTAGATCAGTCACCATGACGGTTGGGAGGACCCGGATAAAAAACATAAAAAGATAAAACAATGACGCAATACTAACGATCATTAATCCTTTGGTTAAACCATTATTCATGATTAGGCTCTCCGAAGACATAAGTAGTTTCACAATATGGGCAAGTGACGCGGTTGTTTTTCATTTTCAAGTAGACTCTTGGATGATCAAATAAAACAGGTTCGGCTATGCTAGGGCAAGATAATTCCTGAGTTTGTGTAGTCCTCACCTTGGGATCAGTATAAGTATTGGCGTGAGAGTTGTCCATAAAATTATCCTAGTAGGCTAAGTGCAGCAGGTAAAAATAAGAGAATCCACACGGTGCCAAAAAGTAAACCAAATGCAATGGTAATAGCCATGGGGATTAAGAACTGTGCCTGAAATGAGGTTTCAAACATTAATGGGAGAAGCCCACCAATGGTAGTGAGAGATGTGAGCATAACCGCACGGAAGCGATCAGATGACGCTTGTATGAGTGCGGTTTTCAATGGAAGTCTTTTGCGTAGGTTTTGGAAGTACAAGGTGAGAATAATGGAGTCATTAACAGTCACCCCCATTAAACCAAAGAACCCAAAGAGCGAGAGTAGGGTGATATCAAAGCCCAGTATCCAGTGACCTAGTATCCCGCCCATTAAGCTCAGTGGTATTGTGAGCAAAATAGCAAGAGGAATAACAAAAGAGCTGGTGGACCATGTCATAATTAAGAAGATACTGAAGATAGCAATAATCGCACCATTTTTGAGTTCTTGGATAATCTTGCTTTGGTCTTGCTTTATTTTACCAAATCCAGTCATTACTGCAAAGTCTTGCTCTATGCTAGGGATAACGTCTTTTGCTAGAAATGCTTCGATCGCATAAGTATTGGTGATGTTGCTATTGACTTGAGCAGTGACAGTGGCCGTCCTGTTTCGGTCCTTCTTAATCAGCTGTTGTGGGACGTACTCAGTAGTGTGTGATGAGATTTCACCTAAGGGCAGTTGGGAACCATTGGGTAGGATGATCGGTAGGTCAAATAACTGCTTTTTAATTGCGGTACTTTCCTCCGGTAGCTTAATAGTTACGTCTAACTCTTGACCCTCGTACGGTAAGGTTAGGCGCTTTGTATCAGAGAGGTAAGAAGATACTTGGCTATAGAGGTTTTGGTTATCAATACCCGTAAAGAGCATGGTATCATGAAGCTTGAAGTAGTGGTTGGGAATGAAAGTTGAGATATCATCAGTGATGTTAAATACGCCTGCAAACTCTTTAAGCCGCTCTTTTAGTGTGTCAATCGCTTTAGAAAGCTCTTTGCTGCTACCGATGAGCTCAATCTGTATCGTATCAGCAGGAGGTCCCCCCCTAGGCTGGTCAATGATCAGTTGGTTGACAAGATTGGACTGTGGAGGTGATTGGTTCAGCGCATCTATTAATGTTTGGTTATCAGTTTTTCGACTATCTTGGTCTGTTAGCCAAATTTGAATACCGTTGTTAATGGGGTTGGGGTTGTAGCGTTCTGATAGCCGTTGGTTCATGGCAACATAAGATTGTCTGAGTACGGTAGGGTCAATGTGGTTGATGGTGTTTAACGTGTAGCTTTCTAGCTTAGCAAGATAAGCACGCTTTTCTTCAAATGATGCTTTAGATACAAAGTCTACCTCAATCTTAATTCGGTCAGAGGTGTAGCTTGGGAAAAAGCTGAATTTAATATGACCTGTGGACACTAATGAGATGGTTAGGAATACAAATGAGATCGCTAGTGTAAAAATGATTGCACGGTGATGAATAGCTTGCTTAATGGCCGGCAAGAAATAGTGGATTTTAAAGTAGCGAAACCGTCGTTTGGGCTGAGTGATTACTTTTTGTGGAGAGGGGACTGAGGATAAATGTTTCGGTAGAATAAAAAAGCATTCAATGAGGGAGGCTGCAATCACGGTAATAACGACTACAGGAATTTCACGTAGGAACTGTCCTGTCACACCAGAAATAAAGAGGAGAGGGAAGAATGCGGCAAAGGTTGTTAATGACGAGGTCATAATAGGTCTGACCATTTCACAAGCAGCTTGTTTGGCAGCACTAGCAGAAGGCATGAAGTGGTTAAGGGTTGCATGCCTTTCTCCAACAACAATGGCATCATCGACAATAATTCCAAGTGATAGAATCATTGCAAATAATGAAATCATATTGATTTGGAAACCCAAAGGATACAACACCGCAATTGTGCCAAGGATCGCGATTGGAATACCTGCACCTACCCAAAGTGCCGTTCGTTTATTGAGGAAGTAAGACAGTAAAAAGGCAATCAGTATTAAACCAGCAACCCCATTTTTACCAAGCAAGAACAAACGGTCGTAAAAGTAGGACCATGTTTCATCGTAGACCTCAACACTATGGTTGTCTCCTTGGTAGTCAGCAAACCAGCTATTAAGTGCATTAGCGACTGTTAGTAGATCTTGACCCTCAGCTCTAAAAATACGGAGCTCTGCTACAGGCTCTCCTTTGGAGAATAGCCGTGAGGATTTTTCAGAAGGTTGAAAATAGGCTTGCTGAAAGACATTGCTGGCTTGTTGAGCAAATGCTTCTGGGAGTACAAGGGACCAATCTAGGTTGATGACATCTTCTACTGGCGTACCCACCTCTGAGGATGAGTACTCACCGGATTCACCTAAAAAGCCAGTGGGAAGTTCTACTAGCATTCGTTGCATCGCAGTAGAAAGCTGGTTAAGGTCCCGGTGTTGGGTAAGTAGCCACTTAGGACTGACCTCTAGAATCAATTCTAAATCGGGATCCCCAGTAGCAGTAACCGAGTAAACTCCTCTTGATTTAAGCTGTGATCTGATATCTTGAATCAGTTGTTTGAGCCTATAAGGTGATACACCCTTGATCATTATGCGAGCGACTTGCTCTTTTGGCTCAACTACTTGGGTTTGCCACTTTTCTAAACGACTAGGGAAATCAGTGGCATCAAGTGCTTGTGCTACGTCATTACGAGCCTCTATGAGATTTTTGCTTTGGAGGAAGCTGAGAACAAGTGTTGCATTCCCTAACCGGGAAATAGAAGTCATCGTATCAAGACCTGTTAGCCCATCAATCGTATTTTCTGCAGGATTAATAACAGTGGTCTCTATCTGCTGTGCTGAAGCACCAGGTAGTACAAACTGGGTGTAGACCTGAGGGATGCTTAGGTTAGGTATTAGCTGGGTCTGAATACTGAAGATGCCCAAAATGCCGATGACACTAATAATGATTAATAAAGTGTGTGCAAATACTTTATTATCGACACAATAACGAATCAAGCGGAAGTGGCGTTGATTATGGTTGTTCATACTTCACACTCAAACCAGTTTTGGGGCTTGGGAGCCTACTGGTTAATATTCTACTACCTTCAGGGATATTAGGGCTTGATAGTAGGTATTGGGTTTGGTTATGTTGTTGAGATGTGCCCAACACCTCTACTTTTTCTTTAATGAGTTGTTGCTTGGCATCTACTACGTATACGTAGGACTCCTCATAGATTGCAGACTCAGGAACAGTAAAGGTAGCTGTTGCTAGTGGGATATTCATGGCAAGTGAAACCACTTGGCCAAGTGGAAAAGAAGGTTCTGAAGGCAGTGATTCAAAGTGGAAAAATCCATCTAAGTGTGCAGACCGCTCATCTACTTGTTGGTCAAGGGTTGCTAAATACAGTGCTGTTTGTTCAGTGTTTTGGATATGAGCCTTTTGTCCTGTGTGTATTTGGTTGAAGTATAGGGTTGGGATATACGCATGGATATAGGTTTTATCAGGGTTGATCAGTTCACAAATAGCCTCTCCTTTTTGTAGGAGGTCTCCTTGTTGGGTCACTAAGTTGGTGATCATACCTGTATCTGGTGCTGTAAGGGTTGCTTTATTGATATCTAGTTGTATATCGAGGAAGTTGAGATTTTGGGTGACTAGATCTGCTTTAAGCTGGTCTACTTTATGTGAGATATTGCGTTGGTTGGTTTGGTTTTGTTGTAAGGACTTAGCCCGTTGTGATACTGTGTCTTGCCGTTGGTTAAGCCCTTGTTGGCTTTTGTATTTTTTACTGAGTGACTCATAACGATTGAGCAGGTCAGTTGCATTATTTAGCAGCTGCTTGTCATGCTCAATTAATGTCGATAGGGATTCATGCTCTTCAGTGAGCGATTGAATCTGGCTTTGAGTTTTTTCAATGAGCTGCTCAATTGATATGCGTTGAATGTTGAGCTTTGTGGTATCTAACTGTGCAATGAGGTCGCCTTTTTTGACAAGGGTCCCATTTTCAACGGGGAGCTCAATGATTTTAGCGGATATCTCAGCATCTAGGTGGGTGGGGTCTAAGGGTGATATCTTGCCGTAGATAGTCACCATTCTTGGGTTGTGTTGATAGTGAGCAAGGAGGGTCTCAATTTGTATAGCTGATGCTGATTGTTTGGAAGACTCTGGTTGATACGCTGTAAGCCATAGCAGCAGCCAAGCTCCAGCGGTCACCAAAAGAATATTTCTCACTATCCGTTGTGTTGCATTATCCATACGAAGACTAATTCCTAATCACACAGACTATTCTAAGGTTTTTCTGGATAGCTCACAAGGTAAAATTAGTGCAGGGGCATGAGTCAATATACGTATTATATGACCGATAGCATCGTTGACCCAAGGATCAACAGCGTCAAACAGGCTAGGGCAAGGAGCGACCAACATCCGCCAGGTAGTTGGTAGTGACTTTGTAGTTTCAGAACATATCTAGCACGGTATACGAGGTAAATAGGTGTCACACCGTATAGAAATAGGATAATAATACCTGCGTAGTGAAGGAAGACTGAGAATCCTGAAGGAGAAATAAGAACCATCACTAATGGTGGGATAAATGCGAGCAAAATGGCGTATAGCTTATGGTAGGTAAATTGTTCTAGGTTCAGGCCATCCTCAAGAAAATCTCTGAGGCTAATCATCACTCCCCAAAAAGAGGTGGCTATTGCAAAGAAAGAAAAGGATGCGACGAGTTGGGCAAAGTAATTCACTTGATAGTGGTGGTTTAGATATTCAATGAGTAAAGAAAGACCATCTTGATTTGAGTTGAGTATGGATAGTAAGCTGTAATCACCTGAGTGAGGCAATAAGCCAAGGATAACCACTTCCCAGATGAGATAAAAGGCCAGTGGGATACCACAGCCCAGAAATATTGCCTTTTTTAATAAAGGTAGGTTGTTGTCTAAGTACTGCCTGATCGAAGGTAAGATAATATGTGAGGTGAATGAGGTGACAATCACTGGAATGGCAGTTAGGGCTAACAGCGGGGTGCCACCTGAGAAGTGAGATACTTTAATGTGGGGGACAGATGTTGTCACTAAAAGGGTAAAGGCGACTATTAGCCCAATGATGAGGATCCGGTTTAGGCGGTCAATCCAGGCCATTTTAAAGAAAGCAATACCACCAAAAAACAGAGAAAACAAGCATGCAGCTAAGATCTTTTTACCTTGAAAAGCTGAAAAACTCGTTGCGATGATCTCACCACTACCGAGCATATAGCTTGCAGCAGCAACATACAGTAAGCTTAAGAACAATAACCAGACAAAAGATTCTGTGAGAGGGCCAGATAGCTTACGGCATAGTCCAATTAGGTTCGTCCCAGGGTTGGGGCAATAGTACATAGCTTCAAGGAATAAGAATAAGGTTCCGATCATATAAGCAAACATGAACAGTAGGACAGTAGCAGAAGCTGCTAATCCACTTGCACCCGTTGCAATAGGCAAGCCAAGCATTCCGGCACCAATTGCGGTACCGGCAATTAAGAAAACCGCGCCGAGTGTTTTAGATTCATGCTGTGCCATAGAATTCCTTGTTGTTATTGATGAGTAACTTCATAAAACCATAACAGTTATCTGCCGATAAAGCAAGGTGATAGCGTGAGAGTGAGGAGGTGGTTCCTGGGTAAGTGTTTGTTAAAAACAGTTATATCCCCTACAGGTAAGTGCAGAAATTAGAGAATGGTGCGGTGTCAGAACGGTATCAAATATGCGTAGGTAATACTTTTTCTAGCGGAGGGGGAGACAGTAACGCGGTATTGTGATGCAGGGGTGCTAATGTTAGCCACAAGGCATGAATACACAATGTTAAATAGCATCCAAAAACAAATTTATGTGCATTTTCAGCGCTATAGGTTAGTATGTAGTCAATTGTGTTGGTGTGTAGCTGTGATAAACAATATCAGCACAGTGCTACGTATGAGTAAACAAGTCTGGGGAAAAAATGATAAGTGGCCATAAAAAGAAGACAGTGTCGTTCTCCCGAGTAGTGGAAGTGTATTCCATTCCTATGAGTGCAGAAGATATTTTTGCTCGGCAGAGTATTCGGGCTGAAGAGAAACTACTGGCGTACTATGACCAAACCTATTTTCACCTAAGTGTTGTTGTCGCACCTTTAAAAGCAGAATGCCGGGGTATTAAAATCGTTAAGTATTGGCCGTGTGGAAAATAACAGCTCTTTGGCAGAAAGGTAGGTAAGGGTGCTATCTAATGGGGAGGGGGCTCCCCCCTATTTCTAACCATATTGACAGATAGTCATCTATTGGCCATAATTTCAAGGGTTTAATGATGTGATAGAAGATATGAAAGAGATTCTCTTTTCTGAATATGATCCGAAGTGGCCACTTCAGTTTAATGAAGAGAGGAAGAGGATTTTAGACGTACTGGCAGAGAATGCTTTTTGCATTCACCATATTGGTTCAACTGCAGTGCCAGGCTTAGCCGCAAAGCCGAGGATTGATATTATTGCCGAGGTTGTTGATATAAAACGCACTTTACTTCAGCTGCCTCTTGCTGGCTACGAGTATCGTGGGGAGTGGAATATTCAAGGTAAGTATGGATTTATCAAGCGTGGGGTAGTCGATGTGAATTTGCATGTATTTCCTAAATATCATGCAGAGACGATTGGCAACTTGATGTTTCGTGACTATCTTCGAGAGAATTCGGAGGTAAAAGAGAGCTATGAAAACATAAAACGTCAGTTAGCACTAGATCCCAACATGATGATTAGAAATCAAGAGGCTTTGGGATTGCCTCAATACACCATTGAAAAGTCTGACTTTGTGGAGAGGATATTGGACCAGTTGGGCTTTGATGTGCCAAGGCTGCTGAAGCCAACAACAGGTAAGCAAATGGCGTACCTAGCTCAAAAGGGAGTGAGTGCTAGCCATGCTATCCTGTGCTTAAAAGGTGTTCGGATTTGTGGGTATGTAGTGGTTGCAGATCATATTGAGATTTGCCTAGATAGCGATAGTGATGAGAAAAATACGTTTCATCAGCTGATCACTCATTCGGTAAAAAATCAATCAGAGGTAGGTTAACTGACTTTTTCGTATGTAGGCGCCCTCGCCCCATTATCAGGCTTGTGCCCCCGCGAGGTGAAAAGCAGGCCTTCTTTAGCCCTCAGTGCTGTTCCTTAACTTCAGATGATTGCACTCAGCTTGCCTATGTATTTAAAGCATCTAGCAGGTAGGGCGCGGTATAGGACTGAGTGGATTGTGCAACCTCTTCTGGTGTGCCTTCGGCGACAATTTCGCCACCGCGGTGTCCACCTTCAGGACCAATGTCAATGATCCAGTCAGCTATTTTAATGACATCGATATTATGCTCAATCACAACAATGGTATTTCCTTGGTCTCTAAGTGCCTTGATAACGGAAACCAGCTTTTTGATGTCATGGAAATGTAATCCTGTAGTAGGCTCGTCTAAAATGAAGAGTGTTTGTCCAGTTGAACGTTTAGAGAGCTCTCTGGCAAGCTTGATTCGTTGTGCTTCACCACCTGAGAGTGTTGTAG
>JBDQHG010000025.1:0-13287 GCA_040264995.1 Gammaproteobacteria bacterium | reverse complement strand
TCTAGTGCCTGTAACACCCCTGGCTGAAAGTTCCCATAACATGCACACGAATACCCCTGGGTTTGTAATATCTGTTGTAGATATAATGAGACAGTACTTTTCCCGTTAGTCCCTGTTACCAAAATAACTTGGGTTTTTGTACTCACTTGTGACAAGAAGTAATCGATATCTAACACCCTGTAGCGCGGATCTATATCTTCGACTTGCTGAAACAATTCATCACTTGCTTTCAACCCAGGGCTTACCCAAACCCGTTTATCCCCCCCTGGTTGCAAGGTATTACTATAGTATGGCCGAAGATCAGCCGGCAAAATATTGGGTTTATTAGACAAAATCTGGATGGATGGTACTGTTAGCGACTTAGCGGTCTTATTCTCTCTTAACCGTCTACTAACCCAATACCTTGCTGTTGCAACAGCCGTTACCCCTTGACCCAGTATGATATGAGTTTTATCCTCCTCTCCCCTCATTAAATACCCAACCCGCCGATTGTCAGAACCAACAGTGTTGTAATCCCTGCAAATAACCAAACAATGCCTACCTCAGACCACCCTAATATCTCTAAATGGTGATGGTAAGGTGCCATCTTAAAAAACCGACCTCGCCCCATCTTAAACCATACGACTTGGATAATAACACTAACGGTTTCCCAAACCAACACACAAGCAATTACCGCAAATAATAGCTCAACCTTTAACATAACAGCCATCAACCCCATCAGCCCACCAATCGGTAAAGATCCTACATCCCCCATAAATACCTTTGCAGGATGCCGGTTTATCCATAAAAAGCCCAACAACGCCACAATCATTGCTTCACAAGTAGCAACCTCCATCCCTTGATTCAGAGCAAACCCTACCGCCCCCAAAAAAATAAACAGTATGATTGCCTGTGATGTAGCTAACCCATCTAAACCATCTGTCAAATTAAAGGCATTGGAGCTAGAGACCATGACCAACATGGCAAATATAGGATAAAACCACCCAAGATCTAACACCCATCCCCCAACAGCTACCTGGGAGTCTAGTGGTAGTTGGTATAAAACCCCCAAAGATATTCCACACTGCAGTAAAAACTTCCATTTAGCACTTAGCCCCCTGCTGTTATTGTAATAGAGCTTTTTAATATCATCATATAATCCAAGCCCCCCCAGTCCAACCAGCAACTGCATATAAGGGTGGAAAACCATCGTTACCCCTTTGGCATAGAACTGCAATAAGACAGCTATTACGATGGCAATCCCACCCATCGTAGGCACCCGTTTATTTTGATGTGAAATGGGACCATCATCCCGAATGGGCTGTATGAATTTCCGAAGCGCTAGCACCGCTACCTGAAAGAACAGAATGGATAGTATCACTTTAATCATTGAAACAGCGCTTCTAGTTTTAAATGCCTGGAACCCTTAACCAATACATGCCTGCCTGGGTATAACTCCACAACCAATGCATCCTTCAGTTCCTCAATATTCTGAAACCACCTCGCTTCACCCAGATAGGTTTGTAGAGTAGCTTGATGTGCCTCCCCTATTAACCACACGGACTCAAACCCCAAATAGTTCAAAAAATGTCCTAGATACCCATGATATACGTCTGCCTTATCGCCCAAGCCGCCCATCTCACCCAACACCAACAGAGCCTTTGGTTTACCCTGCATATACTGCAAGGCGACACGGTAAGATAATGGGTTGGCATTATAAGCATCATCAATTATCACCGCACCCGACCGATGATGCCTCTCACTCATTCTGGATTGTGGCCAAACAACCTCACCCATCTCTTGCCAATTGGGTTTCACCCCCAGACATAGACAAACTGCGGTCACTGCTGCATACGTTTCTAGTCGATATTCATAACCCTGCTCAGCAACCACCCGATGCACTTCCTCACCCAAAGCCTCTTTCACCACGACCTGCTGATTGGCTTTATCTATCCAGACATCAACACCCTCTGTCGTCCCAAACCGCCGTACCTGACCCATATTATTTCCTGGCGTCACATCAATACTGTCATGGAGCACAACCTGTGCAGCCCCTACCCCAATTTTTTGTTTCTCGTTAAGCACCCCCTGTCGTGAGCCCAGCCCCGCTAAATGAGAAGGACCTACCCGGGTAATCACTGAAATATCAGGCTCCACCATTGACATCAAGACGTCCATATCACCCGGCTTCGCCACCCCCATTTCTACGACTAGGTACTTTGTAGACGCATCAGCTGCGAGTATCGTTAACGCAACACCCAGCTCGTTATTCTGGTTACCTTCTGTCACTACGACATGAGACTCAAACTCATACTGCAGCACTTGTTTAAGCAACTGGGTTAAACTTGTTTTACCCACACTCCCTGTCACCCCTATGACCTGAAAAGATAAGGACAACCGATGTAACCTTGCTAAATCTATCAGCCACTGAGTCGTATCATCTACCTCCACCACACGCAGATTACCACCCGCATGCTCACGGCTTGATATCACTTTTACAGCGCCTAAAGATAATGCTTCGTCAACGTATTGCCACCCGGAATTAATCGCAACAAACACATCCCCAGGTTGTACCTGTGATGAATGCGTAACTACCCTAGAGATAGGCTGCTTGCAGTCAATCCCTAACTGCTGTAGATGTTGTTGCCACATACTATTCCGAGATAATTTCTTCCACTTTGGCAATATCTGAGAAGTAAACTCTTCCCATCGCGGTCTCCATAACCGTTTCATGTCCTTTTCCTGCGATTAGCACAATATCATTTTCATTGGCTTCTCTCAATGCAAATCGAATCGCATCGCCTCTATTGGCGATCATATGTGCATACTGCGGGCATTTCATACCTGCCTTTATGTCTTCTAGAATCTTCAGTGATGCCTCGGATCTAGGGTTATCATCCGTCAAAACGACTTCATCAGCCAGCCGTTCTGCAATCGCACCCATTAACGGACGCTTCGCTGTATCCCTATCCCCACCACAACCAAATACGACCCATAACCTATTATCTTTCAAACGATCTAGCTCCACTAGCACCTGTTCCAACGCTGCTGGTGTGTGACTATAGTCAACAATGACTTCACAAGGAAGTGTGGAAAACTGTAAGCGTTGCATTCTACCTGGAATATAAGGCACTGCGCTTAAAGACCTTGCTGCCTCCTGGCTACTAACCCCCCACAAACATAACACTGAGTGAGCAAGTAGTAAATTTTCCGCATTAAATGCACCAATCAGTCCAGACTCAATAAAACAACTACTATCATGCGAGGTTACCTTAACCGTAACCCCTTGTAAGGAAGACTCTCTAATTTGACCATAACTCCAGCGTTTAAACCCCCTCGGAATAGACACCGTACTACAGGCCCAAACCACCTTTGGACATCGATTTGCAATGATCTCACCACTAGGGTCATCCACATTCACTACAGATACCCCTACAGAGCGCATGTTCACAAGCTTTTGTTTTGCATCTAAATAAGCATTAATGGTTTTATGGTAATCTAAATGCTCATGAGTCAGGTTTGTAAATACAGCAACATCGATCATAACCCCAGCTAATCTGCCTTGATCTAGCCCATGTGAGGATGCCTCCATAGCCACATACTCAACCCCCCTGTCTCTTGCAGAGGCCAACGATTGTTGTAACTGGCCTGCAGGAGGTGTTGTATAACGATGCTTCTTTAACGCACCGGGTTGACCATGCCCTAATGTTCCGACTAACAAAGTTGATTTCTGTATATACTGCATAGCAGCAGCACACAAATACGACACGGTTGTCTTGCCGTTTGTACCGGTAACCGCCATGACATTCATATGACTCGAAGGCTCTTCATACAAAGTATTTAACATGAGTCCCATCGCATTCTCTAAGCTAGGGACCTGAATGACTGTGAGCAATGTATCTACTGGCTGCTCACAAAGTATCGCAACCGCACCTGCTTGCTTCGCAACCTCACATTGTGCAATTGTTGGTGCGATAGCTGCCCATATATCACCTGGAATAATATCGGTAAGTGCCGTTTGTATCCCCAACACCACCTGATGATTCTCACAGACCTTTCCAATGCATGCCGCTAAATCTGCAACAGTCGATTGATAATCGCCACTTACTTCCATGACTCATCTCCCAGTGGGTAATTTAATGCTTGAGCAATTATCTTAGCAAACGCAGGCGCTGCCACTTGCCCCCCATAGTGTCCATTTTTCTTAGGCTGATAGACCATCACAACAGCTACATACTGTGGATTCTCACTGGGTGCAAATCCCGCAAAGGTTGCAACATAATTATTCTCATATCCCCCTGTTTCACCTAACAGATGCGAAGTCCCAGACTTCCCCGCAATCTTAACCCCTGTTACCTTCGCGCGATGGCTACTCAGCCCCTGTTCAGTCACCTTAACCATCATGTCACTTAACTGTTTAGTGACATCTATATTTAGTACTTTTTCGGGCTGGGGTCTATGCCGCTCAAACACCAGATGCAACCCCGGATCATAACCGCCATTGGCCAATATATTGTAGGCCCTAGCCATTGATAACAGGTTGACAGACAGTCCGTACCCGTACGACATAGCGGCCTCATCAATAGCACCTGGACTATTAACATGCCGACCTACCGTTTCTCCAGGTAGCTGGACAAATAATGGGGAAAACAACCCGAATGATTGATAGCCCTTCACGAGTGTACTGGCCGGGAGCATACTGGTTAACTGCACCATAGCAATATTGGATGATTTTAATAATATATCCTCAAACGCAACCTCCCCCAAATCTTGATGGTCATGAAACATACGCCCCATATAATTATAATCTCCTCCCTTTGTATCAATCGTCTTAGGGAGGTCTTTTAATGACTGCATAATAATAGCTAATGCAATTGGCTTAATAATAGACCCGGGCTCAAACAAATCCGACACTGCATGATTTTTTGTTTTATTATCTACTGCTGTCATCGGTTTATTAGGATCAAAGCTCGGATAATTTGCCATTGCCAATACTTCACCAGTTTGGCTCGACAACAAGACAGCTGTTGCATACTCAGCATCATGATACGCAACCGTCTCTTTTAATATCTCATGCGTTCTATACTGCAACCTTTGGTCAAGTGTTAACCTCAGGTTATGCCCTGACTGTGGAGAAATATACTGGTGGATTTGGGTCACCTGGTTCAACAGGTTTTGTGTATAAGACATCTGACCATCCACACCATCAATGTAACGATCAAACTGATACTCCAGTCCAAACCTGCCTTTACCCTCATGGTCCACATACCCTATCACTGTAGAAGCAGCATCACCCAAAGAATAATACCTCCCTCGCTTCTCCTCAAACATCAAACCTTCCCATGAGAACTTTGACAAACTTTTAACTTGTGGCTCACTGAGTCTATTCGCAAGCTTGACATACTTACTCCCCTGCTCAGTATGGTGACTAATCTTCTGCCACAACTGATCTTTATCAACCCTAAGTCTGCTAGCTAACGCCCCAACATCATCAGGTGTATACCGGTGCTTCATAGGGTTAATTGACAATTGGTAATAAGGCAATGAAAGTGCCAGCGGGTAATCATTTCTGTCAAACATCCCGCCTTTTTCTGCAGAAAACTCAATATCACGCTCAGTTCTTGCATGACTCTTCTCTAACAAAAAGTTTTGTTGATCAACCGCTAAATAGAAATGCCTTAACACCAGCCCTGCAAAACAAAGCAACAGAATGCTACAGGTTAGGTACAACCGAAACAACGAGAACCGTTTAAATATCATTCCGATACCCCCTTTCCACAAACCCCTGCTGCTTAGCAAGTTTAGGAAGCGAACGTTTCGCATTCAAAAAATCAATATGTGCCCGGTTAAGTGCTTGCTGGGCTAAACGTTGTTGCAGCCCTGTATCTTGGACCTTAATAAACAATACCTGGTTCATCTGCCGAAGAACACCCACCGCTGCAAGTTGTATCAGAATTAATGTTAGTACCGCAATCCTTGCTTTCTTGGTCATTTAACGCGTTCCATCACCCTTAAGTATGCACTTCTTGACCTTGGATTTTCCTGCTTCTCTCTGAAGCTTACCCCTTGGGCCTTCCCTAATGCTTTTAACACAACCTCACCATCCTTTTGGCGATAGTGACTAATAAATGCTTTAACCACCCGGTGCTCCAGCCCATGGAAACTAATTACAACTAGTTTACCGCCTATTGCCAGACTAAGTAAAGCGGCTTTCAAGCCCTCTTCTAACACTTGTGCTTCTTGGTTAACAACCATCCTAATTGCCTGGAAAGTTCGAGTCGCTGGATGCTTATGTTTATCTCGTTTTAAGCCTGCTTCTATTACAATATCCACTAAAGACTGTGTCGAGTCTTTTAACTGCTGGTTTTTTCTGGCAGTGATAATAGCCTTTGCAACTCTTCGCGAATGCCTTTCTTCACCATACACTGATAATGCATACAGTAAGTCCTTTTCATTAACCCTCATCAAATACTCATAAGCACTTTGGCCTTTAGTTTGATTCATTCGCATATCAAGAGGCCCGTCTCGCATAAAACTAAACCCTCTAGAGGCATCATCTAGTTGCGGTGAACTTACCCCAATATCCATCAGTATCCCTTGAATACTACTGGGCTGTAAATGCTGTGCCATATTCGCAAAATTATCATGTATGATACTAAACCGTTCATCGGTGATTTGTGAGTTTGCATACACAATTGCTGCTAGATCTTGATCAAAAGCAATCAACGTCCCTTCACTGCCTAACTGCTCTAAAATAAACTGACTATGCCCGCCTCGTCCAAAAGTTGCATCTACATAACGACCAGACGCTTGAATATCAAGCGCTTGAATACACTCATTTGCAAATACTGGCTTATGCTTAAACTGGGTCACAAAAACATTCTCATTAATAATCATTATTATAACAGCAGCACCCGCAACTTGCAAACCACCTCCTGATTTCGCAGGTGCAAGCCTTAAATAATCGTAGCTTATAATTTATATTATTGATAAACTGGGCTATGGATAATAATGGCAAGGAAGTAATAATGTTAGATAGATTTACAAAACTAATCACTGCTGTTTAATCTATACGAAGCGGTATTGATACTGGTTCAGACTACTCAGAGCTCATTACACTGTCTGATTGCCTGTTCAAAGTATTAGACGCTAAGAACGATGAAGCACTCCAGACGGTCATTGGCGCAAGAGGCGATGCTTTTGCCATATTTCGTAAACAAGAGTGGCCTCGAGATATTCTATCTCTGCAAGTGGCTCTTGCGTATTCCCTCAACTCGTTCAGCATGATATACGAAAAAATTACTGCAACTCAATTCATACCCCACACACAATCGCCTAGACGAGAATCTACAAGCTCAAGGCGCAACTCCACAACCCCTATTGAATTTCTACAGTCACGCAACCAGCAACTTATGCTCTCATTGCTCTCATTCCATCTAAAACACACAAATATTAAGCTTTCAGATGACTCGCTGACTCGCGCTGCAAGTGAAATACGCCATCGTACCCTTGATTTCAGCATCCCTGGATTTTTTAAGCAAGTAACGCCAGTCGATCAGTTCGAAAATAGTGAGCATGGTATGTTTTTATCTGAACATCTCTATAAAGCCGCTGAATATATCCACAGCCTCAATCAACAAGATGGGCAAGACCACCCAACACTTTATGCATTCCTGGAAGTGTATAAGCCACTGCATGACAGTGTAATACATTTTCTCACGGATCCAACCAGAGGCGAGCTAGAAAAACGACTCGCGCCTGCGATACTCGCACAGTTTAAAAAAGCTGACATGGCCCCCGCCCTTATTGATCATATCATCTCATTCAATAATGAGATCACAAACCCCTTTGCACAAGCACTACATTTCACAGCATGTATCATTGATCCTAATTATGCTAATGAACAATCTGTAAGAGAAATACCTCCTATACCTAGAACGGAAGAAGAGCAATCAAAGCACTCTTCATTGATGATCCGTGAGTTCTTTGATCGAGCGCTGAGTCTTGCCCAAACCGAAGTTTCTGATCTTGAATTAGAGGTAGAACAAAAAGTTGAGTTTATTGCACTTACCAAAATCGGGGGATTATCTCCAGACCTTGCAAAAGGATTTATTCAAAAACTAAACATTAATACTGAAACAAGAGCGCATATCGCTGAAGTCCTTGCATGCTGCTTAGCAAAAAAACCCTCTAACTATGCAAATTCCCGCATTGAAAACCATACATTTTCTTTAGAAAACTCTACAGGTCGGCTTGCAGATGAGTGTATCCGAACCATCTACCCAGAGTCTTCCAAAACCGGGACTAAACGCCCGATGCAATGGGTCAAACATAAAATTATTGAATTTTCGAATCAAGCGATTACGCCATTCCTAAAGTTGTTTATGATTGTGTATCTATGCTTATCATTGATAGCAGGAACATTCCTGTATATTGCCTGCGGCATGAGCTTATTGTCTGCTCTAGCCTATATCACCTGCACTGTGAGTCTAACGCTAACCTGTCAGTTCTTCCTATCCAAACATTTACTTAAGAGCATGATGCATGATTTATTTGATAATGACTTATTTCATCCGTTTGATCATCGCGCCTCCAGTACAGAACCTGTTGCTTCAGAAGCACTGAACACCAAAGCTAAAGGGGTTAGTAGTAAGGGCATTGTGCACTATATCAAATTACCCATAACTAGTATTACAGCTCAACTTGGATTCTAAACTAAGCGTAACGGGAAAGCACTGGCATAGGAACATAGTACAAACCAATTAAGGCTGCACCAGCAACAATCAGTGTCACCACTCTACCCAAAGGGTGTGCTAGTGGATTCGCTCTATGATCTGAATATTTATATAGCCCTGCTAAGACCATACCAATACCAAATACTAAACCAATATCCTGCAAAATATGCTTGGCTGCATAAGCAACCTTGGATAAATTGCTTTGTTTTGCTGTCTTAGGAAGATACGTCGCATACGCTGGCATTAGGATTAAACCCATTATTACAACTTGCACACACCCTATTAATTTCTTCATAGCTCATCACCCTCTTGCTCTTCATGCATTATCTGTGAAACATGGGATAATATCAAACGATTATTACGCATCTGAACCACTTCAATCATATAAGAACCAAACTGTACTGAACAGTTCCCATCGGGAATCTCTGCTAACTGTTGAACAACCAAGCCTCCAATCGTCACACTCTTATCTTCAGGAAGATCCCAGTTAAGATAACGATTTAAATCCCTAACTACGACATCCGCTCTAACCCAATAACCCTTTGCTCCGTCAAACCGAACAGAGCCAATGGGTACAGCGCGTCTATTTGCGTAATAGCCCACGACCTCTTCAACAATATCATGGACATCTAACATGCCAAGCTTTTCTCCATACTCATCAACCACAATCGAGACTTCTTGACGCCGCTTTTTAAAGTTCATGAGCTGAACATTAAGTGCTGTTCCTTCCTGTACATAACCGACTTCTTTAATGATCTTTTTCAACGAGTCCATTCCAAACCCTTGCTCTTTTTTCAAAATATCAGATAGATATATTATACCCAGAACTTGCCCCCACTGAGCTTCATTCACAACCAATAAATACTGATTAGTACACGCCTGTATCTGCCCAAGTACTTCACTCCAAGGTCTAGAAACATCCAAAGCGTTAACCAAGTGCTTAGGCAGCATGACATCGTTAACCCCTAAGCTACCCAGATCCAGCACACCTTCTAGCATATCTTGCTCTGCAACACTGAGTTGTGCACTCACAGCCCGAATCACACGCCTAAGCTCTTCAGCATTCAAACGCCCCGTCTCCGGCCTTTTTTGTGTTAATAACTTCATAATAAAACGCATGATCACTAATACGGGCATTAATAACCACTCAACTAACTTGATAAACGGAATAACGAGCATACTGATCCTTAATGCATGCCTTGCTGCCATTGACTTAGGCCAAAACTCACAAAAGAGTAACACCCATATTGTCAATGCAACCGTTGATATAAAAACTGAGACTTCACCAAACTGCTCAAGTGTCCACATCGTGAAAAGTGATGCTGCAGCAATATTAGCAAAGGTATTCCCTAGCAGTACAACAGCAAAGAAGCGCTCAGGGTCATTGAGGTACACCAATAAACTTTGCGCATGACTATCGCCCTCTTCTGCCAAGGTTCTCACCTGGTATCGATCTAGTGCCATGACCGCAGTTTCTGAACCAGAAAAAAATGCTGATAGCATTAGCAACCCTACAATGCTCAGAATTAACAACAATGGATTCTCCCCCCTATTTCTTCTCTTCAGAATACCCAATAATTAACCCAAAGCAAAGCACTATGAAATTCATCCTGCGGAAATCATTCCATAGAAAGAACCCCGAAGATCTGCAGTTTATTAAAGCGACTTATATGCTCTTAGATAAGATGCTCAAACGTCATACAGATATATGCCCCCGTTCTACTTGCTAAATACTTTCTATCCCCCAGAAAGTGTTTTGTTATCATTTTGATGGCGTTAAACTATTCATGCATATGGTGCACTATCACATAGATACAAGGGCTATCATTCTCCACTTATTTTTATTGAAATACTCCATGCAAAAAATATGACTTTCTGTCAACCACCTGTTTTGACTATTTTTTAAATGTTCTGCCATCTGCTTCATAAAAGGGTATTTGATCAATATCTGCAGCATGGCTGTATCTAAGCCTTTTAGCCACAGGATAATCCACTGCTTTGGGTACATCCTTTCTTTGTTGTGAAAACCCAGCATGACCAATGCAGGTCTCAAAATGTCTAAATGCTGATTTGTTAGCCTCAATGCCCTGTATATCACCACTTCCGTACGGTATAATAAGGCTCATTCATCACTTGATTAGCTTCTTAAAAGCAAATACAGTGTATGAAGTTTTTATAGATTTAACGAAATGGAATTATATTTTTACCCTATTAAACTCGTATTGAGAATTGCACTTTATCCCATCCTTGTTCCACTCTCATGGATGTTACTACCATATAGAGCACCGTTTTTCTCAATGCTTTCTACCGGTGCAAGGTTTCAACCTGTTTTACGTAAAGAGAAGGCCTATGTAAAGGGAAGCAACGCATATATATGGGTACCAGGAAATGCCGAATGTGGCCAATTCGAATATAATCGCAATTTCAAAACACATACCTACATACGATATGCAGACTACCCATATGTACACTCAGCCAATCTATGTATGGGGCTTTTTTCATTACATCATGCAGCTACGGAACTTAAAACCACATTTGAGGATCTTATTTCAAAAGAGTATAAAATTTATACAGAGGGCTTCTCGATGGGCGGTGCCACACTCATACTTGCCACTAGCATGCTTAGAGAAAAACATGGAGAAGGATACATAAATAAACACTTTAAGAAATTACGTGTTCACAATACTTTTCGCAATCTCAATGATGTAGCAGCATCCATTGCTAATGAAATTTTAGCACCTTGGTTGAAAGGCCCAATGTTTATTGACATACCTAAACTTGTTATCTCTATGAGCCTATTAGTTATTCTTTTGCAAATAGCGCTTATAATCCCTCAAATATTCTTAGGCGTAACAAGCCTTTCATTTACTCTCCAGCAAATATTCCTCTGCTCTTTGGCCATAGTCGCTGCTCTCAGGCTTAAAACGCCTAAGGATAGTAACAATCGGGAAAACCGTGAATCTCCCTCAACAATCCTATATTGGTGTCAGGTTCTACTGACTTATGGCATATTACTTGCCTACTCCATTGTGTATCCACCAGCCTTACTTTGCTTCATTATTGTCCATAGCGAACGCGCAAAATACTACACATTTTATTCATTGCTTTGGATTTTAGGCTCTCATCAAGATATCTTTGCTGCAACGAAGAAGCTAGACTTTGCCGATACCCCTTTACAAATCAATCAGCTAATAGGTGACACTGCCATACAGTCTAAAACACTTATTTCACCCTCTAGAGTTGCAGCTGAAATCACGCATATTAAATGCGAGCTATACGATAAGGGTGCTCACTTCGATTGCAAGGATGTGCCCACCAATCCAATACTATCTTTTTAATAATATCAGAGCTTACTAATATATATACATCTAAAAGCCTGTAACCAACTTCATCCAATCAGTCATTCCGTAACATTTCATATCCCATATGCTCATCTACGCCATAGAGTCATCATCGCTATCACAATGTGAAGGGGAAGTTGATACACCACCAACCTAATGATATTTTTTTGTAACTCAAAGATAATGCCAACATCAATTAGGTATTACCCCAGTGTTATATAAGCTGGCTATGAGTTTCACATCACTTCTGCAAGATTCAAACAGTCATTGATACGGAACTAACATTGATTGTTTCAGTAGGAACGCTAGAGGACTTAAACGCAAAACCCTCAACCTCAACGACATCCGTCTCAGGGTCCTGACTACTAGAAAGCCTTGACATTTTACTACTGGTAGACATGTGACCATCCTCTGCCTTTCTTTTTTGACTAGTGACAGGATTCGCGACAAGTAGACCCATGCTTGCCGAAGCGCTAGGGTGAAGTGGTGGAGCGTCTGCACAATCAGCTAATAGCTGTAAGCTCTCTGTAGAACCTAGTTTATCACTACTTAATCCACGAGAAGACTGACTCAGCAGTTGTTTCAACTCATTAAACCTATCTAATACCTCTTGTTGAGAAGATGCAGGCAGTTGTGAAAACCCAGCATGACTAATGCAGGTCTCAAAATGTCTAAATGCTGCTTTGTTAGCCTCAACGCCCTGTATATCACCTCTCCCGACCCGGTATAACACGGCTAATCCATAATGAGAGACTGCTTGAGCACGAGGCGTAAGCTGAGTAAACCCTGCATGACCAATACAGATCTTAAGATGTCTAAATGCTGCTTTGTTAGCCTCAATGTCCTGTATATCACCATTACCGTCAAGGCATAGCCGTGCAGAAAGAAGGTGGGCTGCAGGGGTGTCCATGCTTTGCAAATAAGGAAGTGCAAACTTTAGTTGTGCCAGGTTCTGAGGTTTTCTCTCAATGTAGATTAAATAGACTATTTCTATAGGAAGTGCCTGTAGTAAAGTTAGTTTTACACTGTTTTCTTTATACGTAAAGGCACAAGAAAGTAGCTCACTAAATAACTCAAGATTATCTGCTGCTAACCCCCCAAGCCAATAGGCTATTTGAAGCGGTGAGATTTGTTGGAGCTTCTGCTTTATGGCGTTATTAATAGCTTCTGATTTCATTTTTCAACTCAGTTATTCATTATTATGTGCTTTTGTTTAAAAAACGGTTAAATAC
>JBDQHG010000024.1:0-13341 GCA_040264995.1 Gammaproteobacteria bacterium | reverse complement strand
TTAGGCATGCTATGCCCGCGGAAAGTATTGAGAATAAAAGTATTGAGAATAAAAGTATTGAGAATAGCAATATCACTAGTGCGCTTAACTCGTTTTTATTTTGTTCTTGCATATTATCATCGTTAGTTGCTTGTTTTGCACCAGTTGCCATAACTTTTAATATTTCTCGGGCCCCAAGCGGTGCAGGGTTAAAGATTAGAGCTTAGTCTTGCTCCCACACCCTCCCCTATTGTATATTAACATATGTTATTTATCAACTTCCTGCATCATTATTGGCTAGACCATGCCTTTTGGGCATCACGTGCTTAGAAAAAACCAATAGACGCTAAACAAACCTTTAATTAGCTTAAAACATAAACCGTATACTGATTGAGCCAGTCTGGGTGGTCATCTATAGCCTTTAGCTCACTTCCGTTGGAGATATAGAGCTCTAAGTCAACTTGATCATTTAAATAATGAATAATGAAACGATCAACCTGAACCCCCTGTGACTCAAGCCACTGATTGATTTTAGCCCGATCTGGCAACTTTGCCACTCGATCCTGGTCATCTTCTGCATCAATATGAACGGTAACATCTATGATATCTGTAAATGACAATAAAACATCTCCCACCTGATCACCAATATAGTGTCCTTCTGATACGCTGATTTTTGGAGAGACAACCACATGAACATCTACATAGCCCTTCTCAGCCATACGTCGAGAACGTAAAAAGTGATGGTCTACAACCCCATCCACCTGATGGATTGCCTCACATATCTTATCAATATGTGAACTGGACATCCCCCGATCAAGCAACTCACCTACACTGTGAACTAATGATGTCAATGCATAATATGCGATTAAGATAGCAATACAGACAGCACCAATAATATCTGCATTACTCACATGGTAAAAACTAGCAAGCGTTGCTAACAGCACAATGAATGACGTTGCAGCATCTGCCCTCTGATGAACCGCGGTTGACATTAATAAATCACTTTTAATCTTCTGTGCTTGAGATTTAACATACTGATACGATACCTCATTAAGTACGATCGATACGACTGCTGCCAATCCAACTATCTTATTCATTCCTTGGACTGATGCTTTTACTCCTATAATCGCATCATAAGTAATCGCATAAGCTGCTACAAGCAACATAAATGAAATAACTACGTTACCTAGTGTCTCATATCGTGAGTAACCATAAGGGTGTTGGTCATCTTTTGGACGACTTGACATATAAACAGCATAAATCACAAACAAGTCTGCTGTTACGTCCATTAATGAATGCACGCCATCTGCAAATAGTGCCCGGGAGTGATACAAAGAACCTAGTGATAACTTAAACGCCATCAAGAACACGTTAAGCCATAAGCATAACTTACTACACCAACTTAAAACAGAATATCGGCTACTTTTGTCCACCTAACCATGCCTCAATAACAGATTGAACATCTTTTAGATGACTCTTAATACTAACTCCACGCCAAGATTCAATAATCTTTGCATTGCGGTCTAATAAAAAAGTCGATCTAACAATCCCTAAATACTTTCGGCCATACATTGACTTTTCTTTGATCACATCAAACTGCTGGCACAATATTTCTTCAACATCTGCAACTAACGGAAATGTAAGCTCATGCTTTTCTATAAACTTATTGTGCCTTACTAAACTATCACGCGACACACCAACAACATTAATACCTCGCTTTTTAAACCAAGACAATGCATCACGAAACTGTACAGCTTGTGTTGTACATACAGACGTCATATCCTTTGGGTAAAAATAAAGAATAGTACCCAGCTCACTATCCTGACACAAGCCTTCAAGTGACATCCTTTCGCCGCTACTTAGCAATAAATTCTTTTTCATCTTTTGTCCTATCACAGCCATACACTAAAAACAACATACCAAATAAAGCCGCTGTAAGTGAAGCACTTAATACTCCGGTTCTCACTATATCTAATAAAGGAAGTACCTCCTCATCAAATGCGAGCATACCGACAAACAAGCTCATTGTAAAGCCTATCCCACACAAAAAGCCCACCCCAAGGATATGGTTATGTCCGATATCATCTGGGAGCTTTGCAACGCCCAGTTTTTCTGCAATAAATGTACAGGACACAATCCCAAGTGGCTTACCAACGACTAAACCTAACACTATCCCTAGAAACATTGGGTGTAATACATCAATCCCGCTTGATATCACCACACCCGTATTTGCAAAAGCGAATAGCGGGAGAATTCCATACTGCACCCAAGGTAGCAATGAATCATGGAAAGTCATAACTCGCCTACCCCCATCATCCTTGATAGGTAATATCATAGCAACCAAGCACCCAGTTAGTGTTGCATGCACACCTGACTTTAACAAGAATATCCACAACGCAAACCCAAATGACATATAAATAAAGGTAGCGGTTACTCGAAAGTATCGTAACAATAGCATAATGCTAACAATTACTCCCCCTCCTGCCAGCATTATCATCGACAAATGATCTGAGTAGTACAGTGCGATGATTAAAATTGCACCTAAATCATCAATAACCGCAAGCGATAACAAAAAGGTTCTTAAGTGGCTTGGAAAATGACTACCAATTACCATCAAACATGCCAATGAAAATGCGATATCTGTTGCTGTTGGAATCGCCCAGCCAACAGCAAATTCACTGCCATAATTAAAGTATAAATAAATAGCAGCTGGGACAATCATCCCACCGACAGCCGCGATAAATGGCATAACTCTATATGCACGGCTAGATAATGATCCATATGTAAACTCATGCCTTATCTCAATAGTAACCGCCAGGAAGAACAGCGCCATCAAGCCCTCATTAATAAAAGGAAGCAGCTGTTTTGTGACAACAAGGGTTCCTAGAGATACCTTAATAGACTGAGACCATATTTGAGTATACAGTTCGTTATAGCCCAAATTGCACATTACCAGCGCAGCCAACGCACTAAGCATAATAATCAGCCCTGGGTAAATTTGCCTATCCATGAATCACTCAACTATTACTGTTAATCGTATTATGAACATTATACAATTAAGATTCAATAAATACCTGGGACTGATACGATGACTTCCTTCGAAACAATGATGATGCTTGTCTCAAGCTCAACCTTATTAGGCTATATTTTTGCTTCATATCTTCGAGTCCAACCCACCATTGCCATCTTAGGGTTATCACTTCTCATCGTCACAGGTGCCAATCTACTCGAACCCTTAACTGGTCGTCTTGAAATCTATAATCACGCAGCACATCTCATTGAAGATACTAACTTCAAAGCAATCTTAATGGAGTTAATGCTGCCTATATTATTGTTTGCAGGCGCAATGTCTATGAATGCCGACTACTTTAAAAAACACGCTTACAGCATTTTAACCCTTGCTTTTTTCTCCACAGCTGCGTCAACCTTACTTATTGGGTACGGATTTTACTATGTCATGCAGTTTACCGGTGTGACAATTGATTTAGTGCACTGCTTGTTATTTGGTGCCCTGATCTCACCAACTGACCCTGTTGCAGTTGTTGGTCTTGTGAAACAAAGCAACCTATCTCCTGACATTGAAGCAAAAATTGCTGGTGAGTCTTTATTTAACGATGGAATTGGCATTGTCATTTTCTTATCAATCTATCAATTAGCTTTTGAAGGATCAGAAGCCCTATCTCCTTCTACCTTTGCAGCACATTTCTGTTATGACGCTATTGGTGGAAGCATCATTGGTATTATAACAGGACGATTATGCCAAAAGTTAATGTCAATTGAGAAAAGCAACACTCATAATCACACTCTAATTAGCATCTTTATCGTGACTGGCGTGTACACTCTAACCAATACCCTTAGTATGTCAGGCCCTCTGGCAGTAGTCGTATGTGGTCTGATGATGGCGCAACATACGGGCCAGAATAGTGAGCATTTCCACCCATTGAAGCACTTCTGGGAGTCGCTAGAAGAAATATTAAATATGCTACTATACCTTCTTATTGGCTTTGAAGCGTTCCTCATCCCTTTTTCTTATCTAACACTTAGCATCATGGCTAGTAGTATTACCTTAGCACTACTCAGCCGAATAATAACCATTACTATCCCCATGTACCTCATTAATAAGCGTGCAACCATTACACCCAAAACAACACGGATTCTGATATGGGGTGGTCTCAGAGGAGGGCTTGCAGTTGCCTTAGCATTATCACTACCTGAGTCTGCCCAAACTGCCACTATCCTGATTGCTACCTATGCAGTTGTCTGCTTTACCACAATTGTACAAGGTGGGACTATCTCAAGGCTACTGAAAGCATAACTATAAGCAATGCTTTAACTGCTGGTTATAGTGTTGCGCCAACTGGTCAACACGTTTTGCTTTTTTCACTAGCCAGTCTTTTTGCTGCCAGTTCTGATGTAAAAACCCCCCTATTCCTTCATGGTATGAAATATAAAAGTCTGCATCACTAACTGCTTTACTATAGGCCTCTTTTTTCAGGCGAGCTAAAAACACTTGATAATACCACCCAACAAACTTCGTAGAATCTGAAAACTGTGTGCGCGACTGGAAATACCCTGGGTTATGCGACTTATACCACTCCCATGTCTCATTTTTGATTTGTGCATACCCAAAAGCTGTTGCACTTTGCCAAGGTATAAAACCTATTACCTTCTTTGCAGGAGGCCTAGCTTTAGCTTTAAACGAAGACTCATGGAAAATAACTGATAACACCAAGCCTGGTGATATAGTATACTCCTGCTGGACCTGCCTTAATGATGACTTCCACCCATAATGGCCACTGACTACTTTGCAAATATCATCACTATAGTCCTGGTAGCTATACTCTTGTGAGCAACCTGAAAGCAAGGAAAGCACAATCAATATTGTCAGAATCTTAGGTTTCTTGAGCATCCTGCCCATAAGTCTCTCTCATGATCACTGCAAGTATTATTGCACAACCTAGGAACACAGGCAAAGGTAAATAGGCTACCCGGTATGAGACTAGAGACAACATATCTGCTGATACTGACTTTTGCATAACCAAATGGGTATAATCATACAACCAGCCAATAACTCCCTGCATTAGCCCTGAAAGCATACAAATCATATTGGTTAGCGCAATTGCAGTAGCAGTATAACGAGTACCCCCAACCTCCCTTGCCATCGGAAAGGCAATTACTTGCACACTATTAGTCATGCCAAAGACAATCATGAGAGCAGGCAACATAGAGATAGGAATAGGGAAATACAGCACTAAAATGCAACAGATTAATGATGATACTAACCCAAGAATAACTGGAATCCTTCTACTCTTTATGTAGTCAGAAAAAGTACACACTATTGGCCCCCCCAGCATCCATCCTAAAAACAAACATGAATTAATTGATGATGCTCTAATATGACTTATACCATACTTTACCTGCAAAAACTCAATTCCGAAATGCTCAGCATACAGTGTTAAAGGGGTATACGACAAACACCCAATAAGTGCAATAATCCAAAGCTGTGGATTTGTAGATAACTTCTTAACAATACCCCAAATATCTCGAAAACTAGAGCCCTCGCTGTCTTGTTGCTTATGATGAACATCATGGGGAATAAGGTATAACATTAGCAATGTTAAAATACCGCCCAAAAAAGCCGCCTGAATACAAATCCCTTGCCAGCTTTCAACCAGCAAGAGGTTAGCGATCAAATGATCACCAATCGTGGCACCAAACTTACCAGATGCCATTGTTAAACCGGATACAAAAGCGAACCGGCTGGGTGGCAACATAATACTTGCTAGTTTTAGCACACCAACGAATGCAAAGGCCGAGCCTAAACCAATCATAAACCGACTCATTGCAGCAACGGAAACAAGTGATGTTGCTGCAAATAGTGCTATACCTACTGCACAAATAACCCCAGAAAGAGATAGTAAGAATTTAGGCCCATAGCGATCCAGCAACATACCCACTGGCATTTGCATAGGCGCATAAACTAAAAAGTAAACTGATGTAATTCCACTAAGCTTAGCTGCACTGATATCATAATGAAGCATCAAGTCCTGTTTCATTACGCCAGGGGCGATACGCAGCAGCACATCATATGAATAAAAAGCTGCACTAACTGCAATAATTAGCCATGCGGAAAATAAGCTATCACGCGGATTTTTTAATACACCTAACATAAGCAACACCTACGATTTTTTTTTATGAATTTTCTACCCTGGGGGCCCCTATGAGGCCCAATGAAACGGCAACTGCAAGCCAAAATCAATCAGCACACTTTAACCCAATCCCGCAACCATGTCAATTCTGCGACTAATACAACAACCCTTCTGTTACTACCAATAGTATTTTCATTTAACTTACCCTAATGCTATGTTACAATAATTCATGGATGATAGATGGCTCAGTTTTGGATTAAACAAATGGATACTCAAAATTTGTATTCTAATCGCCTCAATTTCAAACGCATCTTCTCTTAATATTGAAAAGATAGACCATGTATTTCACTATATTGACAATATGTATGTTGAGGGCCCTCCCTCTGATCATACTGAATCTGCACTATCTGGTATACTTCAAGGCTTAGACAAGCATTCTAGTTACTTATCTATACGTGATGCAGAATTTTTAAAGATGCTTACTCAGGGCGGATTTGTAGGGATTGGTGTATCGGTTAAGCTCAACAACCAAAAGCTTATCATCACTGCCGTCTTACCAAACAGCCCTGCTAGCGAAACCAGTATTCAACCTGGGAACATAATCACTCATATTGACGACAACCCAGTTGACCCTAATAATATCCTCACAAATATTTCCTTAATCAGGGGCCCAATAAACTCTGTGACACAAATTAGGTTAGAGGGTGTAAAAAAAGCCATTCCCGTAATAAGAAAAAAGATTGATCTTCAGGAAATACAGTATAACAAAATGCCAAACAACCTTGGTTATATTAAAATAAACCTTTTTAACCAAGACACCCTCCAAGAATTAAAGTATGCCCTTACCCACTTAGCTGACACAGAAGCACTCATTATTGACCTCAGAACAAACCCTGGCGGATTGCTGTTTTCTTCAATCCAAGCCACGGCATTGTTTCTTGATACAAAAGAATACCCGGGTGGCGATATTACCCATGTAGTGAGCAGACATGACCATGTCCAAATCCCCTTACCCAAGGACACCCTTGATCAGTCACACCATAAACCAATCTATATTCTGACTAGCTCAGCAACTGCCTCCGGTGCAGAAATATTTGCTGCCACCTTAAAGCATTATAAACGTGCAACACTCATAGGCACCACTACCAACGGTAAGGGCACTATACAAACATTATTGCCACTAGATGATGGAAGCATGATTAAGCTGACTACTGCGTACTTTACCACCCCTAGTGGCAGCACCATTAATGGTGTTGGAGTAGTTCCACACTACGAAATATTACCCAATGACCCTGCCCTCTTGCCAAAAGTGGTCAAAATCATTCGTCACAACCTTAACTCAACGGAGACCTACCCATGAAAAAGACTTTTTTCTTTACCCTAATGTTCATGTCACTTGCAGCTGACCCTGGATACCTAAAGTCTTGGGCGACCTATAGACTCACTGAAATGTTCGACCACCAGCATGACAAATCAAGTCTGGAAGCACACTTCTCACAAACTGCCTGGGAAAACTTTGAGCTTGCTCTTGAGAAATCAAACATTATTAAACACCAGTTAGACGACCACTATGAAACACGAATTAGCAAATTCATCACCCCTGTTAAAATCACCCAAAGTGATAATAACACCTACTTTGCTCAATCTATTTTCCTGGTCTCATTTACCAATGAGTATAGCAGCTGGCAGCAACCGCTAGAACTAATCTTGACGATTAATGATATAGAGGGAAATATTGCTATTACTGACTTTGAAGGTAAGGCATCAGATCCTTTACAAGTGAAAAACTATGCGCTAGACCGAGCCAAAGAGTGCCACAAATAATAACCAAACACCACTACATAAAAGGGCTGCATATGCAGCCCTTTTATGTAACACCCCAACACAACACCATTCTTCCATAATAATTATAAAACCACCGCCTCTACTCTTGCTTGAGCTTTTTATCTTTCGCAGACTCATGGCGCTTTTCATCTAAGACATCAATGTACAAACTGGTTGTTGCGATATTGGCATGGCCAACATCATCACGCACATGCTCACTTGGCCGATGCATAACATCATCAGAAATTGAAGTGTGGCGCAACCAGTGAACTGTCGCTTGCTTTAAGTTATCAACATCGTGAGTTAAGCCATCACGAACCAAGGATTCAATAGCGAAATTAAATGCTTCTGCCACCAATGCCCTAATTTGTCTTGCTGATAGCCCCCCAACTCCCCGAAGCTTAGGAACAAGCGGTGATAAGTCATCTGATGTAGGTAATGCAGTTTGGCATAATATTTTTCGATAGCGCATCAACCCCTCAAGCATTGCATCAGGAACTGCAACACTTCTAACTTTATTCCCCTTTCCTAGCGCCTCAAACCACCATCGTTGATGTATGTCTTGATAAAATAAATTCATTGGCTTAAATGACTTATCATTCTGCGCAATCTCAGAAATTCGCAAACCCAGCAAGTAAAACATCGACAAGATAAACAAGTGCCGCTCATACTTTGGCTGATGGGTTGCCTGCCTATCCATAACATCAATAACACAACTCCACTGGGATTGGCTGAGCCGCCGTTTTATCCTTGTTGTTTGTACCGTCTGAACTAACTGTTTTTTTTGAGTTAACATCTGAACAGGATTTTGCATGATGACACCCTCGTGCATCAAGAACGTGTAGAATGTAGACAAACAAGCTAACATAGACTTCATGGCTGACTGACCCACAACACGCTGTTTTCCAGGGCGCACTACAAATGGTCGCCAATCAGGATTAACCTGAGCAACATCATATTGCTCAATAAACCTTGGGTGATGTTTATTGGCAACCCAGCTGGAGGGTGGTGACTTAAAGAACTTGATGTAGTCCATCAATATATGTCTTGACGAATCCACTAAAGAGGTGCCCTCAACAAACCATAGCCACTGACAGTAGCGCTCTACCTCTCTACGATAAGTGTTATATGTGTCCTGTGATAAAGCGTAGCTCAATAAAAACAGCCTCACCACCACATAATCTTTTGGCACGCCGCAAGACGGACCCTCCGAACGCGATAAACGATCGACATCAAAAAATATTGCTTTAGGAACAAAACGTTCATTCATTGTCACACTCCCTTGAGTAATATCGAATTTTACTTGACATCATGGTTTTCACTGTTAAAATATCGGTACTTAAACAAACTAAATTTGACATGGCGAAATCAATACACCCAAAGTTAATACCAATTGACGTAAAATGTAGCGGATGCAGCAACGCATTTCAAGTACATACTATAATGAAACAAACAATGTTAGATATAGAGGTTTGTTATAATTGCCACCCTGCCTATACTGGTAAGCGTCGTGCAAGCACCACTGGACGTGTTGAAGCATTCAACACTAAATATGCAGGTTTTGCTAGCTTAACCAACACCAAGGGCCAGGACAGCAAAAGCTAGAGTTTTTTAGCTTGAATAACCAATATAGGGAATTAAATGGACAGATATTCTCCAGCCGAGTTGAAGAAGATTCATAGCCTTGGGCATGAAATGCTTTCTAACTCATACTCTCCCTACTCAGAATTTTCTGTTGCTTCGGTTGCTGTTAGCACAACAGGTGAATTCTTTGGTGGGACCAATATTGAAAACACCAGTTACTCTTTGACTGTATGTGCTGAAGTTTGTGCCATTGCTAATATGGTTTCAAGCGGCCATACAGCACTCAAAGATATCTTTATCTTCTCTTTTAATGATAAATTCGTCACACCCTGTGGCGCATGCAGACAAGTGATTTTAGAGTTCTCACAGTCTGACATCAATGTCAATCTTGTTACTCAAGACAACCAAATCAGAACTCATAAGCTAAGCTCACTCATACCCCACGCTTTTCACCTTAATGAAGAACAAGAGACATAGTCAAACGCCTGCTGTCTCTAGATCTTTAAGGTGTAGCTTGTCTAGTATCTTAAGCATCTCAGCAGCGTCCTTACAGGCAGCAACCCTAGCACGATCATGCTTAGCGCCATAATACCCTGATAATGCAATAACCAATGGTGCAGCAAGCCGCCTTACTGGAAATTGATCTATATTTTCGCGTATATACTGGATGTACTGATCTAATGCTTGCCGGTATGTATATTGACTATTGCCCAGGTCATGGATCAGTTGTGGGTTCTGATAGGCAGCTCTTCCTAACATCACTGCATCAACATGTGCTAGCGCTGAGGCAATTGCCTCTCTGTCTGTAAAGCCACCATTGATCGCAATATCTAGCTCAGGCAGTTCCTGCTTAAGTCTATATACATATTCATAACGTAACGGTGGAATACTACGATTCTGTCTAGGGCTCAAACCTTTTAACCAGGCGTCTCTAGCATGCACAATCCAATTTTTACAACCCGACGGTAATACATCATCAACAAATGACCGAAAAAAATCATATGAGTCTACCCCATCAATCCCAACCCTAGTCTTGATTGAAACTGGCTTATCAGTATTATCCATCATCACCTTTAGGACTTCCTTAACTAAAGGGCCTTCCGCCAAAAGGCATGCACCAATCTTAGCATTTTGTACTCGGTCACTTGGACAGCCAACATTTAAATTATACCCAGCATAGTTATGCTGCTCTGCTAGTTGTATTGCCTGCGCTACACGCTCAATATCACTACCACCAATCTGTAAGATAACATCCCCCTCAATATCTGACTTTTCTAAATACTGATGAGGCTCACTGTAGTGCAATGCATTAACAGTAACCATTTCTGTAAATAACAAGAAATCCAAACCGCCTAACAAGCGCATCAGGTATCTAAAGTGTCTATCTGTCCACGCCATCATGGGCGCGATATGGTATTTATGCATATTATCTACAAAAAACAATTAACCTATAATACACAAAAACACACACATATTCAACATCTTCATCAGCACGCATTAATTCATCCCCTCTATACCCACTTTATTTATGTAACAGCCTGATACTTGAAATCCCTAATTTCTCTGATAGTCTGTCAGCAAGAGGCATAATATGATAAAATACCTAGTTGACAAACATGGCACCATCTTTAGGTGTATCATCCCTACCGAAGGAAGTAGTAGCAACGTACTCCACATTCCTAATATGGCTGGCGATAGAGAAATAAAGGCTATTAACAAACGCGCATTCAGTGAAACTCAGGCTAAACAGAACATAGTTGCAATTCACATTCCAACGAATCTATTTGTTGCTAGCATGGCATTTTCATATTTCACTAATTTAGTACGACTTGAAATTAAGTCTGGGTCAGAGCTAGGCTATAGAGCCATTGAGTATTGTGATAACCTTGAAACACTAGTATTATTTAATCATACTACACTAGCTCAAAATGCACTATACCAATGCCCCAAACTCAGAAATATTATTTTAGTCCTTAATGTAGGTACCCAGCCTTTCCTTGGTATGACCACTCTCAATCCATCTGCGTTTGATAAACCTTTATCTGAGTACTATTTTACCTACACTGTGCCAATAAACATAATAAATAGTATTATGGCCAAAGGCCCAGCAGGTAGCGCTAGCATATGTGACCAACCCCCTTATAGTCTAGCCACCCTCCTACTAACAACGACGCTTAACCGCTTTCTTTCAGACTGTCTGCTTAGGGTGCTATCTCCAGAAATACCTATTACGAGAGTCACCTTCAGGATCACAGAAGAACATCCCTCAACCTATATTGGCAGTGCACTTTATTGCAAACTAAATCCGCAAACTCAGTCTAGAGTACTGACCTTTCTTTTATGCTATGCAAGATTTGTTAAAAAACACCCATACCTTCCAATCGCCTTGCCTGATCATATTCTTGCTAATATATTTGGGGTAGTCACCCATACTGAAAGAGACTACATGATCAAGAGCATACGTTCTGAAGCATTAGCTCCTGATCTATTTAAAGCCAACCCCACTCAAGCCTGCCTGCAATCAGACTCAAAGACACTCAATTACCAAACCATAGGACTCTGGGAATAAATAGCTAACATCCCCAATACTGCTGCTAGGTTGCCATGGGTGTCATACTAACAATTAAAAACTGCAAGGTTCTCTTGCCATTAAACTCATTAACCTGAAGATGGTAGGCAGCTTTCACATGCTTAACATGGTGGTTGGGCCACTGACCTTCCTCAATATTGAACATAATCCCCTGGTACGTTTGGTCAGCCTCTCCAAGGATCACCTTTAAGTGCTTACCTCCAACCAAGTACTGGTCACAAAGTTCAAACTCATCATAAAAAACAGGCTTCTCAAAACCATTTCCCCATGGTCCTGAACGAATCAGTTTTTTTGCAAAGCTTAATGTCTTATGACTCGTTGGTAATGCCCCGTCAACAAGCAACCGTTTTTGTTTCATATCATCACTAATATGCTGTGCGCAAATCTCTGCCATCTCACGAGTAAACTGTGACACATCTGCTGCTTTCATTGATAGGCCAGCAGCCATTGCATGACCACCAAACTTAACCAGTGACTCAGGATACCTTCGATCATACTCTGCTAGTATGTCACGTATATTCAGCCCTGGTATCGACCGGCATGATCCCTTCATTACTTCAGGGTTTTCATCCTGTGTTAATACAATACTTGGAACATGAAAACGCTCCTTAATCATCGATGCAACTAACCCTATTATACCCTCGTGCCACTTAGGCTGACAGATAACTGAACACGCCGGAATCTTTTTCATATTCATGACATAATCTAGTGCCTCTTGCGTCATATCAGACTGGAGTTGACGCCTCTCTTTATTAATCCCATCAAGCATAGTCGCATATGCTGACGCATCATGAGCGTTGTCAGCTAAAAGACACCTAACACCAATGGTCATATCATCTAGGCGACCTGCTGCATTCAATCTAGGTGCTAATGAAAATCCCATATCATCTGATTCGATCCATATAGGGTTACGTTTGGCAATCTGAATTAAGGCCTTAATCCCCGGCCGAGCATTTCCTGACCGCATGATGTCTAAACCATTTGCAATCATATTACGATTGTTTTTATCTAAACGCACACAGTCTGCGACAGTACCCAACGCAACTAAGTCCAAGTACGCCAGCAAATTAGGGCCTTTTTCAAACACCCCCTCTGATCTGAAGTGAGCAGGGTGCAAGCCTTATCATCACCGTTGATAACGGGATTGTGAGTTATGCCGGGGTTGATCGTGCAAAGGCTTTAGGTGTGTCTGTATTGGTGACAGACCATCATCTG
>JBDQHG010000023.1:0-13560 GCA_040264995.1 Gammaproteobacteria bacterium | reverse complement strand
TTTATAATAACCTGATTTTTCCAGATGGAACGCCGACGTTATTTATTGCCGCAGCAGTATTCATTGGAATCTTGATTTCACCATTATTGATTGTTGCCGGTGTTGGTTTTGGGTTTTATACGCTTTTTAACTTAATTAAGAATGGGGGTAGAGTCAAAGATACAGAAAGTGAATCAGAAAAGTCTCTTGAGAGAATACAAAGAGATGCTGATGATGTAGCGAGTGCGTATGCCAACCTTTATCCAGTTATGAAGTACCTTCCAGGAGCTAGTAAAATACCAACCCCTGTCAGCTTAGAAAAGCATACTAATCAGATTTTTACAGGCATTAGACTAACAAGTGCTGTAGCAGGCAACCAAACAGCTCAAAATGCTGGCAAACAGATTGCAGAAAATGCAGTTGCATTGTTTGATGCTAAAATTAAGGAGTATAAAAAATCACTTAACACACTTTACACAGTAGGACAATCAGTTGCAGTTCGTGCTTTTTCGTTGGATCAAACTGTTGGAGCGTTGGAAGCAGCTAGTGCTGCTTTTGGTGGTACTAAAACACATACTCCCATAGACAATGAGCTTCAAAAGGTAATGAAGGATATAAACACTGAAAATTGTTCCGAAAAGATTCAATTGCTTAAGGATGGAATCCAAGGGTGTACTGGCTTAAATAAAGAGGGTTGGGAGGAATTCTATGGGGGTTACAAACTTGTAGGGGAGGGTGAAAATAGGGTTTTGAAGTTAGGAGGTGAATATGGCCCAGCAGAAAACAAGCACCTTTTTGTACATATGCAAGAGTTAGAGTATTTAAATGAGTCAAAAAAGAACAGACCTATAGCGAGTGAGGCCCACCAACATAATCAGGCTATTGCAACTTTGGCATATGTTAAATATGTGCGGAAAAGGGTTAGTGATACCTGAGAAGTTTTAGACCGCGAGGCAAAAAAATTGCTTCTAAAACTAAAGTTTGAGAAAGACACAGGGGAAATTGATGAAGAGGTATCGTATGTTCGTACCACAATTATAGATATAGAAAAGGTAATAGCAAACTCAAGACAAAATATTTTAGTTGCAAAAGAAAATGGAGATAATGTATTAGTAAGTTCGTTAACTACTCTAATTGAACAGAAAACACAAAGGCTTGATTATTGGCAGCGGGAGAGAGATAGGCTAGCAGAGCTCTATGGTCGACTTTCTAATGTAGGAACAGATATTAGGGATGAAGTAGCCGCGTTAATCGATACAATCAAAAGCTTAGAAGAGCAGAAGAAAGGTGCGGATAAAGAAGTTAAGCTTGCTTTAACGGCGCAAATAAAAGATACACAACGTGTTTTAAAGCCAAAGCAAAAGGAGTTAGCTAAGCTAATAAAAGAATCTAAAAAAGAAAATAAACAAGGGCTTTCCAGTCTGGAATCCAAGCCTACAAGTAAAAGACTTGAGTTAACGCCTGAGCGTAAAGACTTACTTATTGAGGCGCTCGAGACAGAAATTCAAAATCTTGATAAACTCCAGGCACAGCTTCCAACTCAATACGATCGTCAGGTATCACCAACCTATCATGGTTTCTACACCCAGATTGAGAGCTTCTTTACAGCTGAGAATAAAAGATCATTTAATAACTCATTACAGAAGATAAATGTAATTAGCAATGCACTGGGGTATTCTGAAGACAGAATTTTATCACAAGATAAGAATGATCAGGATTTAAGTTCAGTTGATGTCATAGCTAAAGAATTTGAGCAGTTTAAAAAGAAGCATAGTTTAGATGCACGACGCGAAAGAGCGATTGATAAAATTAAGCATTCAATGGAAGATTTTTATGTGAGTAGTTACACGGATCTAATAATGCGCGATGGAAATAGACCTAGAGTGTAACGCCAGTATCAATTATTTAAAGCTGATTCTGGGTGCAGTAGTACCGTCCTCACCACTTAAGTATTGGTAAGCTTTGTACCCAGCATAAGAGCCTGTTCCTAATGATCCAGCTACAGTTAGTAGGATGATATGCGCAACAAGACCTACAAGGATTGATAATAGCGCTGCAACCAGTATTGATTTCTCAGTTAATGTGTAGATCGGATGGCTTCTTATTGCATCAATACGGTTACAGATTAGAGAGAACTGCTCTTTTAACTGCGGTAAGGTCTCTGGATCTGATGAGTAAGCCTCCATTTCAAATAGTCGAAGGTCTGATGCAAGTGAAGGGTTTTTATAATTAAGTTCAATAAGAGCGTCAATGGGCTCTTGATTGTTAGTCATGATATTATGAGCGATTGTAGGTGCAGCAGTTTCACCCACAAGATCACTGAATATCTGGTCATTTGGCTTGTTATTAGTATCAAAGCTACGGGTTTTTAGTGTACAAAGATAAGCAAATAGTGCAGAGTATGCTGCGCAATTGATAGAGTCTTTCTGAATCGAGGTAGAGTGATTAGTAAATGTTAACTTACATCCATTAGTACGCAGTTTTGCTAATGTGGTTTCTATATGTTTAGGTACCCAGTCATAGCCTGAATGGCTATTAAAGTACTGAACATGAATCTCGTCATTATTCTGTTTTGCAAAATGTATCATAGTCCAATGGTTGTTTTCTCCATCATATTCATTTGATGCATGAACGGGAAGAAATGAAGATCCTTTGTCTTTGGCTAGGCCGATATGGTATGTTATTTTTGTATCGTAATCATTAGGCTTGTCTAGATGTAGATATTCGTATTTAGTTTCGTTACTGCTCTCACCACTTAGGACGGAGCTCGGAACATAAAATCTTTCTGAACTTTCCAAGGGCCTATCTGCAGCATTAATAAGTTGTGAGGCCTGGTACATGCTACTTACGAATAAGTCAGGATCTTGGAGTAACTTAAGGTCTTCTTGCAACATTTCGAGTTCAGTATTATCGTTAGGGAAAAGATATGATAAAAAGGAATTAGGAAGTTTTGCAGTTTTTATAACAGAACTAATTTCCCGAACCTGTCTAACAAGGTCTTTAGCATACTCTAGCTTGTTGGTCATATATATCTCCCTATATAGTTTTATTTAATCATGCAAACCTAACGGGGTCAACCATTATACTGAAATTGGTGCTTTTATGGGGGGATGATGTTGGTAGTTAATCAGCTTAATATGCTCTGCCGTGTAATCATTAATATTGGTAGCAGGTGTTACCTCGAGTGTTGGGCACGTATATGGTTCTCGTGAGAGTTGTTCATTAACCGCATCAAGGTGATTAAGATAAATATGACAGTCTGTACCACTCCATACAAAGCTTCCTGGCTTAAGGCTACATTGTTGCGCAACAAGGTAGGTTAATAAGCTATAAGACGCGATATTAAATGGAACACCTAAGAATATATCTGCAGATCGCTGAAAGAGTTTAGTGTGTAGGTGTCCTGATTGTGAAACATAAAATTGGAACAATAAATGACAAGGGGGCAAAGCCATTTTATCCAATTGTCCAACGTTCCATGCAGAGACAATATGACGACGTGAGAATGGGTCAGTCTTGATATTATTAATGACGGTTTGTAACTGATCAATCACTCCATCCTCTGTCTCCCAGTAACGCCATTGTTTACCGTATACTGGTCCAAGATTGCCATCTTCATCAGCCCACTCATTCCAGATTCTGACTTTATTATCCTGCAAGTACTGGGTGTTGGTGTTACCAGAGATGAACCAGAGTAGTTCATGAACAACAGAATGAAAGTGAACCTTCTTAGTGGTAATCAAGGGAAACGAGTCCTGAAGATCAAAGGTCATTTCATGATGGAATATCCTCTTGACTCCAGTACCTGTCCGATCACCCTGTTCCTCTCCTTGGGTTAGGACCTTGGAGAGGAATGCACAGTATTGGCTGTCAGGATGAATCATATTCATATCCTTGAATCTGAGAAAATAAGTTTATTAAGGTCCCAAGCTAGGTGCGGGGCTGCTTCTACCTGAAAGCGATTCTCCAGGTTCGCGTTCATGAAGTTCAGATCCTGAATGGCTGACAGATTCAGAAGAGCTGCTGGCTATGGCAACATTGCCGGCCCAACTTTGGATGCCACGGTTGGCACCGCCTTCTAGTCCAGGACTCGCTGCAGGACGGGCTGCAGGAAGGTCTACATCAAGTGGGAACAGCGTCTTAGCAGTAACTGATAGTGTTTTGCCGTCTGCGAGGGATTCTAGCGCACCAATTAAGTCTGGAAGCACTCGCTCATGCTTAGTAACATTAGCAGTCAGAATAGATTCTGTGTCATTGCCTATGCGGAATGCAAGCAGCTCGTTTTTCTGAGCAAGTGGGGGGAGCTCCTCATCTCCACGGAAAGTCGCGGCCAGTAACTCAAGGAATGAATCATCCACGGGTGGTCTGTATTCCTTGATTTGCTTATTGAGTATATTTATGATTTCCTTAATGGGGTTTGCTTCTGTCTCATTAAATTGATACATTGTTTGTTTAAGCAGCTGGATACAATCAGTCCACTGCTGCCTAGTTATAATTTCACCCGTTGCAATCCTCATCGTAATCTCAGAAAGCGTGTCAATCATTGTTTCCCAATGTGCTGATGCCGATTGAATAAGCATCGTTGACCCGAAAGGATTCCTCAAATAACTAATTATCTGCTTTAAAGCAGGTAGGGTATCTTCTTTAGATGCTACCTCAGTTGTGTCGAAACCTCTTTCTTCACTCGTTGCTGTGTGCAGCGCATCTAGGAGTGGGTCATTAGGTTTAAATTGAAATTTCTGGTAAGGAGTTTCATATAGACCGGGGGCAAAAAGAGCAAGAAAGTTTGTAAGGTCCTCTGGGTTCTGGGCAGTACTTGTAAAGAATTGGTCCTGTGCTTCAGGCCCATTTTTCATTGCGAGATTATATGTGGAAATCATGTCGATTGCTATTTGACTTGTATCTAAGCGATCTGCTTCCGCTATTGAGTCTCGTTGTGTGCTAGCATTCAGACTGTCAGAAAAACGGACAGCAAGGTTCTTAAGAGATATTTCTATATTCGCTATTTGTTGATCCCGGTCCCAGCCACATAGATTATGTATGAGCATGTGGGCAATCTGTAATCGGTCTAATTCAGAATTATGAGTTCTGCTACTGACCAGTGAGCGATATAGTTCAATATTCTTAGTCTGTATCTGCTGCATATTGTAACTTTCCACTGCACTTATGAAATCCCTAGATATCTTATCGCTTAGGAAGTAGTTACTTGGGCTAGAACATAACAATTCACAATCAAGGAACACGGGCTGAACGTAGTGAAAAGCTAAGACTCCGTCAACAGCCTTAGCCCTAATATCTGCCAAATCTAGCAGGTAACCTCTCTCGTTCGTAACAAGACGATAGTCCGTTACTTGGTCTACACCGTGGATTGTGCCCGCCTGCGCCAACTGAAGAGCCAAACTATCGGGTTGTGGCACAGTTCTAGTGGTTGCTGGCACTGCAGTGGTGTGTTGTGGCACTGTTCCAGTGGTTGCTGGCACTGCAGCGGGGTCTGGCACTGCAGTGGTGTGTTGTGGCACTGTTCCAGTGGTTGCTGACACTGTTCTAGCCGTTTGCTCTTTTTGCTGACCGGTATTTTTCTCTAGATTAGTGCTTTTCTTCCCCAAGGGCTTTGCTTCTTCCGTTGCTTTGGCGCTCTTGCTCTTGGGCCATAGAGCGATTGCTAGTAGCGTAACTACTGTTGCAGCAATTATAATAATTGCAGCAATGATAAGTGGCTGTTGTGCAGCTATCCATGTTGTTGCTGCCGCAAGATAAAACCTTGCTTGAAGGGCGCCTCGTTTTATGGTTTCCCATGCTATGTTTGCGAAATTAGATACTGATTGCATTATTAATCCTCGTTATTTATTTACGTCTAAAACTTGCTTCACTACCGGCTTGACTACCAGCTTGACTACCAGCTTGACTATTGCTTGTCTCTTGCTTCGTAAATAGTGCCAATTGTTGTTTACTAATAAAGTAACCTTTAGTTTCCTCGCCTGCTTTTCTAGGTTTTTGCTTTGTACTAACCGCACTAGTGGTTATGAAGCAATCTTCGTCATTTAGCGTAAGGCTGGTACACTCTTGGAGCAATGTTGGTATCGCCTTAAGAACACTATGTTGTGACAACTTGCTGGTCTGAATTACGGATTCATTGAGAGCACTTTGCTTGTTTCTTTCAAGAACTTCTGATTCGATCTGAGGGATGACTTGATTAACTACGTCACGTGGTAAAAATCGATCAAGCCTCGCGGGATCAAATATGTGTTTTGAGAGGGCCATGACTGCGATAGCTATAAGCCCTTCTAAAAATACAGGAGCTGTATCTTCTGTCAAGCTGAAAGTTTTTCCACCAAAAAAACTTTTTTTAAATGGTATTGAGATCATAAGGTCCGCTAATATTGTTGCCCGAATTTTCTCATTTACAATTGCCTTATCAGGCATGAGTTCCGCAGCTGCATCTTCAGTATATGTTTTCTTGCATGCGGCCTCAATGGCAGTTCTAAAGACACCTATTTCTTGAGCAGTGCGTTCCTCATACACCTGTTGTATATGATCTGCGTCAGCTCGCTGATTTATTGTCATATCTAACAGGCTAAGGCCACCAGGGCTTGCAGTAGAATCAAGCTCGCCGGCAAGCGCTGGGCTATGACTTTCACGTTCTCTTCCCTCGGGTCTCTGGCTTCCTGTTCCGGAGTCTCTGCCACTAAGTACGGCTAGGGCTTCGGCAGCTGAGGCTACGGGTTGAAATGTTGCTGCGGGCAGATGCGTGGATTTTTCGGTATCAAGCGCTGGGCTAAGACTTCCACGTTCAGCTGCCGAGGATGCTACGCTTCCTCTTCCTGAGTCCCGGTCACTAGTTGCGGTTGTGGTTCCGGCAGCTGAGGCTACGGGTTGAAATGCTGCTGCGGGTGCAGGTCTGGATTCTTCGGCACCAAGCGTATGTGCCCCTGTAGCTACGCTGCGAGGATCTGTATGCATAATATATTCTCCATTTTACTTAATTCTAGTCTCCAATTTAGTAGATCGCAACATGCTTGGTCAAACTTTTTAATATAAACTTAATACTAGTTATGCTTTTTCAGCTACATAAAGTTAAGAGATTTCGGAATGTTCCCTATGTGTTTTCTTGTTTTCGTATAAGTGTCATTCCATCCCCAACTGGAAGCACGGTTATATCAACTCTTGGGTCTTGTTGGATTTTTTGATTTAGTGCTCGGATTGTGTTTGCCGTTTTTTTCTCAGGACCGTCAGTGATCACTCGGCCCATTAAAAAGATATTATCAAGTATCAGGATGCCATTGGGTTTTAACAGTTGCAGACAAAGCTCATAATAGTGTTCGTAATTAGGCTTGTCAGCATCGACAAAGATTAAGTCCTGAGTTCTTGCGTGAGTGACGACTAACTGCTGCAAAGTTTCCATTGCTCTTGCAATCCTAAGGTCAATCTTATGATGACAGTTAGCCATCTTCCAGTAGGGGATTCCCCATTGTACCCACTCTTGGCTAATATCACATGCAATGATTGTGCCGTCACTCGGTAGTGCTTGTGCCATGGTTAGTGTGCTGTATCCGGTGAACACACCAACTTCTATAATGTTTTTTACCCCCAGGGTTTTGATAAGCCACTGCAGGAAAGCACCTTGATCAGGCGTTACTTGCATTTCTTTATAAGGGTGTTCACGTTGGGTTTTTTCACGTAAGAGTCGTTGTGCTTCAGTCTCTGAGGGGAGGATAGAGAGCAGGTAGTCATTAAGAGGGGTTTCGGGTTTACAGGTTTTTTTAGACATATCTATATAGTAGGTTATTGTTAGTGATTTATGTTTAATCAACAGGTTAAGTATAGCACACTCTATTTCATATCGCACTATGCGTTGAGGGAAAGTTTGGGCCAAATTCTAAGGCGTAGCTTTACATTATAAAAGTAGCTTGTTATCATAGGCCAATGAAACTTTTGGGAGAAAAAAATGGCGATAGAGCAAACATTATCGATTATCAAGCCGGATGCAGTTAGCGACAATAATATAGGAAATATCCTTGCAATTTTTGAAGGAGCAGGATTTGTTATAAAGCAAATGAAGATGTTGTCACTGACTAAAGAACAAGCACAAGCGTTTTACGCTGTGCATAAAGAAAGACCGTTTTATGATGAGCTAGTTGAGTTTATGATTTCAGGTCCCGTAGCTGTTTCTGTCTTAGAAGGGGATAATGCGGTGTTGCACCATAGAGACGTAATGGGTGCTACTAATCCTGCGGATGCATCAGAAGGAACTATCCGTCAGTTATACGGTGCATCTATTGATAATAACGCAGTACACGGATCAGATAGTTTAGAGAATGCAGAAGTAGAAATTAACTTCTTTTTTCCAAATAACTAATTTGAGTTAACGATTAAAAGAGGGGGGGATGAGTTCCCTCCTTTTTTAGAGATTGGCAGGACTTTAAGATAAACAATGAATAATCAGCTATTCACTTTTAGGCGGTGTCCCTATGCGATTCGTGCAAGAGTAGCACTATGTTTAGCAGGGATTGATTACGAAGCGATAGAGGTAGATTTCAAAAACAAACCAGCTAGGTTACTAGAAATCTCTCCTAAAGGAACAGTGCCGGTGTTAGTTACCAATAGTGGCTCAGTACTCGATGAGTCATTACATATTATAGAGTATGCATTATCTCAAAAACTCCCTGAGGGCTTTATCAATGTATCAACGGCACAATATGAGTTAGGGGCGTTAATACTTGCAGATTTAGACACTCAGTTCATCCCAGCACTTAATCGTTTAAAGTATCCAAATCGTTATGAGGATGTGGTCATCGCTGATGAGCAAAAAATATTAAATTCTTGCTTACAAAAGTGGGAACTTGGTTTTAAGGGTAAGGGGGTAATTGCTGATGCCTATACTTATTATGATATTGCAGTCATGCCATTGATTAGACAATTGTCAAAAACAGATACAGAGGTTCTGAAAGCATACCCTCAGATAAGTCAGTGGCTTGATGAGTGGCTAGGTTCAGACTGTATGATCGAGGTTATGGCAAAAAATAATGACAATATAAAAAATAGTTAAAAAAAATCTGTCAAACAAAAATGATTCTCTAGAACCTGAGTAGTAGGTATAGGAGATACACACATGGACGTGGTTTTAGCACAAATTTTTGGATTGTTTTTATTGATTGTAGGACTGGGTATGCTTCTGAATTCGAAGATATTCATTGAAGCATTTGAGGATGTGAAGCATTCTCCAGGTGTTAGGGTGATATCAGCACTATTCCCTGTATTTATCGGGGCGGTCATCGTAGCATTTCATCCTGTTATCGTCATGGATTGGACTTTATCACTTGCCATACTTGGGTATGGATTGTTAATTTTGGGAACACTGCGTTACTGGTTTATCCAAACTTATGTGAAGTTGATGTCACCAATAATGGGTAAGTCATGGGTGAGGGTTGTAGGGCTGGTGTTGGTACTATGGGGTGGGTTTATGGCCTTTCATGGTTTTCCTGAGATAGCCAGTATGCTGCTTGCATTATTCTAATAGGTTATTTGAACTAGATTGGTTATACTGCTATAATTCACGTTAATAATGAATGAGTTGATATTATGAGCATAGCAGTAGCTGCATTATACCAGTTTAAGCCACAAAAGATGACAGAATCACTGAGACAGTCAATCTATGATTGCTGTTTAGCAAACAATGTTTTGGGTACGCTACTGCTTGCAGATGAAGGGATTAATGGCACCATTTCAGGCGAGCGTGGAGGGCTAGAGATAGTAGCAGCGTTCTTGGCTCAGTCTGGATTTGATGCAATGGAACTAAAGTACTCCTATGCTGATCAGGACCCATTCTTGCGTTTAAAGGTTCTATGGAAAACAGAAATCGTCACTCTTGGGCAGGATGTAGATCCTTGTATGCTTGTCGGTGAGTATGTTGAAACAAGTGATTGGAATGATTTAATTACTCAAGATGATGTTCTTCTAGTGGATACAAGAAACAACTATGAGTATGAGCTTGGCACGTTTAAAGGCGCCCAAAACCCCAATACAGAGTGTTTTAGAGAGTTCCCTAGGTATGTTTCGGGTATTGACCGTAGTAAGTTCAAGCGTGTTGCAATGTTTTGCACAGGGGGGATTCGCTGTGAAAAAGCATCTTCTTATATGCTACAAGTTGGGTTTGAGGTGGTATATCATCTTAAAGGTGGTATTTTAAAGTATCTTGAAGAGGTTGATGCCGCACACAGTCTGTGGGAAGGAGATTGTTTTGTATTTGATCGCAGGGTTGCTGTTGGCCATGGTTTAGAGTTGTCGGATTTAGGACAATGTTACGCTTGCCGTAGGGCACTTACGAAAGTAGACATGTTGCATGAAAATTATGTGAAGGGTGTGTCTTGTCATCGCTGTGTGCATATTACCTCAAAAGAACGGCAAGCATCATTTACTGAGCGGCAGAAGCAGGTGGAGTTAGCAGTCTTACGTCATTCGAAACATATTGGTGCTAGGGTGTCATCGAGTGCTCAAGAGTAGTAGCTTGGGGTCATGACAATAGTATTTTCTGGAATGTCTACTTATAGGATATAGTAGCCATGGTAGGTCAGTAAAATACCATAAGCCAGTAGGCTATATGCCATGATTTGGGCATAGGTATCACTGTCTATATGGCAGAGTATCTTTAACCAAACTGATGTGAAAAACAATCTAAAGAGTCCAGATATTAAAAACAGTATCCCAATGGCGTAGATTAGGTAGTCACCAGTGAACTGGATGGGGTTAGTTGTTAACAGTATGGTTAAGCCGATTAACAGTGGGCTAAGGCTGGCGCTTAACTGCAGTTCTGAGTGATCTATGATGTCGTCTACTGTTTCAGTAATAGCATGTTTATGTGTAATCATCAGTGTGCTTATTGCTAAGAACACTGGCCCGATAACTTGCGCAAATATTAGAGCGTCCACTTTAGGTCTCTGTTGTAACAGCTAGATTTTGCCACAAATAGACTGGAATGCAAGCCATTATGTAGAAAATTTAACATAAAGTTAATGCAAGTTTTTTTGAGGGTACTTGGTAGTATCAATCATTGGTCAGATCTTGTACGATTACTGCAAGACAAGGGAGAGCGTCAATGGGGTATTTATGGAGTATTGTGGCAGCAGAAGGATTTGTAATACTGGCTATAGAAGTCAGTATAATACGCCTATTAATGCCTTATGTTGGTTCAGGGATAGAGGTTACATCCATTCTGATTACAGCGGTACTATTGCCGATGGCCTTTGGTTACGATTATGCTGGGCGCTTTGCTCAGGGAAAGTCATTAGAGGATATTCGGGAAAAGCTTAAAAACAACTTCTTTATTGCAACTGCGTTCATGGTATTTGCATTATCCTATCTGGTAGTAGATGCGTTTTATCATTTTTCCGTTGCTGTGGGTATTACCAACCACTTGCTGATTGCAACAGCTTATGCATTAGTGCTGGTTGTTTATCCCATATTTCTTTTAGCACAAACTTTACCATTGATGAGTTGTTATTTTAAAGATATGCCTGTTCAGGCGGTCACAGGCCGCTTGTTGTTTCTATCAACAGTTGGTTCATTTATGGGCGCAGTACTCACCAGTTTACTGTTGATGAACTGGTTAGGGATGAGCTGGACTTGCTGGTTTATTACAATGGTTTTAGTGGGAATGATATTTCTAGTAAGCGAGAGAGGGGAGGTAGAACAGTATGTGGCATTGGGACTGTCTATGTTCTTTGCATTTCTTTCTCGGGATAGTTTGATGCATCAATTAGGAATTGTGGCACAAACACCGTATAGTTTTATTGAGGTTAAGATGTCGCCTGATGAGCAAGATAGAATGCTTAAAATAAATCATTCTATAAGCAGTATGGCATCAAAGGACCATCAGTTTGAGTATGTAAATTACATAGAAGAGCACTTTTTATTACCAAAACAGACAGCAATGGATGTACTGGTTCTAGGGGCTGGAGCATTTAGTATTGGGAGCCAGGATAGAGTTCACCACTATGATTTTGTCGATATTGAACCCAAGCTTCAGGAAATTGCTGAAACCTATATTCTACAACGGCCATTAAATGATAATGTCACATTTATACCTAAACCTGCGGTGAACTTCTTGCGAGAAGATGGCAAGCAATATGACCTAATTGTTGTTGATATGTACTCTAACCGTCATTCAATTCCAGCACATTTGGTGACCCGAGAGTTTTATGAGCTTGTTAAAACGAGGTTAAAACCAGAGGCGACTGTAGTGCTCAATATGATTATATCCCCTCGATTGAGTGATAAGTACTCAAGACGTATGGATAATACGCTTCGTGCATCATTTCCATTTGTGAGCAATGTCGCCTTAAACCCAAGATCTGAGTTGAGTAATGTGATATATACTTATAGCCTACAGGGCTCTAATGAAGGCGTGTATACACAAGATAAAACCACAGCTTCACTAGATCGCTTGTAACGGTCTTAGGCAGGTAATGATATGCCTGTGAATATCATTACCGTGCGAGTGATTAAGCAGGTTTTTGAGCATTATCTTGGATTATCGTGAGTAAGGTTTCAGCTGCCTCTTTTGCCTCTTTATCATACATTTCTTGGGCTTTTCTTTTGAGTGGGTTGTGCTCGCAAGGTTCCGGTATGATTTTGGGTGACGTACTGTAAGGTGGCGTTGGAACTCCTGAGACACTTGGACTAATGGGTTTAAACTCGTTAGCCAGCCTGGGGATGTCATCACCTGAGATACTCTCAGGTGATGGTGTTGGTGCGGGTATCGCAGGTGTAAATGGACGAGTACGATTAAATGCAGATGGCATAGCGCCTAGTTTGTCTCTAAGTGACACAATAGCACTAAATAACTCCCTACTTAGCAGGTGTGTTCTTAAAGCCTTGCTGCAAAGAGCTAGTATTTCAAGTTTTTTACTGCGACGGTTGCCGGTAATAAGCGCTAGGCTTCCACAAGTCAATGCGTAAAGCTTCGGACTGAGATGTTTCCCAGTTTTTCTGTGTATAGTCAGAGCTTCCTGTAATGCTGATAGCAGACCTTCTAGTTTTGCAGGGTGCAGGTTGCTTAGAATATCGCCTGCTGCCTTGTATTCAACGGCACTTAGGTCACTGAAGTTAGCGCTGATGCTAGTCAGTGATGTGTTGATTAGCTGAGAAGTTACATCATGCAGAGCGCCATTGATAGAATGTCTTTTAAGTATATGGCTGCAGGTCACTAGTAGTCCTGGGTTGCTTTCGAAGCTTGCATTGGTAAGTAAAGCTAAGCTTGTACAAGCGAAGTTGAAGAGTTCAGGGCTAAGATAGTCAGAATTGTTTGTATGGTGGCTTAACAGTCTTTCTAAGTTTGCTATAGGACATGATAGTTCTGTTGCATCAAGGCTATAACGAAAAGAGCTCGCAATAAAGCGATCATCTACTTCTAATGCATTAAACCCTGCTATGATGGCTTCAAGTGTCGTACTGGTTATGACGGATTTCATTATTTTTACCTTTTAATTTTTGTATGGAGTATTTTGAAGGTTTTCCATGTTCTTGTAAAGAAATTCCAGGCATATATTTGAGTTTAAGACTAAAATAAGTTAAGCATCGCGGTGT
>JBDQHG010000022.1:0-13755 GCA_040264995.1 Gammaproteobacteria bacterium | reverse complement strand
CCAATTTAAAGTTGCTCAGGTCGATAAAAATGCAGTAAAAGTGTTAAAGCAGCTTAGCCAAAGTGGCTTTGATGCGTATGTGGTTGGTGGTGCGATTAGAGACCAGTTGCTCAAGGTTGGTAGTAAAGACTGCGATGTAGTAACCAACGCTAGGCCTGAGAAAATCACCCAAAAGGTAAAAAGAAGCATTATCATTGGACGTAGGTTTAGGCTTGTTCATGCAAGGTTTGGGCGAGATTTTGTAGAAATATCTACCTTTCGTTCATCAGCTCATTCTAAACAGCGTAAAATTTCTGCACAAGGAATCATCAAGCGGGATAATATTTATGGCACTATCGAAGAGGATGTTATGCGACGTGACTTTACGGTCAATGCGTTGTATTACCGGTTTTCGGATGGCTGTATTCTAGATTTTGTTGGGGGTATGGATGACTTGATTCAGAAAAAGCTAAGGTCGATTGGTGATCCAGAAACACGATTCCAAGAAGATCCTGTTCGGATGTTAAGAGCCGTGCGTTTCGCTGCGAAATTAGGATTAACGATTGATGATAATATTTTATCAGCAATAGCTGCTCATAAATTACTTCTAAATGAGATATCAGGGCAGCGTCTTTTTGCTGAGATGATCAAGCTATACTATTCTGGACATGCTGCAGATGCAAACCGGTTGTTGTTGGATCAGGGGATCTTATCAGTATTAATTCCTGAGCTAGATCGACTCAAGTCAGTAGCATCAGCAAAGCAACTATGGCAAGTGATGGCAGACAGTGCAGATCTACGATACGCTAAGGGTAAAAAATTGAGTGTTGTTTATTTGTTTGCATGTTTATACTGGCCTATATTTATGGCAGAAATGGCTAAAAAGCGCATGCGCTACTTTTCAACACAAATAGCAAACCAGGTATTGAGTGCTGCTACCTTTGAGATCTCTATGCGTACTAAAGAGGATATCTTCGAGATCTGGTCACTACAGTCTCAATTTAAGCTTAGAGATAAAGCTGTTGATAAAGTGATGAAATCAAAGCGACTGCGTGCGGGCTATGAGTTGCTGTGTCAAAGGGCAGCAGTTGATCCGCGCTTATCAGAGTTAGCGTTATTTTGGTCTGAGTATATACATGAGTGAAGTGGAGACTGTTCAGTACCAGGTTGGGGCTGAGTACCGCATTACACGCTTGTTAACAAAGGATCGAGAGGCCCGTAATCATCTGATTGCCTATGGCTTTATTCCGGGAGCGGTACTTAAAGTAAAATACCGGATTTTTCGGGGAGCGTACTGGGTCATCCAGGTCCATGGCCACACTATTGGTATGCGGTCATCAGAATTAAAACGATTGAAACTATATAATGTCGACACCTACTAGAGCAGTTTTGGTTGGATTACCTAATACAGGTAAAACAACGTTGTTTAACCAGTTAACTGGCGCTTGTTTTAAAGTGGGAAACTGGTCTGGTGTAACAGTTGCTGCGCATAAGGTTAATCGTCAGTACCAAGGGAAGGGGTATGAGATTCTGGACCTCCCTGGGATATTGAGTACTTACGATAGTAGTGAGCAAGTTGATTACCAGTTGTGTCGTTCACAAATTCAAGCAGCCGATGTAATTATTAATGTTATTGATGGTCGGTTTTTGCAGAGAGATCTAGTTTTAACGCTTCAGCTGCTGTGTTACCAAAAACCTATTATTTCGGTGATAACACATATGGAGGAAGTGACAATAGATGAGCAGTCCGTTCTAGCAGCTGTTCCTTGTCAGGCAGTGGTTTCTAATGGAATACGCTTTACTGATTTATTAGATTTGGTTAATACGTCACAACCAGTAGATTTTGATCATATTATTGAATGGCCTATAGGTTTCTGTAAGATATGGAAGAGCATTAATAGCCCACCATCAGAGAAGCTTGCCTATTTAGTGAGTGACCGTTGTCGGCAACAACATACGGTTGGTGATCATGAAGAGCCAATTGATGTATTAATCGCTGAAGGATTTTATCAAACAGCTGCTATGTTGGTGGATCGTAGTGGTTGTAGGCAGAACGAGACGAGAGGACATGATTGGTTAGACCGATATTTATTACACCCCTACTTGGGGGTCCCGGTTTTTATACTGGTTATGTACTGGGTATTTGTCTTGACAATAGGCGCGGGAGGTGCTTTAGGTGACTTAATTTCGGGACACTTGTTACTACTGGTTAATGTTTTACCTAGAGATCATTTAATATGGATTATTTTTCATTCTGTTGGTGCAGGTTTAGCAACGGGTGTGGGCTTTATTCCTATTTTAGGTGTGATGTATGCATTATTAGCGATATTAGAACAGTCGGGTTATTTATCTCGGGTAGTATTATTAACAGATGGCTTGATGAAGCCAGTTGGTTTAAGCGGCCATGGTTTTATCCCAATGATTTTAGGATTTGGTTGTAATGTCCCTGCAGTGCTAGCGACGCGCACTATTTCAGGAGATCAGCAAAGGATTCTGACGGCAATGATGTTGCCATTTATGTCATGTTCAGCTCGACTGAGTATCTTTGCAGTGTTTGCAGTATCATTTTTCCCGAAGTACGGCCCGTTAGTTATTCTAGGCTTGTACTGCTTGGGTATTATGATTGCAATAGTCTCGGTTGCATTGGTGCGATATGTGTTGGGTTGGGATAAGCAAACTGCATTATCCATTCACCTGTCTCAGTACCAGTGCCCAGACTGGATACTTGTGCGTAGGAGTGTTTTTGTCAAGCTAAGAAGCTTCTGCCGGAGAACTATGGGGTACATTATCTTTTTCGCAGCAGTATTCTCAGTACTGAGCCATGTGGATTATCATTTGTCCCCTGTTTCAAGCGATTTATCATTGATTGTTGACTTTGGCAAACACGTGTCAGGCATGTTTGGTTTTATGGGCCTAGGGCCTGATAATTGGCAGGCAGTTGTTGCGCTGTTATCAGGAGTGGTGGCGAAAGAAATTGTATTAACAACGTTAAATAGCTTATATCAAGCAAGTGTAGTGCTGGATTCAGTGACATTAGCAGACTCTGCACAGCTGTTTTGGGCATTTGGTGAACGGGTTTGTCAAATGTTGTTACAACTTGTGGCGATGGACTGGTCTGTGCCGCTTGAAAGCCCAGTGTATCAACAGTATTTCTCTATTCGTTCTGCACTAGCATACATGGTATTTATTTTATTGTACTTTCCCTGCATATCAACTTTAATGGTGCTTAGACAAGAGTGTGGTACACGGTGGGCTATGGTATCATTTGTATGGACAATGGTTATTGCGGTCTGGATTACAAAAATGGTGTACGGGGGTATTTCCATGTTGGATCTACTAGGGGTTGTGATTGTTTTAGTAATGGCACGGTACTTTAGACAAGCTAGATTGCCAAACCAGAGAGGACTGAGCAGTGACGCCGTTGAAGCTTAAGTCATATTTCAAAAGCAATAGACAGGCAAGTATCCATGAGATTATGCAGTCTTTAGCTATCGATGAGGCATTAGGTAAATCATTGGTAGCATTTTGGCTAGCAAGAGGGTGTTTGCAGTTAGTTGTTAGCAGCGCTTGTGGCGGGTGTACGATCACGTGTGACACTCAGTTAGTTTATCAATGGATATCTAATGCTTAAAACCTTTGTTAAAAATGCAGGAGTGACGTTTTTTTCTCGAGTATTGGGCTTTGTAAGAGATATTTTGCTGGCTCGATACTTAGGGGCATCATGGGGAATGGATGCATTTTTAATTGCTTTTAAGTTACCAAACTTATTTCGTAGATTAGTAGCAGAGGGTGCGTTTTCACAAGCACTTATCCCTGCAGTAATCAAGGCGCAAGACTCAACGTCATTACTGCAACAGTTGTTTGGTGGGTTGCTAGTTATAGTCATTATTATTTCAATACCATTTATGGTCTTTCCTCACAAGGTCCTTGCATTGTTTATTTATGGGGTTTCTAAGGAGTCTGAGGTATTTTTAATGGCAGCTAAAATGCTGCCATGGGTATTTCCATATTTATTTTGTATGGCATGTTGTGGATTTTATACCGCCCAGCTGAACATAGCTAAACATTATTTTATAGGGTCAGTATTGCCAGTTGCACTGAATCTTTGCCTAATTGCTGGGGGGCTGATGGCCTTTAAGACGGGCTATTTAATGTGGATCGCCTATGCTGTTTTTTTAGCAGGGGTAATACAGCTATTGGTATGCATGATGGCTGTGTATTTTCTGGGCGGAGTATTACTACCTCGTAGCTTACGCTTAACGCCTCCGGTGAAGCAGGTTGTTAGTCAAGTGAGTGCTGCATTTTTAGCACAGATAATGGCTTATTTTTCTTCACTGTTTGATTTACTGATAGCATCTTTTTTGATGGCGGGGAGCTTATCCTGGCTGTATTATGCAGAAAGGTTGGCTTATTTTCCTGTTGGGGTGGTCTCTGTTGTATTAGCGAACATGGTGTTACCACAGCTATCAGCTGCATGTCACGCAGGCAGTTTGGCGACTTGCAGGTCTCTGTTAAATAAAGCGAGCTTAATTATTGCGCTAATTGGCACCCCGATGGTCCTTGGGGGGTGGGTTTTGGCCCATGATATTATCAGTGTGCTGTTTTCATCGTCGAGCTTTCAATCAGCAGATGTTGCTGCAACTGTTGCAAGTTTTCGCTTGCTACTGTTGGCAGTTCCAGCGTTTATGTTAAATAAGGTTTGGGGGTCTTTGCCATTTGCATTCTCGGAATCCCAGGTTCAACTTCGTATGGTTGCGCAGGGGGTTTTAGCGGGAGTTGTTGTTACGGGCCTAAGCTTTAAGATGCTAAACCATGTTGCGATTTCTTTAGGAGGTGGCGTGAGTGCTTGGGGTGGCTATTATGGTCTGTGTTGTTATGCACGGTCTAAGATTCAGTATCAGATGAACTTTAAATCTGAAATGAAGCATATTCTCTTAGCAGGCGTAGTGATGGCCTTTGTTGTAATGATGCTAGATCGGTTTTTCCCTGGGCATATAGTAGTATCACGCTACAACCAACTTTTGCTATTGGGTTTTAAAGTAGGCGTAGGGGCGGGGGTTTATTTGGGGCTGATCTACCAGTCAAGAACGGTGCTTGACAACCTTTACCAGCCTAGTCCAGGAGAGGGGTCGTTATTTGGTGTTTCTGGTTCATCCTCTATAGGTGCAGAGGGCGTGTCCTGATTCGTATCCTGCGGAGGCGCTTCAGGCTCATCAGTATTGTTGTGGGTCTCTGATGAGACGGTTGAGTTTGATAGGTCAGGTATAACATAGGTTGCTTCGTAAGAGTTTTTAAGTGGTTTAATGTCATAGTAAATATTCTGTGGGGTTCTAACGGTGGTTGCATTGAGGACTTTACAGTTATAGAGCTGTACAAGCTCTGTTATCTCAGCAGCTTGAGACCCGCTGGAGTCGTAGGCCTTAAAAACCCGTCTCAACAGTTGGTTTGGGCTGACCTCAGTAGTGACATACGTATAAATGGGGCTTTCAGTATCACCGATCCATAGGTTGTTTTGCGTTAGGTAGTTGGTATCCATATAAATCTGAAGAGCCTCAGGGTTTGAGGACAGGATGTTTGTTTGGGTGACAATATTGCAAGTCTGTGCAAATGAAACGGGTGACATTGCTATTAAGCAAATGATTAATTTTGTACTGTCCATGTGCTTCATGATTACTCCTTAGTATCTGCCGCATAGTAACAGAAGAAGCTAGATAGTCAAGCAGAAAGCTAAGGATGTATTGGGTTATCAGTGGTATTATAGGCATATATTTTCAGCTATGCATCTTTAAGGAGATGTGATAGCATTGGTTTATGGAGAAAAGTCATGCGTTTATACAATAGCCTCAGTAGGAAAAAAGAAGCGGTAACACCTATCATACCTGGACAGATTAAGCTCTATGTTTGTGGGCTAACGGTTTATGATAGTGCGCATATTGGACATTTGCGCACAATGCTGGTGTTTGATTTGCTGGTTAGGTTTCTTAGAAGTCTGCATATAGAGGTGGTCTACATTAGGAACATTACCGATGTAGATGATAAGATTATTAATAGAGCCAATGAGCTGGGTGTGTCAACTACTGAATTAACCCAAGGGGTTATTGCAGAGATTGCGGCACAAGAGCGTTTATTGGGGTTAGTAGAGCCAACAGCAGAACCGAAGGCGTCTGAGTATATTGATAAAATGATTGAGATGATTCAGACGTTACAAAATAAGGGGTTTGCCTACGTATCAGGTTCAGGAGATGTATGCTTTTCCGTAGCAAAGTACGCTGACTATGGGCAATTATCAGGGCAGAAAATTTCAGAGCTGATTCAAGGCCACAGGGTTACAGATGAAGGAAAAGCAGAGAGTGCAGATTTTGTGCTATGGAAGTTGAGCAAGCCAGGGGAGCCTAACTGGGAGTCTCCTTGGGGAGCCGGAAGGCCTGGGTGGCATATTGAGTGTTCCGCTATGGCAGGTGATTTATTAGGTGATACGTTTGATATTCATGGAGGGGGGGTAGACTTGAAATTCCCTCATCACGAAAACGAGCGGGCGCAGTCATGCTGTGCAACTGAGGGTGATTTTGCAAAGCACTGGATGCATGTTGGGCATTTGCATGTAAATAACGAGAAGATGTCTAAATCATTAGGCAATTTTGTGACCATTAAGAATGCTTTGTCACGGTATCATCCTGAAGTGCTTAAGCTATTTTTGTTAAAGACGCATTATGCTCAACCTTTTAACTATACTCACTCAGGGTTAAAAGAGGCGCAAACGGTATTGCTGGGATTTTATCTAGCGGTTCAGGATGTAGAGATTGGTGAAGCTGATGAACAGCACCCATTATGGCAGTCGTTTCAGTCAGGACTTGCAGATGACCTTAATATCTCAAAGGCACTAGCAGTGATGCACCAAATAGTGACGAATATTGAGCAACAACAGGATGCTCGGAAACAGCACGCAACCCTGCTGGTGTCTATGGGGAGAACATTAGGCTTATTGGAGGACGATCCATTGCTGTTTTTGCAAAAGCGGACTATCGATGCAAAAGCAGCAGCAAATATTGACCAGTTGATTGAGCAGCGGAAGGCTGCGCGCAAGGTCCGTGATTACCAAGTTGCAGATGGAATTCGTGATAAGCTAGCAAAGCTTGGGGTGGTGGTTGAGGACCGTGCTGATGATGTTTTTTGGTATTATGAAGATGCTGGGCTGATATCTGAGTGATCGCATAAAGCTTGTTATGGACATAATTTTAGTAAATCATGTGTGTTTTCGTGTTTTTTTTGGTACGATGTTAACAAGGGTTATAATGTTCGCCACAGGAGCATTTCCATGGAATTTTTTAAACTCATGAGTTGTTAATCATGCTAAAGCGGCTTGTAAGCATAGTTTTTTGTTTGTTTGCGGTATCTTTACCCTATGCAGAACAGGTTCGATCGGTTGATGATTATCAGCTGAGTGAGATTCGAGGACTGGTCGAAGGTGGGGTAGATGAAGTCGGAGGAAAGGTCGACGTTACCCAACGTATTTTCAATGCGCTCACCGGTGGTGACCCAGCAAATCAGGTTGCTTCACAAGATCTATCGCGCATGTACCTTTTTCAGATGTTTGGTGCTGTTCCGGGGAGCTTCGATGGTGCGAGTAATATTCTCTCGGTAGTTTTTAGGATCTTGAATATTGGGATTATATCTATTGCTAGTGTACTCGTTATCTATACGACTGTATTTGCGATGTCTACGACAACCCATGATGGTGGTGCAATGGGCTCTGGTCGGTTTAATGGGTGGTCTGTAGCACGGGTTGTTGGAAGTGTTGCGATATTAGTACCGACTAAAAGTGGATATTCATACGCTCAGATCATAGTAATGAAGGTCGTAGTTGCAGGAATTGTGGCGGCCAATACGGTTTGGGAGGCGTCAATCGACTATATTAATCAATATGGCTCAAACAATGTATTTGTTGCGACGCCTAAAGATGCTATGGACCAGGATTATGCAAAGATGTTGCTCAAGAAAGGGAGGCTTGATGAAGTCGCTCGATCTGATACAGATGTGGCACCGAAAGATTCAAAAAACCACTACCCGAAACAGCGATTCCAGGCATATAGCCTGAATGGTAGTACGAATTCAGAGGGGTATTTTCTAGCACCTATTAATCAAGCAATACTTGATACGGTTAATATGTATAAAACATGTTTGCCTTGCATGGAAAGCGGAGAAGTGACTACTGCTGGTGCAAATCTTGATCGCGTCACACCGAACATTAAGCGAGGTCCTGGTTCGCTTTTATTACAAATGGATTTTGCTAGTGGTGGCGAAACGGTCACTGTTCGTGGTTTTGAGCTTACCGGACTGACAGATGTCTGGGGGCGATACCTGGCATCATATATCCATCAAGTTTCTCGACGGTTAATGATCTATCAGTTGAAGGGGGCGGCGTCAGAGGAAGACGTTGCTAACGTTTTTGCGCAGCAGTTAAGAGTTTTGTATAAAAATATCGAGCATGAGCAATCAGCCTCCCAGGCTGACTTGGGGGCCAATGCTGCAAAGGTCAAAGAGCTTAAGCGTGGAGGCTGGGTTCAGGCGGGGATTAAATATACTGATTTAACTGAAATGGGTAGACCACCAGGAGATTCTGTCAGCTACTTTGATGGCTTTCCAGCAGGCGCAAAGTTGAAAAATTACGAATACGTCGTTCCGGCTGGTAAAGAAGATGTGAAAATGGTCCGAAAAACACTGGGTATTAGCCTTGATAAAGAGGTGAGAGTGCTCACCTTTGATAAAGGAATAAAGCAATTTACAGGGTTCTTTGAGGAAAAGGGTTATACATTGAAAGAGGCTTATAATTTAGTTAAGTACCCTGAAAGAATACAAGCAGCATATGAGCGTTTATATTTCAAGCGTGTTGAGCTTGGGGTTGGGCAAGCTTTAAACGCGGTCATTAAGCAAATTCATGGCAAGTTTTTGGATGGGATGAAGCAAGATAATGGTGCATATTTTGGTGAGAAAATGAATCCACGAGATCTTGGACTAGGTCCCCTTGCCGGTTGGTCCATTATAGTAGATCCTAATATTATTGCACGAGATGTTAACGTTATGTCTCATCAAGTTGTTGTCAAGGTTTTGGAACTTATGCGCGGTGATGTCAACGAGAACCCCATCAAAAGTGTTGGGACTGCAGGGAAGTCTATTATTGGTATATCTGCATCATTTTTTGGGAATTCGACCACACACCTTTATGAGGCGGTGAATAGGGCAGCTTGGAATGCCTATGGAATATCTACTGGGTTTACTATTGCACAGGGAGCTATGCGCGCTTTTGCAGCAAAAAACAGGGTGGAAGCCATGAGGGCTAAGGAGGCTGGCGATGCTTCAAAAGAGAAAGCGTTCGAGAAAGATGGAGCTAAGTTTTCTATTGCATCAAAAGGTATGGGTATGATTGGGGACCCAATCAAGACAATCATTGAGTTTTCACAAGTTGCTGCAAAAGCAATTGCAGGGTTATCACTGCCCATGGGTAATGGGCTGGCAGTTACGTATTTGGTTGCAGGGGTGGTAATGGCTGCATATGTCCCCTACATTCCAACAATCATCTATATCTTTTCAGTATTGGCATGGCTATTTGCTGTGATTGAGGCAATGATCGCAGCCCCTATTGTCTTTATTGGGCTAGCAAATCCAGAAGGGCATGATGCGCTCGGTAAGTCGGAGCAAGGTCTAATGTTGCTAATTGGCGTTTTTTTAAGGCCTATGTTAACGCTAATTGGCTTCCTAATGGCATTGGTTTTGTCTTATACGTTGTTAACCATGTTTAGCGCGCTATTTAAGTTATCTAGTTTGTACTATATGAAACCAATCATTCAGGGTGGGATTGCCTATCCTACTCTTGTGGTGACTTTCATGGCTGCAAGCTTGGTTGTGTTATATGTTTACTCAATGGTGGTTGTTTTGGAGCAGTGTTACTCCATGATCTATGTCATTCCAGACCAAATATTGAAGTGGGTAGGGGGACCAATGGATTCTGCGGGGTCCTCAATTGGGTCAGCGCTTCGTTCAGCGTCTACTGGGCTTACACAACAATCTAAAGTGGCTACGCACGGTGCCGGGCAAGCCTCTGGTGGCGCAATGGGGATTTCTACACGAACTTAGTTTTGGTGAGATGAAGAGATATTGGGTGCAGTTGTAATAATTTTCTGCTAACATAATACTGATAGGGGAGGTACCTACAGTGAAATTTGGATTTCGTTCAACATTTAAGTCTATGTTCAATGTTAAGTCATGGATTGGCTGGGAAAGCGTTTCTCAGGGCGGCTCTTGGATACAAAGCTTATTTGCAGCTATGTTGCAGAGGCCTAAACAATCATTGGTTAATGAAACTTATCAGGAAGCTTGTGAAAAATACGGTTATACCCCTGAGTTTTTAGAAAAACAAGAAAAAGGATTTTTGCAAGCAAGTCAGGTTTATTTGGGTGTGTTTTGTGTGGGTATTGGCTATATGACTTGGCTAGCAATTAGGCATTATACTCTTGCAGCTGCAATCATGATCCCAATAAACTTCATGTTGTTTGCATTGTTTTTCAGAGAAAGTTTTTGGCACATGCAGCTAAAGCATAAGAAGCTGGGGATGACATTTCAGAATTGGATTAGTATTGTAGTACTTAAGAATGGATAGTAGGATACGAAAAGCAGCATACTTCGCTTTTATATTAGGGACATATGTCACCTTGCAGGCGGCAGACAATGCTGCCTCGCTGAGTGATTTTGCAGATGACCAGTTCATTAAAGATAAGGTCATTAATATCACAGATGGCTTTACCCACTCAGGTGACTTATCAATATTTTTCCTGCGTTTACTGTTTGGATCAGTTTCAGAATTAAGTGGCAATAACCATATTATTGGAGAAGTATTTAAGCTTTTCAACTATGGTATTTTAGGGATCGTGTCATTCACAATAGGGTATTCAGTATTAACTAGTGTGATTGGTTCTGCCCAGGATGCAGCAGGAGCGCTCTCTTCCCGAGTTAGCCCATTAACATTAGTACGTACTGTTGCTGGTGTATCTATTATGACGCCCATGCCAGGGTCTGGTTATTCACTAGTACAGACTCTGGTAATGAAAGTTGTACTGTTTGGTATAGCCTTTGCAAATACAGGATGGGAAGCCACTCTAAGCTATATGGATCAGGTGGGTGATAGAGGCATGGTTGTTGCAGCAGATCGAGATGAACTGCAGACTGCCAATAAAACTGCAGCTAAGCAGTTTTTTGCCAATAACTACCTTCCTATATTTAGTGCTTATCATATGTGCAGGACAAAAGGTGGATGTGATGAAAACGCAGATATTATCAGTATATCAGATGAAGGCATACTGACTTTCTCAACAATTAGCGGCGGAACGTTTAAGGCCGTGAATGAAAAGCCTACTGGTGCTGAAGCAGCTACTATTTTCAAGAATGTTCAACTTGATGAATATAAGAAAATAGCGACACGAGTTGATGACACAGCTAACTATCAGTTGCTAATTAAACCTGCATTAAAAACTCAAATCAATATACTGCTAAACCATGCCAAGTCTGACTATAGGTCTTTTGAGCCCGCAAGACCCCTAGACGCTAAGAACTCCATTGATTTAGGAAAGCAAAAATTTGACTCAATTTATAGTTGTCCGTTTACAACTACTAGCTCCGGAACTACTTATTTAGAATGTACAACTGGCGCCACACCATTAAGCGATGATGCGGCAGCTGTTGGTAAGAAGATTGAGCAGTTACGCAAACAGGTATCACGCCGAGTCATTGCAGCAGGTGATACCGTTGCAGCAATTATTGATTACTATAATATGTATAGTTCTAGTCAGCCAGTAGCGCGTCAAGCTGACTCCTGGTCTGATTTAGCCAGCAGGTCAGGGTGGCTTTCAGCAGGGATTTACTATCGTGATTTGATGAAATTTAACACTACTGAGTCTTCTGACGAAGATGATAAACTTGATGGTAAAGTAAAACTTAAAATTGAGTATAATAGCGAAAATGCAGAATTTGCGCGCCCAAATGTAAAAATTGAAATAAGATCTCTTGCTGAAATACTTGCAGAAGCAGCACAGGCTATGCAGCATTCAATTACGTTTAGTGATGCTGGAGTGTCGACAACAATCATAGGTAATCCTTATGTACAATATCAGGGTATAAGGGCATCGATTGAGAAATATAAGGCAAATAACAGAGACGGACATGAAGCGAGGAATCACCTAATTCCAGACGTTGCAGGGAAGGTTTCGCATAATGTCGAAAGTTCGGGTTGGATGTATGGGGTAGAAGCGGCTTTGCCGATTAGAACACTTGCAAATATGGCAATACATACTATGGACCAGTTATTTGGCTATAAGGAGGGATATGGTAGCCTGGATAATAATAAAGGAGAGCCTCAAGAGGATCGCGTTTTTCAAGGGAGCCTGCTGCACACGGTGCTTTTCCCCGATAAGGCCGTGAACCCGATTGTTATGATTCAATCTTTAGGTAAAAGGATGATGGGCGAGTCAGTTACCTATTTTGCAGATACTATCTCAGGACTGTATAATCAGGTTGAAAAGCTTGCGACAGGGCATTTTGCTACAAGTCTAACCATTAATCTTGTATCAACCGCTGTTGAGACTGCTCTCCATGGTAGCTTAGCGGCTCCAGCAGCGGTTGTTGCAGCCACAGCCGCAGAGATAGCTGTATCAGCATTAAAGTTAGGATATAACGGAGTAAAGATCGCAACTGAGATATACGTGCCGTTAGGAACTTCCGTTGCCAGTGCGTTATTTGCTATGGGGGTGGTGTTAGGAGTATATATACCGTTGTTGCCATTTGTACTATTCTTATTTGGTACCGTGGCATGGCTAATGTCAGTTGTTGAAGCTATGGTGGCCGCACCACTAGTTGCCTTAGGTATGACGCACCCAGAGGGTCATGATTTACTAGGCAAGAGCGAGCAGGCTCTCATCTTGCTGTTAGGTGTCTTTATTAGACCTATTGTGATGCTCTTTGGAATGCTTATGGCGATCATTGTTTCTCAAGTTTTAGTTAAGCTGTTCCATTTAGGGTTTTTAATGGTAACATTAGACATATTTAAATCAACTGGAAGTGCAGATCCGCTTTCTACGCAAGCAGTCGTATTATGTGGTGTACTGCTCGTGTATATTTATATTTTAATGAATATTATTGAACAGTCCTATTCACTTATATATGTTATTCCAGAAAAAATCCTACGTTGGATTGGTGGACCTCAAGATCAAACAGGTATTGGTCAGTTAGCAGATCAGGCGAAAGGAGAGTCTCAACAAGCTGCTCAGCAAGCTGGATCTGGCGCTGCTGCGAGTACAAGTGGCCCAAGTATGGATGCGCCACAGATTAAGTTCTCTGCCGTAGGCGGAGGCGGCGGTGGCGACGGAGGGTCTGCTTCAGCTAAAGGCAGCAATGAAGGAGGTTCTGGCGGCAGCAGCGACTCTGCTAAGGGTGGTGGCGGTGGCGATGGCGGTGGCGGCCCTGCTAATGACGATGGCGATACCGGTGGCGGTAGCGGTGGCGGTAGCGGTAGCGGTGGCGATGTCGATGGCGGTGGCGATGGCGTTAGTGGTGGCGGCCCTGCTAATGGCGGTGGCGATGGCGGCGGCACGTAGCTAGCGCTTAATGCCAACTAGGGGTAGAGTCTGTATGGAAACCTGGGTGAATTAGGTTATGAAAAACACTAGAGGGTATTTATTTAAAATTGCCTTCATTTCTACAGTAGCAATCATCAATGCAGAAAGCATACTT
>JBDQHG010000021.1:0-14724 GCA_040264995.1 Gammaproteobacteria bacterium | reverse complement strand
TGATGAATCAACGGCATCATCATTCCAAGCAGTGTAGACTCCTGCCCACCATGCATAGAAGATGATGCAGTGAATACAGCTGCAGGCTTACCTTCCAATTGCCCCTGATACCAAACTTCACCTGTTTTGTCCCAAAACGCTCTTACAGCAGCCGACATTTGTCCAAACCGAGTTGGGGATCCCAGCACCAAACCACTACACCCCTCCAAATCTTCTTGCGTCACAAATAAAGGGCCTTCTGGGTTATCACCCTTTCCTCCCACAGACGGAATTCGACGAACGCGCACTTCAACTCCTGTCTGTAGCACTCCTTTCGCAATATACGTAGCCAATGACTCAACCGAACCTGTGGCACTATAATATACAACTAAAATATACGGCTTCATCTTCTATCCTAACTCGTTTAATCCTAATATAACAAAGCGTATTTTGATACGCAAAAAAAAAACCTGATTTCATACAAGTAATACAAAAACCCTAAATTTGCCTTGAATTAACTACAGGCCTTAAACATGCTGGAATTCTAATAATAACTAACGAGAAGTAAAAATGCCAAAAAAATTCAATTCAGAAAATTCACGCACTGGCACACGCTCTAGAGGTGCCGCCATACCGCCAGAAATTCATGAGCATGTTCGCACTGTTTTAGGAGAGTTAAACCTTGGGCAAGACAAGCTTGGTCGTGTTTCTTCCCTACTTGCAGAAAGCGTAAAAAAAGAAACTCTCACACCAGCCGAGAGTTTTAAACGAGATCTTGACTAAGCAGCAGCAGAAATAGAGCTGAAGCAAATAAAGCTTACCCCTCGTCTAGCAACACCGTAGATATGAGCTGATGGTTTACGCTAAGGGTCTTACCCCGCACTGCTGCTACGGCATTTGCTTTTTTCTATCAACTATTTTTAAATGCCTATTAGCTCAATACTCAAAGACATTTTACCGACCCATAAGTCGTTGTTATATATAATTATTGCCGGCAGTTTTTTTGCATACTACAATTGGTACAAATATATAAAAAGAGAAGACTATGGAACCAATGACAATATTATTTATTATATCACTTACTCTAACGATTATAGGGATTATAGGGGCTATAGGCACCTATATTTGGAGACTATGGCATCCAAAGCAGAAGTCTGGTCCAGTTAGGGAATTAAAACAAAAATTCTTAGGGATGAATGATTATGGGGAGCATGTGGGTGACAAAGGGGTCGCACAACCAGAACCGTTAACTACGGAAGACGTACAACGAATGTATGAGCGCCAAATCACACCCTGGGTTACCTTAAAAGCTCGTAATGCTGCGTTGAGAGACCCTAGTATAACCAAGGAAGTTTTGATCGAGGGAAAAAATGACTTTCTCAAGCTATTTGATAGGGGAATTGATAAAGGAAATGCGCAAGATAAATCATTCTCCGAAGCGATACATAAGCTGCTCGATAAAAATGATTATCCCAAGCGCGTGAACTTTGGTGAAGCTCGTAGGGATAAAATAGTCCAAACCGTTTTAAACGGACAAGGACAGTAAAAGCACTACTGTTGAGGTTTAATACAACCATGGCAGTCATCTGGAAATACTCTGGGTGACTGTCATTTTATTTTATAGACTGTACCTTATTCAGAATACTTTGCTCCTACCCACTTCAATTGTGCTTGATTCGTAAGCCGGACAAATAATCCAAGATAGTTTACATACACTGTCGGCAGCCGCACCACACTCCCTAGCATGCACCTATTATCCACATTGAAAATGATAGGATATTGGACTTTGAGCAAAGGTGTTTTGCCTAGCAACCAGTATAAGATTACCGACCCATTATTCGTTTACCGCTAAGGACAATCGTCCCTAAAACGATGAAGGTCATGCACAGTCTTATTTAATGGAGCAGCTTAGAATATCCTTATTGACGATGAAGGCATGAACATCTTAAAGTTTCAAACACCTATGCTTCAAACAAAACGAACGAGGCACTAATAAGCTACTGTGGCTTGTGGGCATTACACGCTTAGAGAACAAGCTCAACTTGTCTTATGATGAAACAAGAGCCTATGTATCAATATCCCTCACACTTTATTAGAGACCTCCTATCTGATCAAACTAAACCCATGTATCGAGTTATTTAACGACCTAGGGTCCTACAAACAAGCACCATACAGACATCTATAGTTACTACTAGAAGCAGGTTCTATTTGCCAATATAGGTTAGAGCAGCCCCCAGAAAAGCCAACACCCCCAGTGCGCCAAGAACTTGACTAGTAATAGCACACTTAGATGCATTGACTGGCAGCCCTGCTTGCGTCCATGCTGAAATTCCACCCTCAAGATTAAATAGCTCATCTGGATAGTTTGAGGCTATAAGTTTCTGGCAAGCAGCCATAGACCGTTTTCCTAACTGACAGTGCAGTACAATCTTTTTATTAACAGTCTCCTCACCTGTGATATGCTCAACCCCAATCACTGAAAGTGGTATATTGCGTGCTCCCTTAATGCTGCTTCTTTGGTGCTCCTCAGGTTCCCTCACATCCACTAAAATTACCTGATTAGTTTCCAGAAGTTGAGAAAGCTCTTTAGAATTTATAGATGCAATATTTAACATTGATACCCTCGACAGTTTAATCATGACTAACCTTATACCAGATTAAAGCCCTCCACAAGAGTACCCAGGAGCAGATAAAATATATGCATTAACCGCCTAAACTTCCTGCGTATACCTGGAAAGTTCTATATTCATAGGAAAGTACGTACCAATCAGCGAACAGCCTTCTTTTTCTCTTACAAAACAATATATATTGTGAGGCCTTCACCCTCATTGAACTGGCAGAAACCCAACACTCTCAGCATGATTTTGCTCGCAATAAACATTCATCACAAGGTGACCCTAATTTTCGTAAATAAAAAAGCCTCAGGTAAGCATTTCGCTCTGAACTGTTACGTTCAGTTGTGGACTTTCAGGAAGCGTCTCTTCAGGCTTCCTAACTTAATAGGCTTGCTCAACGGAGGCGCTTGTCCTCGGTCCTCAGTTATGGTTTGATTCAAGAGCAAACCGCTTACCTAAGGCATTATCTATTATAGCACAAAATGTTTAAATGTCAGATTTAAAAGCAAGAGTATATGATTTAAATGCCTTTGTCGCATGAGACACCACCTTCTGAATCTTAGATAACTTGTCCTTAAGCCCCGAATTTTCTAGTCTTAACCGCTTAATGATATCATCTTTATTTGGGTTATTGTCCACAATGTTCTCCTTAATTATAGTTGCTTTCTATACTAAAAAAACCCCCGCAATAAATCAACTTTTTCTGACAAAACTTCTCCGGTATTTCTTAAAGCAAAAAACACAATGTCCTATATTAGAGCCTGGCTTCAAGCATTCAGCCACCCTAATGCTTGAAGTGATGTATGCAAAAACCACTGCACTACTTGTAAATATTTTTGGTCCTTTAAATGACCTAATAATATTCCAGACTAAAATAACTGCTCTTATTGATGAATTTTCATGCTCCACATAATAAATTTTAGCCTATCTCTAATAATGGTTTCTATCCCATGAAGACTGGCTTGCTAGTACCGCTAGCTTGTATAGCCGTTGTATTCGAAAGAGCATTTTCTTAACATTTTCGCCTTCTAACATTTCATTGGTTTGTTAATAAGCGGGATTATGCAAGAGAGGAATTAGTCACTTTCGCCAAATATGTAGGCTGACATAATCAAGGCAGTTAGACCCCCTATAATGTATGGAAACAGGATTGGGTCATTACCTTTGTAGGACTCATTAGCATACATAAAAACCACGGTTGAGATATTTGTTGAAGTCATGATCATTGAAAGGGGTGAGCTATGTATTCGCTTTACCTCAGATACTGCACCCATAACAGATTTTTTTATCATTATGTAGATATTTCTGAGAAATTGTTTATTATTTACCATTGTTTATACTCCTCTGCTATAGCAACTTCAACAATCTTAGCATAACTTCTGAGGCATTGGTAGAGAGTAGCTCTATTACTATACATGATTGATAACACTATGATAATCGCATACCCTTGAACGAGATGATGCCGATCTAACCGCTCTACCTTCCATTAAGTCAATACTGATTCTTTCTCCTAGCCCTTTTTTAGGGCCTGAGGTTAATCGATTATGCTTAGCTACGTATTTTATCAGATCCGCTTTACACCAATAATTTTACCCCCCCCCCCCCCTGGATAATATCTGGACGATATGTTTTCTCTATTTCCAGCTACCTGAATAGAACAAAGTACATTACAACAAAAACCGGACTTACAAACCACAAGCAACCTTACTCCCCCGCTCAACACCAGAACTACAGCAAGCTTGCTACATCCCAGACAGAATGTATTACGTCTGCTGACATAATCTCTTTTTTGTGATACATTGTTCCAAAAGGAGAAATCAATGGAAGCGTTTAAATCTCGTCAGCAGTACATCCAGTCCACACTTAAACCTAATCAGGCACTGCTTGTCCGTCAGCCTGCTGAAACACCCAGGAACCACGATGTTTATTACCCCTTCCATCCAGATAGAAGCTTCTATTACCTCTGTGGGTTTCAGGAATCTGACGCTTGGCTCCTCATAACACCCTCTCACACCATTCTCTGGTCACGAGCCAATGACCCCAAGCGCACGCTATGGGATGGCTTACTCATGGGAGAAGAGGCGGCCAAGGAGCTAGCAATTGACCAATGGCAAAGCCTAGCTAGCTTAGCAGAGACATTACCCAAGCATTTAAGCTCGTGCCAGTCGCTCCTAACTATTGGTGACCACCCCCAACATATCAAGTTACCTTCAACCATTGGCGATGGCACCCCTTTGATCAACAATATGCGTATTATTAAAGACCCTCATGAAATTCACTGCATTAAACAAGCATGCAGCATATCTGCTAAAGCACATAATGTACTCATGCAGCAAGCACATAACCTCTCTAATGAAAACGCTGTTGCTGGCTTATTTTTAAATGAAACCATGCGACTTGGCTCTCAGTCATTGGCGTATCCAACCATTGCAGCAGCAGGCATCAATGCCTGCACGCTTCATTACACCAAAAATAATAGTGATATCCAAAAACAAGATTTAGTTCTTGTGGACGCAGGATGCGAATACTCCGAGTATGCCGCAGATATCACCCGAACATTCCCCGCAAACGGACGCTTCTCTGGAAAACAACAGGCCATCTACGAGGCCGTGCTAGACACTCAAGAATCCTCGATCGGTCTTTGTAAGCCTAATGCCAAATTTTCCGATATTAACCGACATGCAGTATCTCGAATTTGTCAGCACCTCATTGATTTGAAAATCCTAAATGGGAGTATTGATGAAATCACAGAAAAACAACTTTATCTGACATACTTTCCCCACCGAGTCGGACATACAATGGGCCTTGACGTGCATGATATACCCTTGAATGACGACACACTTCAGCCAGGCATGGTGATTACAATAGAGCCCGGGATTTATGTTTCTGAACCCAATGACTTCTACGGGATAGGTGTGCGCATTGAGGACAACATCCTCATTACACCCAATGGCCACGAAAACTTGACACATGAAGCAGTAAAACAAGTACAAGATATTGAAGAAATGATTCGTGAATGATTATTGATATTATTGGAACAGGGCCTGTCGGGCTCATTACAGAACGCATCTGCCAAATTCGGCAATGGCCCTATCGCATATTTGGCCCACGCCTCAAAAACTTGCCTACTAAAAAACTGTTAATTACAGAAACCAACCTGCAGTTTCTTGCAGACTTAGGTATTAAGCCAACTGTTCAACAATCTTTTTCGGCGTTAAAAATCACAAAACAAAATCACTTCCACCACCTCCATATATCAGCTCAAGACTATGATCAAAACAACCTGTGCTGTGCCATTGAATACGCTGACCTTATTACCTGTCTTCTAGATCACTCTAACTATACTGATACAGCTATAACGCAGGTTTCCATTTCACCAAACAGCCAGATCCGATTTACAACAAACAATCCAGAAAAAACTTATACCTCAGACCTCTTAGTTGCCTGCGATGGAAGCCGCTCGGTTTCTAAAAAGAACGATAACTTCTCTTCTACATCGCTCCCAACCCAATATGCACACCTTATTACCCTGAATGTTGAAGGTCCTACTGAATACACCCTCATGCAGCGAGTTGCCCAGCATCAAGGCACCAGTGTTACACTAGGTGTAATCCCTGGTTCACCTGGAATGATCATTCTAACTAGCGCTACCCCCATTGATAGTGAACTAGGGTTAGAACAAATTAAGTCAATGGTTGGTTATCACTACACTCTCTCAAATCTTGGCCCACAAACGAAGCATAGCTTTACCCCTGAGCTAACGGCCTCTTGCTACAAGAACTCTATCCTTTTACTAGGAAATGCTGCTATGACGATTTCCCCAGTTGCAGCACAAGGCTTAAATCACGCTATTCATAACCTCAAAACACTACATGGTATTAGCAACGTCAATCAACACTCACTTCAGGACCTCGGAAATAAAATGCAGATTAGCAATCAGCAGCTATTTAAACGAATGACTCAACTCTCCTCACCTAAGAGAATACACCAGTTGATAGCACACTCCGCTTTATCCACCCAATACTTTTCTCCTATCCTACAAGACATTGTATGGCAATTTGGTAATCGCTATGACTAAGAATATCGCTATTATTGGCGCCGGCCCCTCAGGACTGCTAGCTGCAATTTACCTACGTAGCCATGGAATGGACGTAACCTTAATTGGCCCAGAGCCCAAGTCGATCAAAGGCATGGTTTATGCCCTTCACCCAGGAAATATAGCACGACTGCACACCCTTCAAATCTATCTTGATTCACAGCCTGTCACACAAATGACCTTACAGCCTTTTTCACAGGAGCTTTCAATACATGCTAAACAATCAAAGCATTCAGCACTGTGCTATATTGTTACACACCAAGAGCTTCTTGCTAAACTAAAGGCTAAAAGGCGTGAGCTAGATATTCCCTGGGCTAAGTCTCTCCCTAAATCCATTACGCCAAACACGATTAAAATATCCACTTCTGGCACAACCTCTGAAATTAAAGCATCGCATATTTTAGCCTGCGACGGAAATAAGTCGTGGACACGAGCTCAAACGCCCATACCCTGCTCTCAACATGACTATCAACAAACCGCGCATACCGCAATTGTCACTCACACAGAAAAACTTCGTCTTGCCTACCAGCGTTTTGATAATCAAGGAACATTAGCACTTCTCCCCACCAAAAACCCTCATCAATCAGCACTAATCCTATCGTGCACAGAAGCATTACACCAAGAAGTTACTCAAAATGGTTTAAAGGCGGCATTAACACCATTAACCTCATTAGGTCATATAATCGACATTCAGCACCAGAGCGCCACGCCTTTAAAACTACAGCTTGCTAACTCTTTTCACTATGGAAGAATTTACCTTATTGGGAATGCAGCGCACACCATCCACCCTCTTGCAGGTGTTGGCTTTAACCTTGCTATTTCTGACATACATACTGCTTGTGAACACATTCTAGCAGACCTGCCTGCAAGTCACTACTCACTGAAACGGCGTTTTGCACACCAAAAAGCTCACTGGGTCACACATACGATAGCCTGTAATCAGCATATTGATAAAGTGGGGGCGCTAGCACTCGTTAAACTCACCACAAATGCTTTGACACTGCCGAGTCTACAAAAAAAGATATTGAGCCACGTTGAACAAATCTGCTTACTTTAGGGTTATCTATCTAACCGTGCTGCAGCACTTGCTCTTTGTTCCATCTCAACATAATTCAAGACAATGGTTGATGGTGCTTGGTTTAGAGCTGCGTATGTTTTTGGCTTTTGCTTCACATCAACGATAGAGCTTCCTCTTGTATATGCGAATAGCTCGTCTGTTGGGAATATAGAGATATTGGCATTCTCAACACCAGAAACCCACGACCGCTTAGAAATTAAACCCGATGCATCAATTTCCGCCGAAGCCATACCTTTTAACGTTAAGAAGTCTGTTCGACCAGCAAGCACTACATTTCCTTGCTCAACACTAACATCCAAGCTATGCGAATCAACCCAATATATCTCTACGTCACTTGATTCCGTCACTTGTAAATAATTTAAGTTCATCACTCCTTCAATCATCACACTGCCATTAGACTTTACCTCAACAGATAACGAGCTAGATTCAAGCTCTTTAGCTACCAGAGAACTTGAATCACGGATAGTTAGTTGATAAAGATCACGAAACCTATTATTTGACCTAACCACTACCGTTGGTGCCACAATCAGGCTGTTAAAGCGTGATGCTGAAGCAGGGGAAAGCTCAATAACGCCACCAGGAAGCTGAGAAACCTTGACCACATCAGAATCAAACTCAATGACATTCAGGTGACTATCGCCCCCCATGATCACATTCACATCCCCTCGAACAATTAGTTGCCTCATATCATCGTAAGGCATAAAAGACTCATCACTGAGCAACATATCATTGGACCATAACAAGCTGCTAGAAAAACATAGCAGTGAAACAATAAGCCGGACTAACATCACGCACCTCACGTTAATAAAACTTCTATCCTTTGATTAACAAACACACCTTGAGGTGTATCCATATCTGCAATTGGTTGAGAAAACCCTAGCCCCTCTAGCTCAATTTCCGAGGCTGGGATACCCCTAAACCAAAAGTAACCCGCTACAACTTGTGCCTGGTAATCTGTAACTTCAGCTGCTGTTCTCTCTGTAACCGCATTGTCACAATAGGCCGATACATGTACCCTAGTGAAGTATTCGCCTGATATCTGTCGGTATAAGGACCTTAGGACCTGAACAGCCTCCGGCCTTAACGACTTACGATCGCTATCAAAAATCAAATTAGAGTTGATAACTAGTGTTGCACCACCTACAGAGTACTGAACATCTGCAAATATTTGTCCCTCAAGGTCGACTTTTTGTCGCTGCACGCAGCCACTTAACGCAACCAGGAACCCAAATAACACAAAAATCTTTGCTTTCATTTTCCAGCACCTATTCCCTGTGAAAGAACCTACTTTTAGTATAACTAGATTTTGTAACGAATGATAGTGCAAAATTATGAAATAAGTCATCTAATGTTTAACAGTCTTGAAAAAGACTATCACTGCATGCTAATCTAGCTTCACAATAATCTAACATAGGAATGACTGACATGAGAACAGGATCAAGCGCTAGGAACGCCTCCACCTTTAAGCAGAGTGATAGCCTCAGAACTAAACAGGAGATATCTAGACTAATCATTGAGGAAAAATATGATGGAATAATTCCATATTTTAATGCTTCTTCTAGGTCTAAGCGTGAACTATTAACTATATTAGCAGAACTTGGACTCCCCTATAGATTCCTGCCCAAGATAGGTTTTCGAGAGACCCTGCATTGGTTCTTAGCATTCTTAACCACATCAACACAGTCTTATAGTAAAAAAATTCCATGGTATGAGTTTGATCCTACAACCTTCAAACCCGAATGCCAGCTAATATCTTTAGAAGACCCTTTCTTCTCCATACCTCAACACCCCACCTTAAAAGCAACACTTAACATCATAGTTGCTGAACTAGGAAGCCAGTTTACTACGTGCTGCCTTTTCCCAACCAATCCTACCGAACTATTCATCATCAACTACTTAGCTCCTGATTCTAATACTCCCTTATCTTCTGTTATTATAGAAGCCCATGCTAAGGAAGAGGGCCCAGTTGATGCAAAATCGTTCCTACAAAAAATCACCGCCACTAAAAATGTGGAAGATATATTATATCTAATGGTAGACCTTTTTATTGAACTCTTTAAAGATGCTAGCCTAGAGCACTTAGATCATTACGCTAGGACCTTGAATGCAATATCAGCGTTCTCTCTCATATTTGAGCTGTCAATTACGCGTCTATTTATAATCACCAACACCCTATTAAAAGGCGCAAATGCTAGTTCCCTCTCATTAGACGGGTCCATGCAAAACATGGTGACCACCTTTATAAGTTTTTGCCATGCCACAAAACATGAGGCAAGATTGTTGTATATACAGCTGCTTATTGCGCCTATGAAGACAGCTTTGAAACTTGATCTCACTTACCAAGAGCAACAGGGCATACTTACATGGATACAAGCATCTAGGGCTTATAGCGTAAATCCGAAAGACATGGCATTAAAACACTTTGCAGAAGTTGTGGGATTTGACACTGAGGCCTTTCAAGACAGTGACTTTCAAGCAAATGCACCTTACCAAAATCTAGACCGCGTCAGGAGTGCAATTGTTGATCAATTAACAAGTACTGCTGAGACAACTCGGGGCAACTCTCCGTGGGAGTCCGCTCGGCAATGACTATAGCCCAAGGATTTAAATAATGCTACCACCTGGTCTTGCTGCCTGTCGCCATGCTCAATTACCATCTGGCCACCTTTCTTCAAATACTGATGTCCTATCCTTAAGATATGTTCAATATCTGCTAAGCCATCTGCTTCTGAAAATAGTGCTGACCCAGGCTCATGCTCCTTAACCTGAGGGGAAACTCTCTGATCAGTCAATGCAATATATGGAGGGTTACTCACAATAATATCCACTGGGTCAATACTGATTGGATCATACCAATCTGCTTCTTGCAATGTAACCACATGACTCAAGTCATACTTATCAACATTTTGTTGTGCTACCTCGATCGCTAGCCTAGACCGATCAATTCCAATGATACTTATTTGCAAATTCTTACACTCGTGGGCAATTGCACAACTAACTGCCCCACTACCAACGCCGAGTTCTAAAACACGATCCCCCTCTTGAATTCGGCTTAATACTGCATCCACGAGACATTCCGTATCCCTTCTTGGAATCAACACGCCAGGCTTTACAATTATCTCAAGGTTATAGAATGGTGCTGACTGGACAATATACGCACAAGGAACACCTTGAGCGTATAACACTAATGACTGCTGTAACTGGGACACCAAACTCTTTGAGAAGTCACTTAATGATTTTGTGTGGATTTGGGCAGAACTACACCCTAACACATGAGTTATTATCCAAGACACCTCTTGAAACGCGTTACTCGACGAACTCTGCCTTTGGTATACCAAACATAGGTCATATAATCTGTTAGCCATCCATTAAGCCTGCTAACTTTTTAGCCTTATCTTCTCTAATTAATACCTCAATCAGCTCCGTTAAATCTCCTTGCAGTAACTCATCAAGTCGATACAATGTTAGGCCAATTCTATGATCGGTCATCCGCCCTTGAGGAAAGTTATAGGTTCTAATTCGTTCAGACCGCTCACCTGACCCAACCTGTACTGACCGCTCTTGAGACAACTCTTGTTGTTGTTTCGCTTGCTGCTGCTGCAAAATCTTCGCAGTCAACAGCGCCATGGCTTTAGCTTTGTTTTTATGTTGAGAGCGCTCATCCTGACACTCAACAACTGTAGCTGTTGGAATATGTGTGATCCTAACAGCAGAATCAGTTGTATTTACGTGCTGCCCTCCTGCTCCACTAGCCCTAAATGTATCTACTCTTAAATCTTGTGACTGGATTGCCACCTCACCTATCTTCTCAACCTGTGGTAAAATTGCTAGCGTCACCGTAGATGTATGGATTCTTCCCTGGGATTCAGTTTCTGGAACCCTTTGCACTCGATGTGTGCCACTTTCATATTTCATCATTCTATACACTTCTTTGCCTTTGAGTGAATAGATGACCTCCTTAAAGCCACCTTGGGCTGAGCTAGATTGACTAACAGCTTCGTACTTCCAGTTTTGAGTGTCAGCATACATTAAATACATTCTCAATAAATCTGCCACAAATAATGCCGCTTCATCTCCTCCAGCACCGGCCCTAATTTCCAAATAAATATTTTTATCATCATCAGGGTCTTTAGGCAGTAACTCTAGCATAAGTGCTCGCTCACACTCCGCTAACTTAACCGTAATCCCTTCAATCTCAATATGAGCAAACTCAACCATCTCCGCATCATCACTTGCCTTAAGCTCTTGAGCGCCGGCCATCTCAGCCTCAAGATCCAAATACTCCTTATACAGCTCCACTACGCTAATCAAACTGTGCATCTCTTTCCCAACACGTTCGAATGCCTTATGGTCGGACATTGCATCAGGGTTCATTTGTTCTTGTTCCAGCGCATGATAACGCTCTAATATAGACTCTAAGCGACTGCGTAACGACTTTTGCATATTACATAACCATATGAATCTTTGGCATAGTATACATTTTCAATAAATATTTCAATCAGATGTGTCTCTTTTCAACTGTTTTCCGACAATAAGAACTAACTCGATCAAAGCCCACATAGGTAACGCTAATACAACTTGTGAATAAACATCGGGGGGTGTCAATACCATCGCAAAGAAAAACAGCCCCACTACCCACCATGATCTTCTGGATCGGACCCAGTCTACTGAAACCCAACCCAACATCACTGCAATCATTAAAATCACAGGAACCTCAAATGCCACTCCAAAGGCTATCGCCAGGTCTAAACTAAAATCAATAAAACTTCTTATCGTAGGTAAAAACATAATACCCGGGGGCAGCCAACTTTGCACAAAGTGAATTAACAGTGGCTCAACTAAAAAAAAGCTCAGTGCTGCACCAACATAAAATAAGACTACTGCCAGAACCCCCGTAATATCAATAACAACCTTTTCTTTCTGGTAAAGCGCAGGGCGCACGAATGACAATAACTGAAACAGGAATACTGGCAAAACTGTTAATAAACTCAAGTGTGATGACAATGTGACTGGGATGACCAAGGGATCAATAATGTCCTGACTAATCAGAACCCCATACGCTTGCCCCTGAATAGGTAGGGTAATAAACTGATATAAATAATCATAGAAATAAAAATATATAATAAAAAAAACTAAGTACGATACCATACACCTTAAAACTCTAGCACGTAGCTCATACCAATACTCAATCATCAACTTCTACTTATCTGAGCTAGCACTAGACTCTGAATCTACTTCATCTGAAAGCTGCTGAGTCGTTTGACGAACCATATTCAAAACCTCCATCCACTTCTTAATAAGCGCTTTAATTTGATTAGGCCCTAAAAATAGCATTGCCACAAAAACCACCACCAAAAACTCACCTGATCCCACTCTAAACATTACGTCCCCCTATAAAAACTGCACGGATGATGCGACCTCTATCATCCCTAAGCCATAAGCAGCCAATACAAAACCTACTAGCAGTATTGACAGCCCTATTCTTAATTGAAACGAACGGTCAAGTTTGCTTTTATCACCTAAAAATAAGTTTCTTAACGCTAAGGCCAGCACAACTAAAACCACCAGCAACAAAAACACTATAACTACTTTTAGCATTATATACTTCCTTATCCTTCCCTTATTAAGCTATCGGATTCATCCTGCTGAATCAAGATATCCTACTAGTATTTAATCCAGCAACCTGATAGCCTACATTCTAACCATTAGGAAATGCTCGATTTTACATGGGAAACACGCTAAAAACTCAATGCCAAAAAAGGGAGTGGAAAACGTATTTCCTACCTAACAAAACACAGGCCCTAATGTCCTTCCTTCTGGTTCTTGGCTTAGCCCTTACCTTCTGGCAAGTCCAACGGGCTCAATATAAGCTCAGCCTACTTAACCATCCCCACGCTGAAATATCCCCTGACAATATCACAAAAAAAAACCACCTCGATACAACTCAGCTTAATGGACAGTTTGTCTCTGAACACCTATTTGTCCAACCAAGATCATTACACCATATACCTGGCTACCAGGTTTGGGTGCCGTTTGCAACAGAACATGGCAACATACTTGTTAGCCTTGGCTTCCAAACCAAGGTCCATATCCCCTCTCTTTCATCCATTCATGGAACTGTCTTCTTTAATACCTCAGCCCCCTTTAGGATGGCACAGAACAGCATAAAACCTGATCAAATTGACTCATCCAACCCAGCAATACCTAGCCTAGCTTATATTGTTGGGCAGCTTGATCTAGAGTTGTTTAGTCGCACAATCAATGTTCAACTACCTCCTTACATAGTGATACTAGATGACACCAAAGACCAAAGCGTTTCTATACCCTCCTTAGATCAAGTGTTCAAGCATGTTAGTTATGCGATACAGTTCTTACTATTGACCTTGCTCGCTTGTTTTTATGTCTATCGTCAAGCCAAACAAAAAACCGGTAAAGAGAGCTAGACAGCATCTATCTGTATCCCAAAACATTTTCAGTTTACCCCATTTGTCCCCTATGGTATGATTGAACCTAGAGATAATGTAACCGTAAATATGCAAACCCGAACAGCCAATAACCGACAGAATACTCTATACTGGATGCTTTTAGTCTTTATTGCCCCAATGGTATTTGCGATAATCCTCCAAATTTTGAGCTACGCTGGTGAGTTACAAAATAAAGGGGACTGGGTTAAGCACTCCTACCCTATTAATGAAATTGTCCATCCCCTTCCTCGCAGTAATTACAGCTGGTCTGTTCTCGTGCCTTGCGGTACGAAATGTGACACTAAATACCTCACGCAGGTTCAAAACGGAATTGGTACGCTTGGAACAAAGGCGAACCTTGTCACCATTATTCCTGTTACAGATAACATGATCTACCAGCACCACAAAAGCACCATCCGGCCAAACCACCTCTATTTAGCAACCCCCCAAAAAGAATTAATACTTCAGTATGGTAAAAACCAGGTTATGGAC
>JBDQHG010000020.1:0-16249 GCA_040264995.1 Gammaproteobacteria bacterium | reverse complement strand
ATATTAGCCTATATTATATCGAGAACCTTCCCCTTTGTGAAATACTTCCCATGACTTTTATAGACGGCAGGGGAAGACTTTGATAGAATAATTTAAAACATATGAGAATTAACACATGATTAAGTTTTTACATGAAGGTCTAGAGGAGCTGTCAGAAACAGCAAGACAAGTAAAGTCAGCTGCGTACACCTACTTTCAACAGCACTTTCCTAGCAATAAACCAGAGAGGCGTGTTGTCTTATTTGCGATGCTTTCTTATGCGGCATTAATCCTAACCCTACCAAAAGTTCTCAGTCTTCTTCTTGCCTTTCCCGTTGTCATATTGGTGCCGATATTACTGGGCGCTATTGTTTTTGCTCAAGCCTCCATGGGCTCAGCTGTTTTTTGGGGCCAACGCATTAAGCGATTAGAAAACCGCTTACCTAGTTGCTACGCATCCCTTCAAGAGAACACGATGCTATTACTTGGCCTGGCCGTTTTCTCCTGGCTGCCTTTGCCAGGGTTGCAACTTCGGGCATTACTGCTTTTGCCCTTATTAACCACCGAGGCCTTTATGGCCAAGCAACTTATTGTCAAGGCCCTCAACACTACGGTCGAAGAGCTTAGAGACGATCCTGTTAAAAAGTCTTGTGAGTTTTTGTGGCCCCTTGTGTCCTACTCGGGAGTTAAAACCACCGCTGAGTTCTTTGGGCTTAGCAGTCCTTTTGAGGCAAGCAGTTAAGCGGATACTGACCTCAGGTCACTTTGTCTGAGACCTAAAATATTGCTCTAAGCGGCCTGTTGGGCTGCTAACATACCCAACTTTAACGCCCTGTGCTTCTAGCTTTTGTAAGTATAGAGACAAGTCAGCCCCTGGGTGAACTTGTAGTGACAAGGTTTTCTGATCTCTTTTCTCCACCTCAACTAGCTCTTGCTCATATACCGTATCAATTTCTGACTGAAGATGTAGCACGAGGTGTCTTGTCTGATCAGATAGAGACAGGGAAGATTTATGCCCCTGGTCTATGATGTTTCCATGGTGAAGGATGGCTAAGTTCTCACACAAATACTCAGCTTCCTCCATATAGTGAGTCGTAAGCAAAATGGTTGTTCCTCTTTTATTTGCCTTTTTTAACAACCGCCACACGTCTTGCCTTAGCTCCACATCTACACCGGCTGTCGGCTCATCAAGAACTAGCACCTTTGGCTGGATCAGTAAGGCTCTTGCTAGCAATACACGCCGCTTCATTCCACCAGATAGCTCTTTGAGCATACTGTTGGATTTATGCAATAAGTGCAGGTCTCCCAGGATTTCTTCATATCGGCTTTCAATTTGGGCACGCGTCATCCCATAATACCCCCCATGGTTGAACATGACCTCTTTTACCGTATTAAAGAAGTTAATATTCATCTCTTGGGGCACAATTCCAGTTAACTTTTTAGCCATATATGGGTCTTTAGTAACGTCATGGCCGTGTATCCTGACACTACCTCCTGAAGGCTTAACCAGGCCCACAAGGGTGTGTATTAATGTTGTTTTTCCTGCCCCATTTAGGCCTAACAACCCGAAAAAATCACCTTGGTCAACTGTTAATGAGACGCCATCAAGCGCAGGCGCTTTGGTATTAGCGTACGTTTTTTTTAACCCTTGGATTTCAATTGCTTTCATCTGTCTCCCCAAATAATGGATCTAGAACATCAACTTCAGCGCCCAACTCATAGGGTGATGGAACGTCTTGATCTGATAAAACCACAACGGTAGACCCTAGGGAGAAGTAGCCAAGCGGCTCCCCTTTCTCATAAGAGACTTCTACGTCTGGCTCCCAACCAATTAGCTTGGGGCAGTGAATAGCACCTACGTTTTGTGCACCAACTAAAACAATAGCAACTTTTTTACCTGACTGTGTCCTCGCAATCACTACCTGCCTTAAATTCTCTGCAAAGAGCTGAGGGTGGGCATCAATCAAAGAGGGTGCTACGCTTTTTAACGCCCCAGGAAGCTCATAAAACCCCTCAACAGTCATATTATCTGGTGCGTGTACATGGTGGTAGTTTCCAGGTGAAAGATAGATTACAAACCCTGTTTGATACTCGGGTGCAGCAAACCCTAACAGCTTAGATACTGTAAACCCGGCCCCCTTGATAGGCATGGTGCTATTATGAGATAATTTCCCCCAAAAAACGATGCTTCCCTCTGCGGGGCTCACAAACCCTTTTTTTAAGTTTTGGCCTCGCATTTTCGCAGTTAAATCTCTTCTTCTTAAGAAGAAAGACAGCAGGCAATCAAAGTCTCTGATGCTATGGCCATAAAAGTCTGCGCTCATGATTTTGGCATACACCCATATGATAATGGTTGACAGCACAGGGATTCGGCACAGAAATATGTGCTTAACAACTTGTGCTAAAAAACCCTTCGTGATCATTTCTTGATATTGAATACTCATATTAACAGTCTATTTTTGTCATCCGACAATTACAAGCACTTTCTTCTTTACCCTGGTTGTGTTCCCGCATCTCATAGGCTATACGCTCCAGGCATTGTATCTATGCTTCTTTCCGCCAAGCCGACTGTGGCGACAGTAATTCATGTCCCGTTGTTGTGTATCAAGCGCTTTCCCCCTATAATTACCAAAACGGAGGCCTATATGGACTTATACTTAGTAGGAGGCGCAGTCAGAGACCAACTGCTTGGCACCCCTGTAACAGAAAAAGACTATGTTGTGGTAGGGGAGAGCCCTGAATCAATGATTAAGCTAGGCTTCAAGCAAGTTGGAAAGGACTTTCCTGTGTTTCTACACCCCGAAACGAATGAGGAGTATGCGCTGGCTCGAAAAGAACGAAAAACAAGTGTTGGCTACCATGGCTTTGAAATGGAAGTTGCTACTACCATCACACTTGAAGAAGATCTTTTGCGTCGAGACCTAACCATTAATGCCATTGCTCAAGACGCCTCAGGGAAGCTTATTGATCCTTACGGCGGGCAAAAGGACGTACAGGGCAAACTACTGAGACATGTCTCTGATGCCTTTGTAGAAGACCCGCTCAGGGTGTTACGCATAGCTAGGTTCCAAGCCTACCTTCCCAGCTTTTCAATTCACCCAGACACTCTGCAACTCATGCGCACCATTAGCCAGACACCTGATGAGCTTGGGTCTTTACCAACAGAACGTATTTGGCTTGAGGTGTATAAAGCAGCGAAACACCCAAGGTTTGACTTATTTTGGACAACACTTAAAGACTGTGGTGCGCTAACTGCCATTGGCTTGCAGCTAAGTCCGACTTTTGCTGACAACATTAAAACGTCACAACTTGATGACATTATGCGCATGCTCTCTGCCTTTTGGCACCAGGATGATATCTCCGGATTTCTCAAGCTATCTCCCCCTTCGAATATTGCTGATAGTATGAAGATTATTCATGACCAAAAAACCGTTTTGCTCTTAGACGTGTTGCCGCCAGAGGTTGATGTGCTTGCAGCACTAAAAAGACTAGACCCTTTTAGACGTTTATCTCGGGCGCTAACTATTATCAACTCTATGCCTAATAGCGCCAATAAACCGACCTGGCTAAAGCTTTGTGATACCATGAATACACTTGATATTTCCGCTGTTATTCAAGGAAGCAAACCTCATGAGCGCCAAAACCTCATCGAGCAGGCTCGTCTCAAGGCCATTCATACGGTATTAAACCGCTAAGAGTTTACCCTAAAGTGCATAACGTCCCCATCCTTAACTTCATATGCCTTACCCTCTAAGCGCCACTTGCCCGCTTCTTTAGCGCCTGATTCTCCTCCACAAGAAATGAAGTCATCAAAACTAACAACCTCTGCACGAATAAAGCCTTTAATGAAATCAGTATGAATCACACCAGCAGCTATCTGCGCTGAAGACCCTCTTCTGAACGTCCAGGCACGGATTTCTTTTTCTCCTGCGGTGATAAACGTTTGTAGATCAAGCAGTTTATACCCTTCTCGAATGACTTTATCCAAGCCTGGTTCTGTTAGATTCAGCTCACTCAAGAATAACGCTTGTTCATCCTTATCAAGCTGTGCAATTTCTGCTTCAATTTTACTAGAAATTCGGATAACATCTGCGCCCTTTCCTGCGGCATACGCTTCTAGCGCATCAACTGCTGGGCCTTCAAGGCCTTCATTACAGTTCGCCAAATAAAACATAGGCTTTGCCATCAAAAGCTGGTGGGATTGACACAACCCCCAGGCCTCTTCCGATACATTTTCTTCCGTTAAAAGAGACTGCGCCATAAGGAGGGCAGTGATGTCTTCCCAAGCCTGCATTTGTTCTTTGCTTGCCTGCTTTTTGGCTTTTTGCTTTGCACGCTCTGCAACTTCTAAGTCAGCAAGACAAAGCTCATACTCAATGGTTTCTACATCACTGATGGGATTAACATGGTTGTCTACATGCACCACATCTATGTCTTCAAAGCAGCGGACTACGTGAATAATAGCGCTTACCTGACGAATATGACCCAGAAACTTATTCCCAAGTCCTTCACCCTCTGACGCACCTTTAACAAGACCCGCAATATCCACAAACTTCATCGCAGTCGGAATGACTTTTTGAGTTGGTACCAATGCATTAATCTTGGTTAAACGATTGTCCGGAACCCATACTACGCCCTCATTGGGCTCAATAGTACAGAAGGGGTAATTCTCAGCAGGGATCTCATTTTTGGTCAATGCATTGAACAGGGTAGACTTCCCTACGTTTGGTAACCCAACAATGCCACAACTTAACGCCATAATTCACTCTATTTGTAACTTTTCAGTTGCTTATCATACTTTTCTTCTGGTAATGGGTCAAGGTGATCCCCAATATTATGTAAGATTACGTTTCAGAGTGTAAGGCCTCTGTAAACCGTGCATACTCTCCTTGTAACAGCAAATCAATGTTAGATAGCACAACCCCAACGGCTTCTTCAATCTTCTGCCGATCAGCAGCAGAAGGGGGGGTAAGCACGTAATGCTTTACCTCCTCGGGGCTGAGTGGGCGATCAACACCAAACCTTAAACGATGAAAAACTGGGCCCATGTGTGCTATAATACTTTTAATCCCATTATGTCCACCAGCGCCTCCTTGCTTTTTGATCCGGACTTGGCCTGGCAAGAAGTCCATATCGTCATACCCCACCCAGATGTCTTCTGGGGTGATTTTATAAAACTGAGCAAGCTGCCTTACTGCTAACCCCGAATCATTCATGTACTGCTTTGACTTCAGTAAGTATGTGGTTCCATGATCATGCTGCCAAGGGTATACAAAATACCCGGGCTTTTCTTTTCTGCTCAGCTGGTGCTTATCAATCAACGCATCAATTAACCAATAACCAACATTGTGTCGGTGGTTTTCATAACTTTTGCCCGGGTTCCCCAAACCTGCTAGAATACGCATCATTTTCCCTATATCAATAGCGTTAAGCTAACATTTCAGCTTGTTTAGTACAACTCCACACACCTTTATCAGCACCAGATAGAGCAAAACTCAACCAAGAGAGTATGGCAAGGCGCTGATAATGTGTTGCATTAGCAACACAAACAGGAGAAGTTAATGAAAAAAGTATAAACAGACAAATATAGTTTTCCCCCATTACGCGAATTTACTTACCCCTTTATTGAAAAAAAGAAATACTCAAAATTCCGACTTAATTCTATCTTAGCAATTGCTGGTGCCTCAATTGCTGCAGCTCTTTCTTTACTATCTCCCGTTGCGGGCTTGGTTATTGCTAGTCTCTTTTTTGCAGTTACAACTGCCTTTACCGCTACGCATATATATGCACAGCTGGTACATCCTGACCAAGATCAGAACAAGCGGTTTAAACTACTGGGTGCCGACCCTTATGCTAACTTGTATAAAAGAAAGAGCCCCATCCTAAACAAAACAACGCTCACTCACTTTTTAGTGGGTGCTGTGGCATTCACCTTAGCACTTTGCTTGTACCTCTTCGTACCAACCCCTGTTTTTGCCATGATGGCTACAACTGCCATCTGTGGGTCCTTGCTTCCCTTCTATATCAAGTCATTTATAGCACTATTACATAGCTCTTTACCTTTATATAAACTGACCCTGAAGTACAAACTAAAACTAAGGGTTGGGGTACTAGAAAAGCAACCAGACTTAAAGTTACTAAAGATTGTGGAGGAGTCCTACACTGACAGGGTGGAGAGCCCTAATAGAAAGCTTTCTCTTGTAACAAAGTACCGGGATATACCGCATACCGAGACACGGAAACAATCCGACAAAGCATTCTTTGGAGATAGAGAACAAATTCAGGAGCGTGAGACACTCGAACAAGCACCTGATGATCGCTTGGCGTACTTTACCTCTCTAGGCGGTGTTTTCAACAACCACTTTTAACACACGTTCTTGATAGTAGGGCCAACAATACTACTGTGAAGGCTGCTCGCTTTCTTCGGGATTGCTTGCTTCACCTTCTTCTGAAGAAGCTTCAGGTTCGGCTGCTACCTCAGGCTCTTCTTCAACAACCTTCGGTGCATGGATACTGACAATGATTGGGTCATAATCTTCTGCTACAGGCCGTTGCAAGCTAACTCCCTTAGGTAACACCAGCTCACTTAGGTGAATTGACTGTCCTATTTCTAAGTCTGCAATATCAACACATAAGCTCTCTGGTAAGTTGCGAGGAAACACTTTAATTGCAATCTCTGTCATCACGTGATCAATGACACCTCCTTCTTTAACGCCAACAGAAGTCTCTTCATGCTGGAATAAGACAGGAGTATTGACCTGAAGCTCTTTATTCTTCGAGACTTGGTAAAAGTCAATATGCTGAACTTGGTTCGTCCTTGTTGATCGCTTGATATCTTTAACCAACACCTCTTGGCTCTCATTACCAACCTCTACACTAAACAACTGCGTTTTAACGGGGTGTTTTTTCATAAAAACATCCATAATCCGCTTATCTAGCTGCAACATCATAGTTGGCGTCCCATGCCCATATAAGACCGCTGGGTACTTTCCTTGACGCATTAACTGCTTACATGCACGCTTTCCTTTAAGATCCCTGCTCTCTGCTTTGACTTTCATCACTATCTCCGTTTGATAAATTTGATATCTCTATACTAGCGCTAATTTCGGCGTTGACAGAAAGTTTTACATATTTTTTATCTATACCTGCAATCGTGTCTGTCACTACAACCTCATCAATTGCTGATTCCTGTGCAATGATAGGCAGTCGTTCGGGGATTGTTGCATGCGTTGCATACACGTAAACTGCAGATGCACCATATTGCTTCAACAAATTTGCAGCTTGGATAATGGTGTGTCCCGTAGCAATAACATCATCAACCAATACACAGCTTCTCCCAGACACATCCCCCAGCAAGCTGTGCATATGGATGCCGTCGGGATCCCGTGTTTTCTCAATGACCGCAATTGTTGCAGCATCTGGCTTAACCATCTCTACACGCTTTACCCCTCCTAGGTCAGGAGATACAAACACACAGTCCTGTAATCCACGCTTAATAATGTCTTGTTGAAATAATCGAGCTGTAGAGATCTCCTGAACAGGAACAGAGAAGAACCCACCAACCTGTGGAACATGAGGGTCAACTAGAATCACCCTATCAACACACTGGGATATAAGCTGTGCAATAGCAGGGGAGGCATATGCATGATGCGCCTGGTGCTTGTCTTGTCTCATATACGCGAGATAAGGAATCACTGCTGTAATGCTTTTAGCGCCATTTCGGCAAGCACAGTCTATCAGCAAGAATAGTTCAACTAAGTACTCATTAGGGGCTACTGCTAACGACTGAATAATATATACCGTTTTCCCCGTCAAATCTGCATCAATGGAAACGTCTAACTCCCCATCTGCAAAGTGTGTTGACTGTGGTAATAGAACAGGAATTCCCAGTTGCTCTGCAACCAGGCTTCCTAAATGATGACTTGCGCTTCCTGCAACAATGCGGATCATATAGCTCCTGAAAAACTGGCTGGGGCGCCTGGATTCGAACCAGGGATCATGATACCAAAAACCAATGCCTTACCGCTTGGCTACGCCCCAATTACCTTCTATTTTGACGAAAATGAGCGTTTTGTCAAGTGATTTAATCTATTTCGCCAACGTTTATATGTCTACGTGCTTTGCTGCCGCCACACAACAGCATTTTTTCTTATTGCTTCACCGAAAATAATGGGTTGCACGCTCATTAAAATAGAAAAGGGGCCCCTTCCTACAAAGGAGAGCCCCTGCTTTTTGTCACTGAAGCGACCTTAACAGCCCCACATGTGACAACACTTATCCAAAAAACTGCTGTCGTTAGCTTCTTCCGGGGTTCTGGCTACTCCCCTAAGCGCCACCCCTAAAGGGCCATTAAGAGGGCCTTTCTTCATCCCCTTACCTGCTCGCATAATCTTTCCACCAAACTCTTGGCTCTTTACCACTTTAACCATGTGTGGCGCAGCCAGTAACGAGAGGTAGTAAGTGCAATCAAAGCCTCCAGGCATATACTCTGGAGTGATAAAGTTATGGCCTAGATGCATAGCGTCTATTTCCTGGTCGGTTTTCTTGATTCCCTTCTTATTTAAGAACTCACAAAGTGCATTCCTGCCTTGAAGTGCTGCTTTTTTCTCTGCTGATTTATTAGGGAACAAAACAGTCGGAAAGTAGCGCATGTCATAACGTTTTTGGTAGTGGCTATGATCTGAGAGCAGCGTGCCAAGGCCCTCAATGTTCATTTTTATACTGACCTGTTTATTATATTCTTGGATTTCCGCTAAAATCTTCCTGAGGGTGCTAGCATCTAGTTTTGTTGGCGTCCCGAAGTCTAGGACTCCTGGTTTTTCAACAAACCGCGTGTAATCGCTAGTATACAGATCCATTGCCTGTTCCTGACTATTATAGTACTTATAAAAGGCCTTCCCATCCTGCGTCACCCTAATGACTGACTGCGCGTGATTACCTAGATGCCCTTTTAGCGGACGAACACCTGATAGCCAAGAAGCATGAATCGTGTGGGCCAAAAGCTCAATTGTATACTCTTCTTCTAGGTTTAGTGCTTCTGTGCCTCCTGATGAATCTGGCAGTGTTCTAAAATCCTTCAGGTACGCCAGTGTTTCTTCCCTTGTTCGCAGCGAAGAATCATTTCTTAGCTTGTCTTTTTCCGACAAGAACTTCAACCTGCCCGTTAAAAACTGCTGAAGCGCATACCCCTTGGACTTAAATAAACGCGTTACTTGGCTTGCATAAATAAGTGTACACCCCAAACTGGCAAATACTGCATAAGGAATCGAATAAAGCACTCCATCAAACAGCCCTCTGGCTTTTTTGCCCTCCTTCTTGGCTTTCCTACTGGCAGCATTGAGCGATATCTGTTCAACAACAGCCGTTACAATAAAGACTGGTGCATATAGTAAACTTAGCGGAATCGAAAGGATCATAGCAATGGTAATAACTAGCTTAGATGCAAACCACTTAAGGGCCAATGCTATCTTATTACTTCCATGAATTGCTGCATACAACCCCAACACCTTTTCATTTTGGTTCTTATCATTTCTGATTAAAGACTCAACCAGCTCGTTGAGCTGCTGCTCATATGCTGGTGCTCCATTTAACCGTGATAGCTGCTCAATGCAGTGAATAACTTCAGGATCAACTTTGCACTCTCTTAATTTTTTTATATCAACGTGGATCATGGCTTCTATGGCTCCTCTTACTTATAGGCCTCTAGAGTAGCATAAAAAGTTATTAAAAGTCAACACGACCATTTAATCATCACAGCCCTTTGTCCTGGAAGCTAGGGGTAGTAGACATCATTATTTCTAATGACAGCCTTTGGCTGCCGAATTAAAAGGGCTTGTTTGGCATTAAGATTAGCTTGTATCTACTGTTGTCGAGAGCTAAACGCTTCCATCGTGTCTCCTTTTGCCACAATGTACCATATAATATAGCATTTGAACATCCTTGGATTAGCAGACCTAGTGTTGACTGCATAGATCACATAAAATAGACATTGTTAAAATAAAATTGTTGCTGGCAGCATGAGTGACAGCAGCCAGATTGAGATGCAAAACCTAGACCGTTAAGGGCTTCTATAGCTTACCCAAGGGTGGTTAACTTGCATAAGGGGTTGTTATATGGTATACTATTGTAATTGAAACAGTTAATTGACGTGTTTCTATATATAAAACAAATAGAGGTGAATTATGCCAGTATCAAAAGAAGAAACTATAAGACGACCCAGTCAATGGACCAGTGGGCAGCGGCTCAACTGTGCTTACCATTCTACGCTACTTGGTTTGTTTGACTACCTGTTTTCCCTTGATGAACAAGATGTTGATACGCTTGACCGCATATTGAATCCATCACCCGAATCTGGTTTTCTAGCTTACTTTAACAATAGACACGGCACAAACCTAACTGTTAGTGAATTTATGACTTGGTTAAAGACGTTTAGCACTCCTTATGGTCACAGCCGACAAATGATTCAAGCACTTGCGCCGACATTGCGGTACATGGTGCATGAGCATAACGCACCGATGCATAACAATGGTGATCTTCTTTTAGAAGAACAAGCTAATTCCAATTGTTATTTTGAGGGTGTTCAGTCTCACAATGTTTTCTTCTATCTCTCTGCTATTTTTGGTATAGATATTCAGGTAGACAAGCCGCTGGTGTTTAAGCCCAGTGAAAGCTCATTCAAGAAGATTGCGGAAAAAATCAATACTTATAGATGCTCGGGCAATAGCTATTCCCACATGATGGTACAAGACGATTCCATTACATTAGGGATACTGCTTTATTGTGGGGCTCCTGAGGAAGCGTTAATCAATGAAGGTGTCAGTAAGGATGACATTCTTGGTTGCAGGCATCAATTCCAAATTTTTGAGCCAGAAGCTATTGTAGACTATCGTGAGTATCGCTACGTACGCGAGTCACTAGACAATCGACCAACACTTCTTATCCACGAAGTGCCTGGTCATTTTGAAACAAGAGGGTATGCCTCAGAGAGCTATGTTAGTTTAATTAATGCTGACCAAAGTCTTTACCCCGCCACAGGTCGGGCGCCCGACCCAACGATTGAGTATATCCAACAGAGTATTGCGCAGCAGTTCCCGGTAGCGGGGGACTATCATCAGATAGGACTATTTTCGAGAGAGCGCACTGATAATAGCTACATGAGTCAGCGTATAAATAGAGCCCAAGAATTCATATCAGCTCTGTGTGAAGAAAAAGATACAGCAGAACTTTGCAGGCAATTAACCAGTGTGTGTGTTTCTATCGAAGATATGGCCGATACTCAACTTGTGATAAACAAGCTTTTTGAAGGGACGACCCTTAGTGAGTTGCTCAATAAGGATGTCATTGGCTATATTATAAATACAGATAATAAAGAAGAAATCAATCAATTCATTCAGCGAGCAAATAGACAGATTGAAAATCAAGAGCAGTTACAATCTTTGGTGAATAAGCTGCAATCCCATAGGCAAATCAATTGGGAGAACGTCTTAACTGATGTGTTGCTGGTTTTAACAGTGGTTGGTATTGTCTATGTTGTGAAGGCTAACGCTGATCAAAGTGATAGCCGATATGTAAAAACACAGCTAAATATAAACCAGGCAAATCACTACTTCGATGAAGCACTGCGTGCACCTGCAATAAAATAGCTTTTGAACATCCTTGGATTAGCAGACCTAGTGTTGACTGCATAGATCACATAAAATAGACATTGTGAAAATAAAATTGTTGCTGGCAGCATAAGTGGCATCACCCAGATAGAGATAGCAAAACTTAGAACTTAACGGTTTGTATAAGTGGCTCTTGTTTGGCATGATATTGTAATTAACAATGTTAGTTAAATAATAATAAATTATTACACATTAGCTACAAATCCCAATCCCTGCTTTTTTCTGTGCTTTGTGCTGCACGTTATCCTTCGGTTAATCATGTGGGTTGCAGATAAGGTTTTTCCTGCAGATGCTGCTGAGATGAAGAAAATATAAAATTAATAAAAGAGCTGCTAGGCTATTGAAGAAACAGCTAGTCTTATTGAAAAAAGTCCTAACTTTTTGAGGAACACATTGCTTATCTTCGTGAAAGAAATGATAGGATTATTGAAGAAGATGCTGAAATTCATGAGCTTCTCCCGGCTGCTCAAATTATAGCGCCTCGTCGTGAAGCTGCCAGGAATTAGTGCAAGATCAAGATATTGATCAAAATAATGAAGTAATACCACCTGGGGTTAACAGGGGATAGATCAAGTTCATGAACAAAGAGCTCAAGATATTGTGCAATTAGAAGAAGCAATTAACCAAAGGGATAAAATTTCTGTCTTTTCCAGTCTCAATGACCTTCTCTGCTATTAGCGAAATAGGGTGGTTAGACGACTAGTTTCCCTAGTAGAGTTTGCGATATGTAGAGGGGGAGGTTGCGGAGTTAAATCGTTTGCTTTCTTGCGGAGCAGAGGTTAACTATCTGTCTCATGATGTTTATAAAACACCAGTGAGGTTGGCTGTAATGTACCGCAAGATTGACTCCTAAAATCTTTTGCTTGCAGCGGTCCCCAGTTTTATTACGACCTCGAAGTTTGCTCTAATATTGGATTAAGTGCTGCAATAGAAAATGGAGATAATAATCTTGTATGGGTTATGCTTGAATCAGGTGCTGTGAGCACTTCCTCTAGGAGGATGAGGGTGTCGATAATTCACCTCAAGCACCCAAAAGGAGGAGCGCTGTCTAGAGTGCTGTTAGGGCTTGCTGATCATCCCCTGGGAGGGGGCATAGATATCAGGGCAGCAAAAGATAATATTGCCCGTATTCTAGGTGTGTAGTATTGGTGGCAGCCCTTTGATGGGACACATAAATAATGGTTACGCTGCTTCGGTATTTAAGTAGTTTTTTTGTGCTTCACGACCTGGAAGAGCTTGGGGAAGGTATCGCTACTTTGCAAAGGATCTGAGGGGGAGGCTCTGAAAACAGATCGGGGATATGCCACTACTGTCATTAAAGATCACTGAACCCTAAGCCCCATCATATATAATATATCTGTTGTTTTAAAAAAATCTGCCATATTGCTGTCTTTAGCTATTACTCTATTAATAACTATTAGGAGAGCAGAATGAAAAATCTGAAAGAAATTATGAAAGAGGTACTGGACAAGGCTTCAGAAAGCGCTGCGAAGTCTTTTTTTGAGTCTAATAAAGGGCAAGAGATTAAGAGTGAAGCTAACTCTATGGCCGAAGGCCTAGGCAAACAGGCTGCAGAGGTGGCTAATAATGTGTTGACGTGGATCAAGCCCGAAGATAGACTAAAGGAGCATCTAGAGAGAGCATTTGGGAGTGAAGAGGAGCGGGAAAAGCAGAAGAGAGAGCAAGAAAAAAACCTTCTACCTGCCCAAAAAAAGAGAAAGCAAGCCCTTAGGGAGCGTCATGCTGAGGTCAGAAATAGGTTAGGGCTTAAGGCTCAAGGAAATAAAGAAAACACAAGACCTTCAAGCTCTCCGGCAGAGGCCATAAAACCAGTGAAAGAGGTTACGCAGCAAGGGGTAAGCGACCGAATATACGAGTCGCTTGGGCTTGTTGCCGCAATGCTTAAGGAAACCGATCACCCTTCTGAAGCAGATGCAATTAATTTGATTGTAGAAAAACAGGATTGGGACAAAGTCTCTCTGGAATCAATTAAAACCCGTTTAAGCGGGGGCCAAACAGATCGGGGTGCTAGGCTCGCTCATTTTTTAATTAGGGCTGAAATACTCCATGCTGAGCTGAAACAGCTAACACAGAAAAAACCAGTAGCTCTGTCATCGATGAAAAATAAAGAGCATGAAGGCCTTAAGGGCGGTTTAGAAAAAATTAATGAGAGAGTAAAGTCATTAAGAGCCGATATAGTAGATTCACGATCAATGAACCTTTCTTATGTGGCTCTGTTTTCCGAAGGGCCACCGCAAGCCAAGAAATCGCGCCCTGCGACGAGCCGTCTAGTGAGGGCTGTAAAGGGTCTAGTTACGCGAGGAAATCCGTAAGGGCCAACAAGCGACTGCAAGAACCACCTAATTGCCTCATCTAATAGTCAGCTTTTATGATAAGGGTCTTATATTGGTGTAGCCGCAACCCCCAGTTAAATATGCATTCGTTTTATTATTTAGGCTTCATAGCATACGTGCATATTTTATATCGCCTAACACGGTTAGTGAATAAAAAGCATCGCTTCCCCACTTTTTAAATTAGTCCTCTAGTATTACTACTTGTCTAGAATCATATTGTCATACCGTCTCTACTCGCCCAGGAACAGAGACGGTATGAGCTAACTTCAGTTAACTAGAGAACTAAGCAGCCCTATGTGCTTGAAGCAACCTTAACCATAGAAAACTCCCCGTAACGAAATGTTGACAGATAGTTAGCCCTGAAACCTTGTATTACCTCATACAATGTGCATGCTGAAGGACGGGGGAGGCACCCTGCTGGCCAGCGGTGCGTAATGCCCCTATAACGGCTATACAAGAGACTATCTCGTATTCAATACAACATTTCGTTACTATCAGCTGGTCTGCTTTATCGGCGTAGCCTTTTGCCCTGAAACCTGAGTATTGGTAGCAGACATTTGATGAGACACATAAATAATGGTTACGTTGCTTCGGTGTTTAAGTAGTTTTTTATAGAACAAAATCTCCTGATCAATCGTTAGATGAACACAGGCCTCATCCAAAATATAAATCTTTGCTTTTTGGTTAATAGCATACGCTAGGTTAAGGTGCTGAATCATGCCTTGAGACCAACACTGGTGGATTTCACGAATCTCTGTATGTTGTTTTTGGGGGAGGGAAGACACCCATTGCATAATGCCTGCTTTCATGATCACATCATCAGTGAGATAGTCTGATAGCACCCCAGTACAATACACCGGTGAGCTACCTAATACACAAACACCATCTTCTAGGTATAGCGGTCTTTTTATGCCATCGCATAGGATGGCGCCTTCTTGAGCAGGCTCTCCAAGCAACAACTTCAGCAAACTTGTTTTACCCGCTCCATTTTTTCCAGTTATTTGTATAACCTCTCCTAAAACAATCCGAAAGTTAACCAGCCCCCCTCCTGTTAATCGGACATTACGGATGTCAACCTCTCTTTGTACGGGTTGGTAGTTTCGTTGTATAAAAGGTGACTCATCTATCGCCCTCACGGTCTCTTTGGGCTGAATCATCAAAACAGCAGATAATAGCCCCCAAGCATGGTCTGCAAACCCCAACCAAATTAATGAGGGCAATAGCGAAGCACTTGCTTGATACACTCCAGCAAACAAAAGCGTAACTGTCGCCCCGCCAACTAATAACTTAAGTGCCTCTTGTGTGAGCACAACCCTCATTACCCCCTGGCCGGTCGGGTAGCCTCCTCCTGTCTTTGCTTGACAGCCGCCAGCAAGCCTCTGGTTAATGAGCTGGAGCCAGTAGGCCTCATACGCCTGCCATTCTAGCTGCCACCGCTGCTTATTAAGCCTAAACCCCCAGGCAGTGGCCAGAACGACCAAAGTCATCAGCCCTGCACCCACAACCCCAGACCAAGGCATTTCTGGTAACAACACTGACAACAGGTGTGCTCTAGCACACACCCCAACAATATGGGGTACAAGCTGAAGCCATACAACCTCCTCGTTTGTAGTAACCTGCTTTGCTTGCCAATGTATCTTTGCTGCTTGCTTTCTCTTTTCTACCTCAGAACAAAGCGGCCATAACAGACTTGTCGGCTGCTTAGAGATCCTGGATAGCTTTAACCGATGGTACAATGGCTGAAGTATTATTTGCTGTACCCTGCCAGACAAATGAATCATTACCCATGAAAATATTAGAGGAGTATACTGCTTGGTATATAGCCAGAAGGGTATATACACACCTGATAGTGAAAATCCTACTGCAATGACCATAATGAACAGCCGGTGTTTTATCATCTACACTCCTTTCTCTCCATTCTAGGATATCCTTGTCGGCGGCGGGGCTCAATACAGGGGGGGTAAGGTGTTGACATTAACGATATAACTTAGTACCCTTAGCCCAAATAAGTAATAATAATAAAGGTCACTATGCACAATCAACCTAATCCTCACACAATCCTTGATCTTCGTCACACGGTTCTACGAAGAGTCGTATCCATAAAATTTGAGGCAGGGATAGAAGAGGCCAGACTTCATAAGGTCCAAGGAAATGATGAAAGCTTTAAGAGCACCGTTGAGAAACTCATTGTCATCAAAGAGATAGATAGAAACCTTCTACAACTTCTTGGTGCTAAATACTTGGCCATTTCTT
>JBDQHG010000019.1:0-17596 GCA_040264995.1 Gammaproteobacteria bacterium | reverse complement strand
TGTGCCTGATACAATTTTAAAGCCATGCGAGGCTAACACTTCTGCCATCGTTTGTGCATTCTGAATGACTTGTGTTTGATACACTTTAAAATCCGACTGCATCGCTTCTTTAAAACAAACAGCCTTACCTGCAATTACATGCATCAAGGGACCTCCCTGCGTCCCAGGGAAGATAGCCTTGTTGAATCGTTTCGTCAGCTCTGAGGCTTTTGCTAAGATAATCCCGCCTCTTGGCCCACGCAATGTTTTGTGGGTTGTACTGGTCACAACATCAGCATGAGGAATGGGTGAAGGATATAGACCTGCTGCAACCAAGCCAGAAACATGTGCCATATCTGCTAAAAAGTAAGCCCCTACTGCTTGAGAAATGCGTGCAAACTCTGCCCAATCTAATACCTGTGAGTAAGCAGAAAACCCAGCAATAATCAACTTAGGTCGATGTTTTTTTGCTAAAGACTCAACCTCTGCATAGTCAATTACACCTTGTTCATCTACCCCATAATGGATCGCATTATACGCCTTACCTGAAAAGTTTACAGGATGACCATGCGTTAAATGCCCCCCGGCATCGAGGCCCATTCCTAGAATAGTATCCCCGGGCTGTAGTAATGCCATAAATACTGCGATATTTGCACTACTTCCCGAATGAGGTTGAACATTCGCGTAATCCGCTCCAAATAATTCCTTTACTCGATCAATTGCTAAGGACTCAATCGTGTCGACATCCTTACACCCACCGTAGTAACGTTTTCCAGGAAAACCTTCTGCATACTTGTTGGTTAATATTGAGCCTTGTGCTGCTAGTATTGCCTTAGACGCAAAGTTTTCTGATGCGATTAACTGTATCGTACTATCTTGGCGCTTACGCTCTGCTATGACTGCTTGTGCAATTTCTAAGTCCATCTCTTGAAATACCGTCATAACGGGCTGAATACTCATTCACCATACTCCTGTAGTATTACTTGTAGTAAATCCCTCTTTGCATCCGGGGTTGCTGTTTGCAATTTCATTACCTGTGCTCCTAGCACTAGGTCATCTTGCTGCCACTGATGCACAATACCTAGCTTAGCAAGTAAGCTTTCAATATCTTGCCCCATCTTTGATAACGTGTTTGCTGCCGGTGGCTGTATTTCTTTACGTACCCACTCATAATCATCAAGCCCACAGTATGATAGGTGTATTTTCCTCATTTTTACCTCACTCAATATATCTTATAATATACTAGGTTTTAGCCCGGAATTCCGTTAATATTAAGGAAAATTGATTGCGACATGCTTAAAATCAGACTATTCATAAGCTTCCTGCTAAGCTACCTCTCATTTGCCAGCATCACGGTCACGGTAGCAAACCCTCAGATCAAGACCAATATCACCCATCGTATCGAGTCTAAAGTGCGCAACCCCCCTGACACCCTGAATGAACAAACTATAGACCAGCTATATAATGAAGCTACTGAAGCCATTAAACCCTTTGGATTTTTCAACCCTGTCATTAGTATCCAACCTAATTTAGACAACCCAAAAGAGACACTTATTCATGTTAAACTAGGACCGACCACACGTTTTAACAACATCAACATAACCTATATTAACCATATTGAGGATGCCGCATTAGAAGCCCAAATCCAGAAAACTGCCACCAGCTATGACTACGCTCCCTTCACCCTAGAGAACCTCTCTAGTTTAATTACAGACGTGAAAATCACTGCTCTGAGTGCCGGATATAATGACGTGCTAGTAACCCGCGGTGATACAACCGTCAACCGTTACACGAATCAAGCCAACATTACCATTTTAATCGCTACTAATGACATCAATCGTTATGGTCAAGTCATTCTACCTGAGGGTGATAACCCTGCTTGCTTTAACCGCTACCATGACATTATTGAGGGTGAAAAGTATAACGAAGAGAAAGTTAACACATTCCAGCAAAACATGATGCGCTCACGTCAGTTCAAAATGATTAATATACTGCCACAACCTAGAAAGCTCATGCCCAGCATCCAAGATATTGTTGTTGAGTATGAGCGAATCAAACCGTTTCGTTACTTTTTAGGCTTCGGTATCGCTGCAAACTTATCTGATAAAAAGATGGTGCCTGAGGTTAAAGCCGATATCACCCAAAATAATTTAGGAGGGTGTGGGATTGAGTTCAGTAATATGTTTCGCTACTCCCAAGAAGCTTTTATATTTGAAAGCCAGCTACTCATGCCCTCAGAAAGCAATCAAGATAGTTTTAATGCACTGTCTTTCCAATTCAACAATAACAATATCCAAAGTGAAGACTCCAGTAACTTTTGGTCGCTACAGTGGATGTTTCAATATGCTTATCAACCATGGGTCCAACAACTATCTGCCCACTTGTTATTTGAAGAATCTACGCTTAATAACGCGCTCCCCTACACAACCACACTGGTGTACCCTCAATATAACTTATCAGGGAAATATGACCATGAGGATCTGCATCTAAGCTTCAAGACCAAGGTACTGGGGGGCTTGAAATCAATTGGTTCAGATATTAACTTTCTGAAGCTCCAAGGAAGTTCTTACCTTAAGTTCAATAACACGCACAGCCTCATCAAAAACCAGGTTAGTGTTGGTAAGGTCTGGACAGACTCATTTAACTTATTCCCACTCTCGATGCAATTTTACTTAGGTGGAGCAGACTCCCACCGTGGATTAACACACCATGAAATAAACGAAGGAAAAGAGTTTTTTCTCTCAAAAAGTAGCGCTCAAATTAAAATCAACAACCATTTTCTAGTCGGTGGGTTCTATGATACGGGTTATTGCACCAATACTGAAGACTACACTCTAAAACCAGCCGTTGGCGCTTTACTATCATATGCACCATCATTTGGTAACTTTGAGCTTTCCATTGGCAAGCTTACTAATAATGGCAAATGGGTGATCTTATTCAATATTGAACCTGGGGAGTACTTGCAATGACCCAACGCTACCGTCATCGTTATTTAGTCATTATCGCCACCTTAGGTTTAGCCTTTAGTGCCATTATTCTGTCCCCCATTGCAACCCCCGCCCTGGCTCTGGCGCTAGAGTTAGTACTTCCTATTGAAATCACCGGCATGACTGGCAGCCTTTGGTCCAGATCTCTGCATATTCAAAAACTCGTTATTACCCAGAACAATGAACTGATTACCATTGAAGACATTACCCTTGATGGCATTTCAGCGGGCCATCAGGCCATTGATAGCATTTCCATTGACTCTATCCAAGTCCCTAACTTAGCTGCACTAGATAACCAATCTAGCCGCAAACCCAGTACCTCCCCGATGCATAGATTCAAATCACTCTCTATCAATCACCTTAAGCTTGCAAGCTTGCCTGGTCTAAATGACCTAGAGGCTACGAACTTGCATATAGATATCCACCCTGCCACCAAAGATTTTACTTTATCAACCACGGTATTTGATGAAGATTATTTAATATCTGCATCTAAATCTGCTCAAAATAACGCATATGATATGCGTTTAAATAACGCTTATGGAAAAATTGATCTCACAGCAATATGGTCTGACAAGCAGCTCAGTTTAACCTCGACTGCTAACTCTGATATTAACCCTATCTCCGTTGATTACTTCTTTGAGGATGGTGCATTAGCTGCAAGTATTACACACATGTCAAAATTCACCGTCAACCTTTCCTTATCTTACCTACCTACAAACAGTCAACTGGTCGCAGACATACGAGAGATTAATATACCTATTGGACATAGCCATCTAGAACTAAAAGGTCAAATTGACACTAATACTCAATCGTATCATCTTGACGGTGAGTTTAGACAGTCATCTCTGAAGGTTCGAACCATCGAAAATAAAGGTGTAGCAATCTCTAGCTCAATCGCTGACCTGGGGTCACTAAGCTCATTTATAAAAGGATCCTGTGAATTAAACGCTTACTATAATGGCAATGAATGGTCACTATACAGCTACAGCGAGAACCTTGCACTCCCACTAGTAAAGCTAAATGATGTACAACTATCATTTAATAGCCAAGGAAAGCAACAGCTCTATGTTTCTGCCACTCAATTCAGAAACTCTGCCATTAAAGTAGAGCAGCCAAGCTTAAAAATGTCACAGACCGCTCAAGGACTGGTTGTGAATATGTTTGGGTTATATGAGCAGTTCCCACAAACGATTCAAGCCATTATTAATACTGACGAAAAATTAAAGAACATTACCCTCGCTATTCATAACTTCACAGCAAGAGGCAGTGATGGCACACAGTGGTCCCTCAACCAATCTCAACCTATCACCTTTTCAGGCATGAAGATTACTTCTGGACCTTTACTCTTTTCCTCCACCAAAGACCAGAAATTATTCTTTAATGGTGAATATGATATACTCAAAGATAGTTGGTGGGTAGAAAATGAAGCTAAGAATGTCAATTTCTCCATTAATTCTCAAGGCATTATTGACTCAGATACTGAAGTCATTATCAACAACATAACGATCAACGGCAATGGAAGAGCATCTCAAGAAAAAAACACACCTGTTTCTTTGACCGGCTATTATCACTTTACAGACCTAAGTGCGAGTTTTTTAAACATTATCCCTGACTTCCCATTCCCCCTTGATTACCACATAGAAAACTCTTCTGTTTCATGGTCAAATGGCTACCTTTCTGGAAATCTGAGCTCAAAGCAAGGCAATATTAAGGTAACCCCTGGTGACAATAAAACCTATATTGAAAGCCACGAAGTTAACTTCAGCAACCAAGGGAATAAAATCAGTGCTGAACTGCTATTCATCCAAGAGCTAGACCGGCTAACAGGGCAAGTGAGTTTACATGAATTATCCCTAAACTTTGATCATGAAAATGCATTTATTCCCTTTCCTAAAGATATCCGGGTTATTGGTGATATGCCCACAGCCAAACAAAAGTCTAGCCCCATTCAATATAACCTTGAGATTCATGCGAATAACATCCCTGCAGAGCTACTTGGTTTTAGAGGGTCATTAACGACTGACTTAACGCTATTTGTGCCCACAGAGGGGGCAGAACGAGTGACTGGTCTCATGCAAATCCAGAACCCCAAGTTAGCTATATTAAATAAACTAATCCCCTTAAAAGAGCTGTCAGTACGTTATAATGATCAGCCTTGGCGAGATGGCACGCTCAATATCCAGCTACAACAAAACACAACCATTCACTCTGGCAAAAGTGACACCTCTAATGCAGAAATCAACCTATCTGTTGCTGGCAAGATTCAGTCCCCTTCTGTTGAGATATCAACCAACCCTATTCATCTTAGTAAAGACCAAAGTTTAACCCAAATTCTACTATCTAACCCCTCATTACCCAAGGGCAATGAAAATAATCGATTACTAGAATTTATTAGTGGAATGAAACGTAATGATGGCGTCATTGCAATGTTACAAACGATGAATAACCTGCGACCATTGTCACTGGACGTAACCATCAGTAGAAACTTTGAGGCAACAACAGCGATGCCTTCATTTGGGGATTTAGACCTACTGGTTTCAAAACAGCTGTATGAGAAAATGTGGATTTCTTATAAGAAACCACTTCATGATGATAATTATATGGTAACACTAAACTTACAGGTAAAGCCCTGGCTTTCAGCTGTTGCACAATACAATAGTGATTCATTCTTCTCATTTAATCTATTTTATAATCAGTAGCACGCATATTCGTTGAGTAATGAGATAATTGAAATGTTTTCATACTTTTTTCTGTCAACATTAAATTTCTGACTAGAAGTAAAAAACCAGTCTTAATTTAATGGAGAACGCAATGAGTGGAAACGAAAAACAGCAAGGGTTATGCACTGCAGAATCTGCAGAGAGTCTAAACACACATCCAATACAAGTGATGCTAGTTGATGACGAAGCAATTATTCGTGCGGGGTTAGCAAAGATTCTATCTGAACAGCCTCAAATCGAAGTAGTCGCTGAAGCCAGTAGTGGTGAAGAAGCCGAAACCATGTTGAATCTAGTCACACCACATGTGATCTTAATGGATATTTCAATGCCTGGCCAAGGGGGGATACAAACAACCCAACGTGCATTAGCAAATCACCCTGAAGTCCGAGTACTCGCATTATCGGTACACTGTGATGAGCACTATCCCTCACAGATCCTACAAGCAGGTGCTCAAGGATATATTACAAAAGGAGTAGGCGCTGAAGAAATGATAGAAGCTATCGAGCAAGTGTATTCTGGCAACCAGTATATCTGTGATGCTGTCGCCAATAAAGTCAAAGCCAAGCACCTCTTGGGCAGAGATAAATTGTTTGATTGTCTGGATGCTCAAGAACTAAACGTATGTTCGGAGCTTGTCATGGGAGAAAGCATCGATATAATCGCTGTTGGGCTAGACCTATCATTCAGTGAAACAGAAGATATCCGACAACGTATCTTTGATAAGCTGAATATCGATAATGAGGTAGCATTAGTACACCTTGCAATCCGAAATGGCCTTTTAGATAAAGATAGCTATTACTGTAACTAATTACCGCTACAGATTAGGCACGGATCTGCAGTACATAAGAGCTCGAGCGTGAGCCAACTCAGAATGGTTAATTTACTTTTATCCCAGCCGTTCTTATGTTCGAATAGGTTGTTAATTAATCTGCGCTAAAAACAGCGGTACGACACCTAGAAATATAAAACTTGACTCAATGTTCAATATGATACATCATATAAGAAATAAGACATTGAAACATAATGATTTTAAACAACCTATTTAACTATCTACAGGCGTTCCCTGAGCCAGAGCAAACTCAAAATAAATCTTATATCTTAATACCGACTAGGGACAAACTGAACAGTCATATTCGTATAGATGCACGGTTTGCACCTGATCATCCATATTTACCCTTTGCACATTATACTGTGACTGTTAAAGGTAGGCATGTGCATATTGGTTTTCATAACAATGGCACTATAGAGGCATTTCCTCATAGCCGTGAGTTTATCGATGAGGAAATCTTAAGTTACGCCGAGTCTGCCCACCTTCAGCTAAATACTCTGATCAAGAAGTTTAACGAAAAGCTTAATAATCTTGATACAGAATATACTAAGCAGGAAAGCTTTCTTTCTATGTCAGACGATATGACTTCTCGAAGTGGTCTCTTCAAGGATTGTTGTGCGATCCTTGAAGCTAGAAGTCAGCTACTCTCTGAGCAAGACCCTAGATTGGCAATACTCCAATCAATGAAATCATACTTTATGCATGAAGAGCCTATTGCAGCACCGCCTGCTACTTCCACTCCTCTAGCTGAAGCCCCTGTGACTGCGGATCTGACAACAGAAGCTCTCAGCCTGCCTCAAACGAGCTCTGATAGCAAGCCAACGTCTATATCCTATGACCAAGAGTGTGCTGATATTATCACCAAGCTAAAAAAATCAACTATTTTGCAAACACATCACCTCCTCCAAAAACTTGAAGCCTTAATTGGCTGCCATAAAGTTAAGTCTTGCCTCAGTAAGAAAAATCTAGAGGATGCACAAAAAGCGGTTCAGGGTTTATTAACACATGAAGAACTTGCCATAAAGCTCCTCCCCAGTCATCCCGAGCTTGCTTGTACTTATGCAATGAGCGCAAACCCCGTTAAAGTTTTCACGAAGCTATTTACAGATACCGCTATTACAACTGAACAGATTTATAATATGGTAAGGTACCTATGTAGTCGTTCTGCCATCTATAACTACCTAATCACAAACTTTTATTTTTCAGATCCCTCATTTCAAAACTCAGCGCCGCTATTTTATTCCGTTCTCAAACGTCAGCAAGACTCAAAAGACAAAATGAAACTTATCGACTTTATGCTTGCAAGACCTTTAGCCACAGGGTGTATCGTTAGAGGTAAAACAATTTTATTCATTAATATACTATCTTCCTTAGCTCCAGGAAACTTGGGATATACAGCCGTACTAGAAAAGGTACTTGAAAGTGCTCATTTTAGCACTGAATCTGGGCCAATAGTCGCAAATATAAGTGGCAATATATCTCAGGGTGAGGCGCTACTACCAAAAGACCTAAAGATTTTTGATACGGTCGAAAATACCAGCTCACTGGGGAGACACGAGACATTCTATCGACACCTTCCAATTCAAACCCATACTCAGTGCAAAATTATAGAGCTCGCTGCTAACCGTGCTAATTTTTCAGAACTTGTAATACTCCTAACTCAAGCGGCTTACTTTAATCCCAATATTGTGACTCGGTTTGCTTGCGGTATGGAAGCTGTTACCAAAGGCAACATCGGATTAGCGGTAGGAAACGATGCGATCGGGCAGTATCAACCATCAGAGAACAGCTATAGAATGATTACTTTATTTTCTGAGATCAAGCACACAGCCGTACTTGAAAGCATACCTCATATCATCAGTAAGATGGTTAGCCTGCTGACAAACTCTAAAAATAAGCTGGCACTTATCCAGTCATCTTATGAGAGGCTAGAAGATTATCAAACGCAGCAACATAGAGAAAAACAACTATCAATCCTACCTGCTATCGCTATGAATCTTTGTGCTCAAATCGCTCTGAGTCTTACCCCTAGTGCTAATATAGAGCAACTATATTTCTGGGCAACTCGCTATGAAAAGCCACTGGTCACCTTAGCCGTGTTCGGCTCATTTGACGAGATGATGAAAAAGATTAAACGAACTATCACCCAAATGCTCATCCTCAAAGTTGCCCATCCATCATTTGAAGCAGAGCACCAAACTCGACTAAGAATGGTAGTGTCCGCTGCTTTAAAGAAGGATAAAACTAAGGCTAAACAAGTATTCACAACAATTCAAGATGCTATTGTGCCAGTTAATACAATAGTTAGACAGAGTGATACAGCCGTGATAAACGAGGTCGCTCGGAAATGCCTATCACCGTAGCCTACTACTTCCGAGGAATGCTGTCTGCATAGCTTTTTACAGATGTAGCAATCTCTTTGATTGCAGCGTCCTTATCTTGCCAGTCTTTAACTTTAACCCACTTATCACTATCTAAATCTTTATAGTGTTTGAAGAAATGTGCAATCCTATCTAACATTCCCTGCTCTACATCCTGAATCGACTGAACCTGATCAAAATCTTTTGATACCGCGCTCACTGGTACTGCTAGAATCTTATTGTCTAGACCTGCCTCATCCTCCATCACTAACATACCAACTGCTCGTACTGTGATAATTGAGCCTGGGATTAATAAATAGGGAGACAGCACCAATACATCACAAGGATCACCGTCATCTGATAATGTTGATGGAATAAAACCATAATGACAGGGGTAGGTCATAGCAGTTTGCAAAAAACGATCTACTAGTAAACGACCACTCTCCTTACAAACTTCATATTTAACCGGACCTTGCTCAGGTGAAATTTCAATTAAAACGTCTACTTCCTGCGGTGCGTTTTTTCCTGGACCAAGTATTACATCTGACATATCATTTTCCCATTGTATCTCCAAAAATTATATCTGATTTCTCATGATTTACAACATGAAGTTTCACTTGCTTTATTCAGCACATCAAGCTATAAAGTAGAAAACACCGGAATATATTATGCCTACTTTTGATGCTGTATCAGAAATCAACCACCATGAGCTAACTAATGCTGTTGACCAAACTAACCGTGAAATTTCACGTCGTTTCGACCTTAAAGATACTTCTGCTAATGTAAAAAGCGATGAGAAATCACTTGTCATCACTGCCAATGATCAGTTTGGTGCTGACCAAATAGAGAAAGTATTGCAAACAAGGCTTGTTGCCCGGGGTCTTGACCTGTCCGTACTCCAGGAAGATAAACTAGAAACAGGATTATCTCAATACGAGAAGCACTTTAAGCTCCAAGAAGGCATTGATACACCAAATGGCAAGCGTATCAACAAACTAATCAAAGAGTCAAAAATAAAAGCACAAAGCAGCATAATGGATGGCAAAGTCAGAGTAACTGCCAAGAAAATTGATGATCTCCGAACCATTATGGACATGCTGAAAAATGAAAAATTCGACATGCCATTACAGTTTGATAATTTTAGAGACTAATTAGATGCAACACCAAGATTATATGAAGCTTGCATTAGAACAAGCATTAATCGCCAAGGATCAAGGAGAAGTTCCCATTGGTGGCATTATTGTGATCGACAATCAAGTCATTGCCCAAGGCTTCAACCAAACCATCACGCTTAATGACCCAACAGCACATGCAGAGATCCTATGCATTCGACAAGCATGTCATGTGACCAAAAACCATCGCTTAAGCCAAGCAACACTATACATTACCCTTGAACCCTGCATTATGTGCTATGGTGCCATTGTGCAGTCTCGTATTTCTCATGTCGTATTCGGGGCATCTGACTCTAAAAGTGGTGCATTTACCAAAACCAACCTCACGCAACAACTCGGTCTTAACCATCGACCCGAATTCACAGACAATGTTATGGCACTTGAGTGCCAACAGCTACTGCAAAGATTTTTCCAGGACAAGCGCTAAGATATACTGAGTTCTGGGCTAAACTTTCACCTTCAGAAGACGACGCTTCCCTACTTGTAGTACATGTGTTTGCCCGCGCTTAAACGGCTCCATATCCTGAATCACAGCATTATCCAATCGCACAGCACCCTGTTTGATTAATCGACTGCCTTCAGAGGATGAGCTAGCCATGCTCAACTCCCGCAATAAAACCCCTAGTGGCATTGCTAACTGTTGAGCTGTCAACGTAACGGTGGGAACATCCGTAGGAATATTCTTTTTAGAAAACTGCTCAATAAACACTGTCTGTGCTTGATCAGCAGCTTCTTCACTATGAAAACGCGCTACAACCATATGAGACAGTCTTCGCTTAAGATCCCGAGGGTTTGCCCCCTCAGATACTGAGTCTTTTAAAGCCTGGATCTCTTCTACGCCTAAACCAGAAATTAAGTCATAGTATCGCCACATTAGTTCATCACTCACTGACATTACCTGGCCATACATATCAACCGCTTCAGCATTCAGAGCTATATAATTATTATAGCTTTTTGACATCTTTTTAACGCCATCAGTACCCTCTAACAATGGCATCGTTAAAACAGCCTGTGGCTTCATTCTCTTTGATTTTTGGATTTCACGACCCATTAACAGATTAAATGTTTGGTCTGTCCCACCTAACTCTATATCCGCTTCAATTGCATATGAGTCATAACCCTGTAAAATGGGATATAAAAACTCATGAATGCTGATTGGCTGATTTTCTTTATAGCGCTTGGAGAAATCATCCCGCTCTAGCATTCTGGCAACCGTTTGACTAGCAGCAAGTTGAATTAAGTCCATACTACTTAACTGGCCTAACCAATCATTGTTAAAAACGACCTGAGTTTTATCCGGATCAAGTATTTTGAATACCTGCTCTGTATACGTCTTCGCATTTTCACGAACTTGCTCTGAGCTCAACGGGGGCCTGGTAGCATTTCTGCCAGAAGGATCACCAATGAGTGCCGTATAGTCCCCAATAATGAAAATAACTTCATGCCCCAACGCTTGAAACTGCCGAAGCTTTTCAATCAGAACCGTGTGACCTAAATGCAAATCTTTGGCTGTGGGATCGAACCCCGCCTTTACCTTAAGTGGCCTACCTTCTGCAAGCAAAGCCTCAATTTGGCCTTCAGGCAAATGGTTTTCAACACCTACTAAGATCTGATCAAGCTGACTCTGCGACATGCTGCGTCTCCACCTTCTCAACAGGGTCTTGTGTCAACGGAAACCAGTCTTTACATGCTTGAACAATTTGACTGAGGTAAGGAACCGTTAGCGAGAACTCTACCATTTTCTGTGCAATCGGGTCCTCTAACTTATCTTCCTCTTCCATATTAAGGTATTTTATCTTACTAATATCTAGTTGGTCATTAATCTGGAACTTCAACACATCACCAAACTGTACCAACAAAGATGACACGGTCATCCCTTGTGATAAATGTCCCATGATCGAAGACTCATCAAGCCCAGTTACTCTTGCTTTAGCATTAACATCATTTGGGTTGATTAAGCTGAATTCGGATGAAATTTCTATCTGCCCCGGGGGCTTGGTAACCCAGTCCTTTAATACCTGGCTTGTGGCTGCCTTCTGATCCATGTAGTGTGTCAGTGGCAATGAACCTGTTGTTTGACGCAATAAATCAATGACTGTATCTTTAATACTGGCAGAAGTTGTATCCAGTATCAACACTTGTTGATCTAGATCAATGACAACATTCACTAGCTTGCCCACCACAAACGCTTTAGGCAACAAGTCTAATGTTACCTCGTCTTTCATCAGTCGGCGTTGTTTACTAGTTGGAGGGTATCCCTGCGTTACTTCTTGCTCAGCAAGCTTTTCTATCAGCTCGTCTTTAATCACATTGGCAGGAAGAAGCTTTGTATCAATCCTGACCGTTAACCACAGAAACTGCCCAGACAGAACCGATAGTGCTTGATCTGGACCTAATGGGCTCACCCAGCCAATTGACTTACTCTGAGTTGCGTGCGGCTTATATGCCATCTTCTGACTCAAAGCCTCTTCCAACGCTTCCCCTTCCAGTAGTAAAGGGCTTCTCATATCATACCAAGAAAACTGTTTTGTCCACATATTACAACTCCAAAAATTCTATTTATACCTTAGCGCTATCATATAAAAAACACAAACATTTTATAAGAATTACCTGCCAAGATAACTTATTTTAAAAAGCCGTTTCCAACCCGCTAGTCACCCTAGGTTCCGATCTTTTGCCCATTTCTTGCTGCATCTACAACCTCATCACCCGCAACTACTGCCATCCAACTTGAGTGCTCATAAAGTGATCCAAACACCACAGGACGCCCAAATATACAATACCCTGCCTCATTAAACAAAGTGAGGCCTGCTGACACTTGAAAGGTGTTTAATGCCTCTATACCCACTATCTGAGTACTTATTATTGCCTCTATCAATTTCAGAGCCCCGTAGTTTAAAGCTACCTGGATAGTCGACCGCTGCGCAAAACTTAACATAACTTACTCCCCCATTTAATTAAAACTCTTTACTAACAACTAAATCACCCTCTGTTATCAATTATGGTCATTCTAGCCATTTACTTAGCCATAAACTGATACGGTGCTGTACCGTACTCTTTTGGCGCATTTCCTGAGGATAACGATACTACTGCTGCACCTTCCTGTCTATAACGATAGGCACGAAGTACCTCTGAAGTCTCAGCTCGTTGGGTCTCAATAAACACACACCAACCTAAAGGCATAACCGGCAAGTTCTCTTTCATTACCTGGAAGAAGCGTTCTAATGTGTCTTTAAAATCAGTGCTTACTGCACCCAACATTCCAGAACATACGTTAGCAACAACTGGCATAAAAGCCATAGCTGAAATGCCAGCCTGGGTGAACTCTTCAATATTTATTAGTATTTTTTCTACTGCATGAGAAGTTATAGCCCCCTGACACACTTCCTTAAAGATCGAAAGCTCTTCTGGTGAAAAGTCTCTGCCGATAATTAACAACTCAAAGCCTGAGTCATCGAGCAACTCATCATGAAGTTGACCAGAATATTTATGTGACAATAGCATGACTTTTTCTCTTTTCTTTTCTCAACACTACGTTATTATAGCCTTTATGACAAGCGACAAACTGACATTGGCATATCTTTATTACCACCTTCTATACTATCACAAACCCTCAACTTATCTAGCTCCGCAAACCCTGGCAAAGGCTCTTCACTCATTTCAACCGCAATCTCATAATCTATCTTTTTCCAGCAGCTCTTGTCTATGATCTCTGAGCTTCTAACCTCTGGAACAACCCGACTCACCCAGGCAGGATTATACTGGGCTGGGCACTCTAAAAATTGCTTTAAAGCAAACTGCAAGCTTAACGGATACTGAGCAAACGATTTCTCCCAATCACTATAATCTGAGGATAAATATTTCTTCATTAAGTCGCTGCCCCAAGCATCCAAACAGAACACCCCTGATGCTTGATTTTTTTTAGTATCACTCACAATCCTTAAGCGACTTACCCAGTACCAAATATATGACTGTGCATGATGTCCAAGCCAGAACTCAACTGCTGACTTAAAAATCAATAATTCAGGCTCTAATGAAGCAGCTCTTGCTGCAATCCATTCAGCAACAATACCATAGGTAACCAAGCTACTGGCACGCCAGTAACTTACCAATGCTTCACTTGCACCAGGATAGCTTTCCATGGCGTATTTATAGACATTTTTACCAAGCTCATAAGGCAAACAATCTTTAACCATACAGTCCGCATGCTCTTTGGGATGTAAAACAACCCTACACCCTGCTTCACTATCATCAATTTCTAGATGTCTTGCTGTTGCAGGGAATTTATCATGCCATAAGGCAGCTACTTCAGAAAAGTGCTCTCTTTCATACACTACTTCAAACACTGCACCCTTAGCTACTTCTTCCTCCGAGGCTATAGCTTTAACAGCATGTTTCATTACCTCGTTGGGAAATGACATATTAACAGTGGCTAGCATCTGCTCAAATATAAACCATAATCCATCTAGGGGTATAGGTAAGCCCATATTCATATCGGTCCTTAATTTTATTTGCGGCACAGAATGCCTACTTCTCATCAGCGTGCTTAGCCAACTCCCCCATTGCAGCAAGGCGCTCATCTAAACTCGGATGTGTTGAAAACCAGTCATTCACATTCATCCAGTTTCGAATACCACTTTTAATCGGAGAGTAAATATAAGATAAACTACGCATCTGCTCATTAGGGGTGCTTTGGTAAGCAGCAGACATCTCCTCATTTTGACTAACGTGCATTGAATGGATCTTTTCAAGTGCACTGGCTAACCCCCTTGTGGTTCTAGTGATCTGAACACACCCAGCATCCGCTAAAAATTCTCGCTTTCGGCTAACATACATCACTAAAAACGAGGTTAGTATTGGCAAGACAAACCTAAGAACCATGACAACAATGACAATAATGCCTGAGGCATCATTTTTACGCTGTCGTCTTCTCCCACCTCCATACAATAGTTGATAGAACATAGTATCAATGATCATCACCAACAAACTAGCTGAAACCGATACCAATGTCATTACCCTAGTATCTTGGTGTTTAATATGGCTCAACTCATGAGCCATCACACCCTGCAATTCCTCACGCGTTAAAGCATCTAATAGTGGTTTAGTAATAGCCACAATAGCATTTTTCTCATGCCACCCAGAAGCAAACGCATTCACATATCCTACTGGCATTACATATACCTTAGGCATGAATCGCATTCTAGCAGCAATTTTCAGCTCTTCAACAATGTTATATAGTTTACGACAGGCTGGATCCTCTGAAGACTTAGTCACTTCAACAGCCCCAGTCCCAGATAGAGATAGCTTACCTCCCAGCAAGACTGAGATTAAAATAATGACTAATGCTCCCCCTACAAATCCCAACATGATCATTTGACTATAGGGCGTCATCAGAATGGACGACCAGCTACTCATATTATAGTGGGGGGTGAACATCAATGCAGTGATTGCACCCAGTAAGACATACAGCAAGATAAAAGACAACATAACACCATAGGTCTTTTTACGATTAGATTGTATCTGCTGTCGCCAGTTCATAAGATGCTACAGTAACTTAGAGCTTAGCAATATAATCTTCTTTGCTCTTTGCATCCTCTTTATCTAACTGCCAGTAGACAAAGGATACAAATTGATCACCGAAAACGCCTATAATAATATTTGCAGGAAAGCTTAGAACCATTGCATTAAATCGCTCACTTCCATCATTGTATGCCTGCTTTGCAAACGACAGTTTGTTCTCAGTACTCACAATCTCTTCCATTAACTGGCCAACATTATTGCTTGCCTTTAGGTCCGGATAAGCTTCTACCATCACATTCAAGCCACCTGCTATTTTAGAAATGGCATTTTCTGCTGCAACTCTGTTTTCAACATCACCTGACTCCCTAGCACTCTGTGCTTGAGAACGTAATGAAACGACATCTTTCAGTACGGTTTCCTCATACTTCATATACTTGCTCACTGCACTAATAAGTGACTCAAATACTTTGTAACGACGATCGAGCTGAATATCAATTTGTTTCAGATCATTTCTAACTGACTCTCTAGCTGAAATTAAACGATTGTATAAAATGATCACATATAGTAATACAACACCTAGAACCAATAATAACTCAAATAGCATAACAACACTCCCTGATGGTTAATTATAAAACCCGTAAATTAGGTATATCAGAACCTTCTAAACTAGATCCTAGATCAATAGCGCCGTGATCCGCTTCGCCAGAGCCCTGGCCACCCTCTTCCTCATGAAACTCTAGTCCCATACCATTTTCTTCAGTATGGATACCTAAGATTGCTGGCATTGGTAACCTGACTTTAAAGACATCATCCCCAAACATCGCTTCAAACGTAACGATATGTTGCTCAATTTTGAAGTTTCTGACTGAGTCTTGCTCAATATCTAACACTATGTGGTTGTCTTTAGCATAGCCCTCAGGAACAATAACACCTAGAATGTCCGTTCTTGCAAATATAAGTGGTGAGCAATCGCTATCTGTCATCCAGCGGTACATAGCCTCTAGAAGATATGGCTTAGTAGACCTCATCGTCGTAGTCTTCCCTGATTGCACATTCTTGGTCGGTGAGACTGGCCTGGAAAGAGTTTCGGCTGAAGATACGTTTGCAGTATGCCACGATCGCAGAAGCTTCCTTAGGAATTTCAATATCATACTTTGGCAACCTCCATAACACTGGCGCAATAGCACAGTCTACTAACGAAAACTCTGAACTTAAGAAGTAGTCCATATCAGCAAAGATCGGCTCTAGTTTTAATAACGATGTAATCATTTGCTTTTTAACCTTCTCATGATCTTGAGTAGGATCTTCAAGTGCGTCCATTAATGTATACCAATCTTTTTCAATTCTATAAATCATCAAACGAGACTTAGCTTTTGCAATGGGGTATACAGGCAATAGTGGAGGATGTGGAAACCGCTCATCTAGATATTCCATAATAATGTTTGCATGGTTTAACACCAAATCCCTGTCTACTAGGGCAGGAAGGTTACCATAGGGATTAACCTGAAGGAACTTTTCCGATGGGTTGTCGGGATCAACCACCTCTATTTTCGATGACACAGCCTTTTCACATAGCACTAAACGAACACGATGGTTGTTAATGCAGTCTGGATGAGAGTATAAAATCATAATGGCCCCAATGGAATTAACGTTTCGAGTATTGTTCCTTCTTACGAGCTTTTCTGAATCCGTATTTCTTACGCTCAACCACACGTGAGTCTCTAGTCAACATCTTATTAGACTTAAGTGTTGCTTTCCATGGTCTAACCACAGCGCCCTCTTCACCAACTTCATCGTCTTCCGATTCATCAGCAGTCTTTTCTACGACTGGGTTCATTTTAAGCTCATACATACACAATGCACGGGCAACCGCTAAGCTGATTGCATCAGACTGACCAGTTAGGCCACCACCTTTCACAACAACCTTTAAATCAAATCCCTTAGGCATACCTACTAATGACAAGGGACGTATAGCAACACTCGGGTAAACCGTTGTTGGCCCAAAATATGTTTGAATTTCTTTACCATT
>JBDQHG010000018.1:0-17690 GCA_040264995.1 Gammaproteobacteria bacterium | reverse complement strand
TGGTGGTGGTGGTGTACCTACATTGCTTTGTGGGCTAGCCTCTTGTAGAGCTAAAACAGGTTGAACAGGAGTAGCGGCACCACCGGCAGCGCTATCTGGTCTTTTTCCTAGCTGAAATTTTGCTCTCCCAGGAGTACCCTTCTGGCCATGGATTGCAGCAAGGATCGGATTGCTTTGTGGGCTAGCCGCTTGTAGAGCGAAAACAGGTGATGGTGGTATAGCTACTACGGTGCGTTTAGATTCTAGCGCTGCTGAAGCTTTAGGTTGCTTAGCTTCAAGTGACTCAAGTTCCTTTTTGTTCTGGAAAAAGAATACTAGAAGTACGATCCCAATAATTAGAGAGACTACGAGTAAAGTAATTCCCGCCCCTAGAAAACCAGCTTGTGTTGCTGTTAATGCTATTGTTGATGCTGACATGATATTTCCTCTTTTTTGTTATTTATTATTAATTAGGTTGCTGATTGGCTGCCAAGCCAGGTGTTAAATGTAAGGAGTCTAGTTCTGATTTAGAGTGAAAATGCTCCGGGCGTGCACTATTATCACTATTATCTGGGGTACCCGATTCACCGCCCGAAATCTCACTTTTACTGCCATCTAATGCTGCTCTAAGTACTTTTAGTTTGTGTCCTAGCGCAATTCCAATATCTCTTTGAGCATTTTCGTGCGCTACTTTTTCTGCAGCGGCTTGTAGTTTCTGTTCTTCAGACAACACTGGGCTTACGGGTCTTGAATCTTCACTAGTAGATCCGGCATTACCAGAGTCTTCTAGCTCAGCTGGTGGCGTATGAGTGTCTTCTGGAACGTCACTATCCTCTCCATCTGACCAGTCACTTTCGGAAGAGTAGTCTTGAGGAATTCTTTTATTAACCGCTGCAAATAGTGGATCTAGAGTAGGTATAGATTGAGATACTACTTCTTCACTGCTTGGTGTTAAAGTCTTATGAGCCTTGATTGCTGCAAGGAGCGCAGCTCTTTCATTGCTTGGTTCTTGAGCAGCAGAATACGCTGGGGGCTTATGGTCATCTGCTAACAATGCGGTGTACGCAGGAGGTTGAGCAGTGCTCTTAAGCACAGGTGTCTTAGCCCTAAATTGAAAAGCCTTAATGGCTTGAAACTGGCTTCTAACAATTTCGGTTAAATAGGCAATACCAGTGATCAACGCAATGCTTGCTAAAAATAATATAATAATTAATAGTTCAATATTCATGGTGTTTTATCTTTGTTTTACATGCATTCTAACCTCTTTTGGAAAAAAGTCAAGGTTTTTAGTTGTTTACCATAGGGGTTTTGTTTTTCTGAAGGGTGTCTGGTTATAAGAAATTAAACAGGGTATGATAATCCGGATATAAATAGTCGTTAAAAAATAGGAACAGATAATGCGTAGAGTGCTAAACTTTATAACCTGTTGTTTCAACTATGGTTGTTCACTGCAAGGGGTAGAGGTGGGTCATGATAGCCCAGAAGGAGAAAGTAAGCCTTTAATCACTACTGCAGATGGTGGTTTATTAGCCCAAGACCAAACAGGTGCTGGTATTATTCACAGGCCACCATCACCACCAGTGCTAGGTAAAACTATATCTATACTGACACTCAACGGTAGTTCCGTTATATCAATGGCTGCTAACGAGTTGGACCCTTTAGAGCATATCCTGCAGAAGTGGTGTGAAATTCACAAGCCAGCTGATTATAACATCAGCATAATACTTAAAGAAAAGGAATATTTTGGTAGTACTTGTAAGCCTGTGCTCACGCTAACTGAGTTGAGTTCTTCTAGTCTGGGGTTTAAAGTGAGTAGCGCTAGGTTTACAGCGGAGGGTATTAAACAGCTTGAATTGAAGGCACAAGATGTTGGGGTTATCTCAGTGTCTCTTAAGAATAGATCGAGTCTATTTTCCCCATAAATATTTTGACAGGGCTCAATAGACACATTATTGACGAAGTATAGGGTAGTATAATAGTAGCAGGATTGTGGAAATGGAGCTAGGTGTGGTACTGTAGGGCCTACATATCAATAAAATCGTTAGACAAGGAGTTCAGTCAAGAGATGAAAATTGCAGTAGTGGGTGCCTCGGGTATTGTTGGTCAAGAAATGTTGAGTATTCTGTCAAGGTATCAAGTACAGCTATTTCCGATTGGGCTAAGATCTGCAGGGAAGTGGATAACCATTGGTAGCCATAAACAACCCATAGCAGACTTTGAAACATTTGATTTTAGGCAGGTAGATGGTGTGGTTGTTAGTGCTGGTAGCCAGTGTGCGAAATCGTTAAAGTCTAGAATAGGATCGGCGTGGCTAATTGATAATAGTGCAGCCTTTAGACAATTGTCGGATGTGTCACTGGTTGTGCCTGAGATCTTTAATGGAGAGCCTTCTCAGGTTGTTGCGAGTCCTAACTGTGTAGCGATTCCCATATCGTTGGTATTATATCCTATCTTACAGCTAACTAATATTATTGAAGTGTGGGGCTCAACCTATCAGTCCGTGTCTGGTGCGGGCCGTAACAGTATGGCGTTATTAGATCAGCAGCGAGGTATCTACGATAATATACAGTCAGGTATTGGTGAGATAGGTGGTGATGGTGTGTCGGACGAAGAAGTTAAAATTGCACAAGAAGTCCAAAAAATACTATCGATACAATGTCTGGTAGAGGTCATGTCAGTAAGGGTGCCTATTAGGTATGGTCATAGTGTTCATTTACGAGTGGTGCTAGAAAAGAAGATTCAGTTAGAAACAGTGCTTGAGAAACTCAAGGGATGCCCATATATTAAATTATACGATATAAGCATTCCGGAGCCTGTACAAGCTAGAGGTAGTCACCAAGTTCATGTAGGACGGGTGAGGCAGCGGAGCAATGTGCTTGATCTATGGGTCGTTTCAGATAACGTGTATCGCGGAGCGGCATGGAATGTATGCCAAATTGCAAAGCAGTATTTTGGGTTAAAAGAGGTAGCAGCCAATGGCTAAGAAACCAACAGACTTAACAACAGGGAAGAACACAGAAATAGAAGAAGAGGACGGAGGTTCTGGAGAGATTGATATCAATGAGAGTACCTACTCTAAGCTTGAGCGTGAGCATGGATTCGACTTTTCAGAGATGAGTATGAGTGAAATTCGGGAAGTTATTCATCAGTACAGCCAAGAAGGCAAGCTAAATAAGGGTGCTAAGGTTTATAACTTGAAAGGGGAGCTAATCTCTCATAAGGCCAAGAATACACAAACAAAAAGTGGCGGGCGTAGTTATCAGGTGAAAGAGAGTAGTCGTGAGCCGATGACCCGGGAAGCATTTGAAAAAGAGAAAGCAGATCGTGATTATAAAGAGTCTTCAGAGAAGCAAGACAAACCTGCACCAGGTGAGCCATTTAATCCCACACCAAAGGGTCCGGCTGCATAGGTGCTTAACTATTGAAGCAAATTCAAGGAGGTGTGAGGCTAAGGAGTTGTTTTGCCTTTTGTTTTGTGATAGGATTTTTGGATCGTAGCAGACCTTTTAAGATAGTAGTTGCGTCTGTTCTCTGTCCGATTTCAATATAGGCTTCGGCGAGATCAAACCGGGACTGTTCGCTTTCTTCACTTGCCATAAAGTTATACTCGTCGTCTGCAACTTGATACCAGGACTTGGGTACTTGGTGTTCAAGGTATATAGCCAGTAAAGTTAGTAAAGAAAACAGTACTGAGAAGATGAATAACCAAAGATAGGCTAGGTGGAAAGAAGAGTCAGATATGATGGGGAGTGCTGTATCGTATGGCATTGCAATTTAGTGCTATCATCTCAAAAACTAGGATATAATAATTTTGATTAAATGCATAGAGGGTATATGAAAAGAGTTGCATTAGGTATTAGCTATATAGGTGATCCATATAGGGGATTTCAATCACAGCATCAGAATAATTCTATTCAAGAAGAAATAGAAAACGCTATTGCTGTCGTTGCTAACTGCCCGATCAAAATAACTTGCGCTGGACGAACGGATAAAGGGGTGCACGCAATGATGCAAGTTGTGCATTTTGATACAACAACAGAACGCGAAGAGTATCAATGGCAGCGAGGTATTCAGGCAAAGTTAAGTGAGCATATCTGTGTATTATGGGTGAAGTTTGTAGCAGAGGATTTCCACGCAAGGTTTAGTGCGCATAGCCGGGCGTATGTGTATGTATTGAACTTGCAGCAAGAGGATTTGTTTTTAAGTCGTTATAGCTGGTACGCAGGCGCTTTAGATATTAAGAGTATGCAAGAAGCTGCATTGGTATTGATTGGTAAAAATGACTTTCGAGCATTTCAGTCACGACATTGTCAAGCAGAGCATGCCATTCGTCGGGTGAATTCGGTCAATATTGTTCAGCATGGTCAATTGATATTTTGTCATATAGAGGCTAATGCGTTTGTGCATCATATGGTGAGAAAGATTATGGCAACACTGGTGGCAATTGGACAAGGAAAGCTGGCAGTTTCTGCAATGGCAGAGATTTTAAATACTCAGAACCGGAAAGCTGTTCCTGGACAAGCGCCTGCAAAAGGACTATTTTTAAAGGCAGTAGGATATCCAAGTCGAATGGAAATCCCGACGGGTATTAATAGTCAGCTACTTGGAGACATAGATGTTTAAAGATAGAGGTGGAGGGTCTTCTGGGTCTGAATTACATGAAGCAAGTGTATTTGAGGTTCAGGTAAGCAGTAAGCTGTTTGCTAAACCTGTTTATAATGAGTATATCGATGAGCTTGAGAAGACCATAAGCATTCCCAGGCCTCATTATCAAAAACTCTATGTGTCGTTATTAAAACAATATGCGGACTTTGTACAGTTACTTCAGGTCAGTGGTGATCCGCAGCATACGTTGGTTTTGCACCGGTCAATGAGGCGGGCCTTCGGCTTTGTGAAATACTGTGCACCAAAGGTTATGGCTAATAATGGTTTTGGGTTTGATATTGATCGGTTAATGTATGCACTATTTTCAGCAGCGTTATTAACAGGGGTAGGACGAGTGTTCCAAGACCGTCAGATAGTGATTTGTGATAAACAGGGTGCATATCAAAGAATACATTTTCCGATACTGGGCCCAGTATCAGGCAATTTCTATAAAGTTCGGGCAATGAAAAGCCAGCAAGAAGAGTATGTGGCGATGACTCACCTGATGTATGCACAAGTTGTTGTGCCGGGTGTTGGTTTGGCCTGGCTTATGGAAGATCAAAAGCTATTTACTTGGTGGGTGTCTGCGCTAGCTGATTTTAAAACGGGGTTCTCTGAATTAGAAATTGAGTTGGATTTGGATAAGGTTGCAAAAGGTGTGGGTGAGGACTTAAGCTTTGAGCATGAGGTTGTTACGCATGAGCCGATAGAAACGCTTGAGGGCGAACGCTTTTTAGCATGGTTAAAAGAGCAGCTGAGCCTTGATAGCAGTCTAATCAATAAGGATGGTAGTGGCCTGCACCATGTTGATGGTGCATTGTTGGTAGAGATTGATCAATGGATTGAAAAGTATATTTCAGAAGAACGGACGAATAGTATTGCCAAGGAGAGGGTTAAGGGCCAGTTTCTGTCATTAGGGGTGTCGTCAGCAAGTCAGCAGTGCTCCAAATCAAAATCTTCAGGATTCCTGGGACAACTGTCTAAGTCTGAGTTTGAAGCAGTGGCTATTGAGTATGAAAAAGGACTCTTTGAGTCAGGCGCTTTAGGGCCGGTGACTCAAGTCGCTCAAACTGGGCAGATGACATCTAGTGAACGACTGTTTTCAAGGGTGGGAGGTGCTGCTCAGCAGTTCTCAATAGGACAAACACCAAATAGTAAGTGAGTTAAATTATGAATGCATATATTGAATCAATCATCTCTTTATTTAACTGGTTTGACTGGTTGGTTATCACCATTATCAGCATTTCAGCGTTGTATGGTCTTGCCAGAGGGTTTGTAAAGGAGGCTGTGACGGTAACGGCATGGGCACTTGCGGCATGGTTGTCATATGTGTATGCAGATGACTTGTCGGTATACCTAGAGCCTCATATTGCAACAGCATCTATGCGGGTGGCATTAATGGTGCTTGCTGTTTTCATTTTGGTGCTGTCTTCGAGTGCTTTGATCCGACAAGGATTACGCTTGATGATTGACAAAGTGGGCTTGATGGGCCTTGACCATGTTTTAGGTGGATTGTTTGGGGTTTTAAGAGGTGCTGTTCTCATTATGCTTATGATGGTTGCATTGTTGAATCTGGGCTTTGGTAAAGACAAATGGTGGACTGAGTCCTATATGGTCGACAAACTGTCGGGTGTGATGGATATGATACCTGAGCATTTGCCTTCTGATGCAAAGTCAGTTTATAAACGAGTTGCAATGCGCTAGTCACCCGGTGGTATGCTAGCCGCCTGAAGGCATGTGAACCTCAATGATATGATCTTGCTTTGTGTGCTGGGTGGGGAGTGCCGCTAATATTGGAAGAAGATTACTTGGAAGAAGACTACGTATATACAGTAGATTGTTGGTTTTGATTTGTGCTATTAACGCCGTAGCTTCTGGTTTTGGTCCGATAAACTGGCCATTTACTGAAACGTAAAGGCCCTTAGCCAGCTGTCTTAAGTCGGCAGGCTTAAGCGTAACATAGGTGTATTTTAGGATATTGTTCGGGTAAAAACGATCTTCTTTGTAATGTCCTTCGAGTGATATAGGGGTTCCACTGGATAAGATGTGGGCTGTAATATCTGAATCAATATTGACTTTACTAGGTGATGCGTCATCCATGAGTAGGCCTACTCCTATTCCTGCAGTCTGAGGAAGCGCTTTGCTTAATGCCCGGAAGCGGTCGAAGTTTCCTATATCACTAATTTTTGATTCAGATTTAAACTGAAGGTTAGCAAGAAAGTCAGTTTCTTGAGGTAGAATGGACCCTGTTAGGAATGTCTCATTTATCATAAGTGGAGATGATAGTAAAAAGTGACCTTTCGCATGCAGATCTGAGTCAATGTCTTGAGGTTCTCCGAGTAGGAATTTCGCGAGTCTTTGGTCTGTTCTTAAGCTAAAGTCATATGATGCTGGGAAGATCTTTAATCGCTGGAGGGTTGTTTTAGCTGTGGAGGGAAGTTTTGTGATGAGGCGGAAGATTTCTACTCCGTCATCTGAAACATGGATATCTTTAGCAATTGACTTGATGTTAAGGGTGTCTAGGGTTGTGCCACGGCTGTCGTATTTAAAGTAGTCCAGTGTTACCCAAAAAAGATTTAATCCATATACCTCGAAGAACGTAATTAGTTCAGGGGTGTGCTGATCATCGTGGTGTAGGCTGATGGTTGCTTTGTCTGCGGTTAGTTCAGGTCCTTCACTATTCCTAATATTGAGTTTGTGTATGTTGGTTGTAGAGTTTTTGCTCAAAAAGTAATAAGTACCATCGATACTCAATTCTGTAGGTAGGATATTGTCAGCTTCATCCCAGTAAGGGGTTACTTTCAAACGATGGTTATTTAATAAAGGAGAAACATCATTTATCTTAAGTCGGTAGTTAGCTGATTGGCTGAAGTAACTTGGGCTTAAGTAGACTAGTAAAGGGGTGCCTTCGGGGGTGTCTTGCCAGCGAACTTGTGCTTCAAGGGTGTTACTTAAAACATTCTTAGTCACAAAGTCTAAGGAGAGCGCTTCATTTTTGGCAATAGCAGAACGAAGGTGGGATTCTATTTTGCTTAGTGTAAAGTAGTTTAATATTAAATAAGTGATTAAAATTGCGGGTGTAAAAATACGGATAATCAGTTTTTTATTCACTATAGGATGCTCCGGTAAGGGTGGTTCAAGCATACAAGTAGAAATATGCATTGTCAAACAACCTTAAAGCTGGAAGGATTGGGTTTGATCTACTATACTGGTAGTAGATTTTGGTGGTATGGTGCCATGAGTATGCCTAAAAAAATTCAGTTTTTGATGCCTTATCTTAATTGGGGGATTGCTGTTGCGTGTTTTTTGGTGCAGCTAACGATTCAAGTCTCCTCCGGGCTGTTGGCTAGTCAACTATCAGTTGAGTTTGAGCTAGATTCATTTGGTGTGGCTATTCTAATGGGGATGGTTTTTTATCCTAATATTCTTTTGCAGATTCCAGCAGGGATGGTGACAGATAGGTTTGGTGCTAGAAAAGTACTATCAGTGGGTGCATTGGTTTGTTCCATGGGTGCTTGGGGGTTTGCACATGCCGATACCTTATTAGAAGCGTGCCTGTTTCGTGTGATGATGGGGTCTGGGCTAGCTTTTGCATTTGTTTCTATGGCTTACTTGATTGCTAACTGGATGCGCAGGGAAGTGTTCTCGCGGATGTTTAGTATTGCAGAGATGGTTGCGCTATCATTTACTGTATTAGCCATGCGCTATTTAGCAGTGGCGTTGCAAAATAGCTCATGGAGGGACTTTATTGTTAAGATCTCAATAGTAGCATTAGTGTTATCTATCCTATCAGCACTGTTCGTTCGAGATAAGCCTAACTATTTAGAAGACTCGCAAAGTAATTTAACATTTTCAGACATTGTGAAGCAGCTAAAGATTTTTGTGCGTGATCGGCAGATGTGGGCAAATGGTATTTACTCAGGATTGCTGTTCTGTTGCATAAGTTGTTTTGTGTCAATATGGGGCCCATCCTTTTTATCTAATGCTGCAACAATGAGCAAGGAAGCTGCTGCAAATATGTGCACGAATCTCACATTAGGCCTGATTGCGGGGTGCCCCTTATTAAGCGTGCTGCTGCCACGAATTAATAATATTAAGTTGGTGTTATCTTTGTGTGCTTTAATGACTTCAATACTGTTGTCTTTTGTAGTGATGTTCCCGATGATGGACTTGAGATTGATGCAGGTCTGTTTGCTATTGGCTGGATTTTTCTCGGTGGCATATTTGGTTCCGTTTACGATTGCGCACTATTATGTGAGGCCAGGGTCCAAAAGCACAGCAATTGGGTTTACCAATATGCTGTCTACTATATTTGGTCCGCTATTATCTCTTTTAATTGGGTTTTTGATTGATACGCATCGAGATGCAGATTTACTCAGTGGATATACATTGGCTGACTACCAGTATGCAATGAATATTTTGCCAATGAGTATGTTTTTAGCAGCATTGGTATGTTTCTTTTTGCCGCCTACGCACAAACCAGGAATGACAGATGACATCTAGAGTATGTAAGGTGTGGGGTAATTTAAAGATGCATCCAGTGTCTGAAGTATTGTCTGCCTACCAGGCGCTTATTGCTGCTGATAAGGACGGGATGTTTGATCATTTTGGATTAGTGGTTCCATACCCGTATTTGCAACAAGCGTCAGAATTATTTAATGGTAGTATTGGTATTGCCGCACAATCGATCTCAGAACATGAAAGTGGCGCGTTTAGTTCGCAGGTCTCAGGTGAAATATTGCAGGATATAGGGTTGCAAACTGTCATGATCGGGCATAGTGAGGTCCGGCAGTTAGGTGTTAATGTTGGTGCGCAGCTGAAAGTCGCCCAGAAGCTCGGAATGCATGTGATATACTGCATTGGTGAGGGTGTAGAGGCCTATGAGTCAGGCCGAAAAGAGCAGGTGATAACTGAGCAGTTGTCAGTACTTGAGTCTCTGGATCGTGTGACAATTGCCTACGAGCCAATTTGGAGTATTGGGACGGGGAATGCTGCATCGGTTTCTGATATAAATGAAGCACTTTTAATGGTAAGGGCATGCTTAGATAGAAGTTTTTCTGGTAATTTTCCAGAAACTCCGGTACTGTATGGAGGAAGTATAAATCATAATAATTGTTTAGAGGTTTTCACGCAGACAGAAGTGAATGGATTTCTGGTTGGTGGAGTATCACTGAAACCTAAGCAAATTTTGGAGGTCATAAGATTATGCAGTTAACACTTTTAATGATACATTTTATTGTATGTTTGTTTTTAATTGTTTTAGTACTAATCCAGCAGGGTAAAGGTGCGGATGCAGGTATTGTTTACGGAAGTGGAAACGCAAGTAGTGTTTTTGGTGCTAGTGGTAGTACATCCTTTTTAGTAAAATTAACAACAGTTATTGCTGTGATGTTTTTTGCAACAACATTGCTGTTAGGTATGCGAGAGAACCAAATGTCACATCAGATGTTTGAAGTCGTTGAGGAAGATTTATTAGCCGAAGTGGTGGAATAGGTAGACACGCTGCCTTGAGGGGGCAGTAGCGGTTACGCTGTGCCGGTTCGAGTCCGGCTTTCGGCAAGTTTTTATACCAAGGGAAGGGGATGACGGTCAGAGGAGAGACGGAATGCAGGACTTGATGGAGTATTTACCAATAGCTGTATTTTCACTATTGGCGCTTGCTGTTGGAGTTCTCCCTGTTGTTCTCGCAAGGCTAGTTGCAGTTCATCGTCCGTCTCGGGCAAAGAACGCCCCATTTGAGTGTGGGTTTCCAGCCATGGGGTCTATGCGGGTGCCGTTTGATATTCGGTATTACCTTATTGCCTTACTGTTCATATTATTTGATCTTGAGACAGCGTTTTTGTTTCCATGGGCTGTTTCCTTGGATATAATAGGTTGGCAAGGATTTTGGGCCATGATGGCCTTTTTAGGAATCCTAACGATCGGATTTGTATTTGAATGGCGGCACGGAGCGCTTGACTGGAAATAGTATGGGTAATCATAAGGATCAGTTACCAGTAGGCACGCAAGGGTATGGAGTTACTAGTTTAGCAAACTTGGTGTCATGGGCAAGAGGCGGCTCTATGTGGCCAGTATCCTTTGGTTTAGCCTGTTGTGCAGTTGAGATGATGCATGGAGCAGCCAGTCGTTTTGATGTAGATCGGTTTGGCTGGGGGTTGTACCGTGGTAGTCCTCGTCAATCAGATGTTATTATTGTTGCAGGGACACTATGTAATAAAATGGCTTTGGCATTCCGGCAAACTTATGATCAAATGGCTGAGCCTAAATATGTAATCTCGATGGGGTCATGTGCTAATGGTGGTGGCTACTATCATTACTCTTACTCAGTTGTCAGGGGATGTGACCGGATTGTTCCTGTGGATGTTTATGTTCCAGGATGTCCTCCAACAGCAGAAGCATTAATTTATGGTGTGATACAGTTAATGATGAAGGTTAAGTATCAAAAGCAATGGACCAAGGAGCGGACTGGAAATGAGCAAGCCCAAGGGTAGTCAGCAAGGTGTAGTGAAGCAGCAGCGTGATGAGCAGTCTATACTTGCTGCAATATGCCAGGGGTTGCAGGTTGAAAATAATGACCAGTGGGTTATTACCCTGAAAGCAAGTCAGTTGTTAGCATTGGCTAGCTCGTTAAAAAGCCATCTAGGTATTCAAGCAGACTGTTTGTTAGATTTGTGTGTAGTGGATTATTTGCATTATGGTCTTAGTGAGTGGGAAACTGAAGACGTAACACATCAGGGATATTCACGTGCATGCGCTCAGCAAATGCAGCAAAAAACACCCTGGAATGGCCCAAGGTTTGTGGTGGTTGTGCACTTATTGTCTCATGTATATGGAATGCGAATTCGTTTAAGGGTTGAGCTGGATGACTCGTTAGAGGTTCCATCATTAACAGAAATATGGCCTGCGGCAAATTGGTATGAGCGTGAAGCATATGATTTATTTGGCGTGGTGTTCTTATCACATCCCGATTTACGAAGAATCCTAACAGACTATGGGTTTATTGGCTATCCATTTCGTAAGGACTTCCCACTAGTTGGTAAGGTAGAGATGCGTTATGATGGTGTTGCACAAAAGTGTATCTACGAGCCTGTCACTATTGAAAACAGGGTAGGCGTTCCTAAGGTGATTCGCCATGATAATCGGTATGTCTCAGGGCAAGTAGATCGTAAGCATTCTGACAGGGATGATAATACGCGTGAGACTGACAATGTCGAGTGAAGGAAGTCGTATCAGAGAAAGTCGCTGCACTATTAACTTTGGTCCTCAGCATCCAGCAGCACATGGTGTGCTCAGGCTAATATTAGAGCTCAATGGTGAGACAGTCGAAAAAATCACACCACATGTTGGGCTATTACATCGTGCAACAGAGAAGCTTGCGGAGTCTAAACCCTACCTTCAGTCAATTGGTTATATGGATCGGCTGTGTTACGTCTCTATGATGTGTAATGAGCATGCTTATGTGATGGCGATTGAAAAAATGCTAGATTTAGAGGTGCCTGAGCGGGCAGAGTACATTCGGGTCATGTTCTCAGAGATCACCCGAATCTTAAATCATTTGATGTGGCTAGCTGCGCATGGATTAGACTTAGGTGCGATGAGTGTGTTTTTGTATTGCTTTGATGCACGAGAAGCACTCCTGGATATGTATGAGGCAGTATCGGGTGCAAGAATGCATGCAACCTATTTCAGGCCTGGTGGGGTTGTGAGGGACTTGCCTAATCAGATGCCTCAATACAAGAAGAGTAGCTGGAAAACAGCAAAGCATTTAAAGCAGCTTAATGAAGCAAGGTCAGGTAGTTTGTTAGACTTTATTGAGCACTTTACGGATGAGTTCCCAGGTCGTATTGATCAATATGAAACATTATTAACCAATAACCGAGTCTGGAAGCAAAGGACGGTGGATATCGGTATTGTGACTGCAGACAGAGCAAAAGCGTTAGGGTTTACTGGCCATATGCTGCGTTCAACGGGTGTGGCTTGGGACCTACGGAAATCTCAACCATACTCTGTTTATGATCAGCTAGATTTTGAGGTACCATTGGGTAAAAATGGTGATTGTTATGATCGCTACTTAATACGCATCCATGAAATGCGTCAGTCTAATCGAATTATTCAACAATGCGTCCGTTGGCTTCGGGAAAACCCAGGACCAGTTCTAGCAGAAAACGCTAAAGTAGTGCCACCTGCTCGCAGTGATATGAAAGGAGACATGGAGGCATTAATCCATCACTTCAAGCTTCACTCAGAGGGACTCATCTTGCCGCCTGGTGAAGTATACAGTAGTGTTGAGCACCCGAAAGGCGAGTTTGGGATTTATATGGTATCTGATGGTGCAAATAAGCCATATAGACTCAAAGTTAGGGCTGCAGGATGGCCGCATCTTGCCGCTATTAGTGAGTTATGCGAGGGTCATATGTTAGCGGATGTCGTAACGATTTTATCATCACTCGATATTGTCTTAGGGGAGATTGATCGATGATTTTGGCAGAAGATAAACAACGTATTGATCACTGGGTTAAGAAGTTTCCTCAGCCTAAAGGTGCGGTGCTGATGGCACTCAGAATCATGCAAGATAGGCATGGCTGGCTTTCAGATGAATCCATTGATCTTGTTGCTGAGTATTTGGGGTTAGCGCAAGTTGATGTTTATGAGGTTGTGAGTTTTTATAGTATGTACCGTAGAGAGCCTGGTGGCCGGCATTATCTTAAAGTGTGTACATCATTGTCTTGTTGTTTAGCGGGATCTGAGGGAGTGATTAAGCATCTCCAAGACAAATTAGATGTTTTATTAGGTGGTACTACCCAAGATAGACGAATTACCCTGCAAGAAACTGAGTGCTTGGGGGCTTGTCAGGGAGCGCCTGTGGCGCTGGTGAATGACCAAGACTATCATTTACAGTTAACACCCGACACTTTGGATAAGCTAGTAGATAGCTTAGTGTTAGCACCGGAGGCAAGTGATGAATGAGGTTTGTTTACGACTAACAGATCCATCGTTAGCAGCTTATCTAGCAGTAGGTGGCTATCAGGTTTGGGAGCGGTTAGTTAAAGGAGAGCTAGATTGTGCCACTGTGCTTGATGAAGTGAAGAAGTCTAAGCTTCAAGGTCGAGGAGGGGCTGGGTTTCTGACTGGATTAAAGTGGGGGTTTATGAATCGGGATGCACCTGGTGATAAGTATTTGGTGTGTAATTCAGATGAAGGGGAGCCAGGGACATGTAAAGATACATTGATTCTTCGTAACAATCCTCATCAGCTACTCGAAGGCATATTGATTAGTGCTTATGTGATTGGTGCTCATACTTGCTATAATTACATTAGGGGAGAATATATTAGAGAGTATGATGCGTGTGAAAAAGCATTACAGGAAGCGATGGAAAAAGGTTATGCGGGAGATCGTATTTTGGGTACAGATCTTTCCATTCAGGTTCATCAGTTGCTGGGAGCTGGCTCGTATATTGTGGGTGAAGAAACTGCAATGATGGAGTCTATTGAAGGTAAGCGTGCAATGCCACGCAATAAGCCACCATTTCCCGCACAAAAAGGATTGTGGGGGAGTGCCACTACAATTAATAACACAGAGACACTAGCATCAATTCCATTGATTGTAGAAAAAGGAAGTGACTGGTTTTTAAAACTAGGCGTTAAAGACGCTTCAGGAACGAAAATATTTTGTGTTAGTGGGCATGTGAAAAAGCCAGGGGTTTTTGAGCTACCGTTGGGTACGCCATTTTCTGAGTTAATGGATATGTGTGGTGGTGTTCGTAGTGGTAGAAACATTAAAGCGTTGATTCCAGGTGGGACTTCAATGCGAGTGATTCCAGGTAATCAGCTTGAAGGGCTGACGCTGGATTATGAGTCCATGAAGTCAAGGAACTCCTCAATTGGTTCGGGTGGTGTGATTGTAATGGATGATACAACCTGTATGGTTACAGCACTTTACCATATGATGCGTTTTTATCATGACGAGTCTTGCGGGCAATGCACACCTTGTCGTGAAGGCAGTGGTTGGATCTTAAAGATGCTAAAGCGTGTCAAATCTGGTCATGCATCAGCAGAGTTAATCGGCGAGATTAGAATGGTTGCAGAGAAGATTGAGGGGAAAACCATTTGTGCCTTTGGCGAAGCAATTAGCTGGCCTGTAACAAGCTTTATTGACCATTTTTACGATGAGTTTGTATACTATGCTGCTCATGGAAAATCAATGGTAGTGGATGCAAGCAAGGGCTTTAGTTGGGATGAGCACATCAAAGAATCTATGGAAGTGGTATGAGTGACGAAATAAACTTATCAATCAACGGGAAGCATGTTATTGCAAAATCAGGGGAGCGGCTAATCGATGTTGCTGCACGTGCTGGGGATTATATTCCTAGGTTCTGTTATCATCCAAAGCTATCAGTCGTTGCTAGTTGTCGAATGTGTTTGGTTGATGTTGAGGGGATTCCTAAAGCACAGCCTGCGTGTGCGATGACAGTGACAGAAGGCATGGTTGTCCAAACGCAGTCGAAGAAAGCTATTGAAGCACAGAAGGCGATTATGCAATTTCTGTTAATCAATCATCCGCTAAGTTGCCCAATTTGTGATCAGGGTGGAGAATGTGAGTTACAAGATACTGCGATGGGTTACGGTGAAGGTATTTCTGAGTTTACTGAGAATAAACGTGCGGTTGTTAGTGAGGATTTAGGGCCTTTGGTTGCTACAGATATGTCTTTGTGCATTCATTGCACACGTTGTGTACGATTTGGTAAGGAGATAGCAGGTGTTGCAAACTTAGGGTTGATGGGGCGGGGAGATGGTAGTTATATTAGTACATATCTCAATAAAGGGCTAAGTTCAGAACTCTCTGGTAATATGATCGACTTATGCCCAGTCGGTGCTTTGACGTCAAAACCCTTTCAGTATAAAGGTCGATCTTGGGGGTTTAAGCAACATAGAGGTGTTTCTCCACATGACTGTGTTGGGTCTAATATCAATTACCATACCATTGCAAAAGGTTATGATCATTTGTCGGATGTGATGCGGGTATTGCCAGCCTATCATCCAACTTTGAACGAGTCTTGGTTATCAGACCGTGACCGGTTTAGTTATGAGGGAATCAATTCCAAAAAACGTCTGCTCAAGCCTTGGGTGAAGTCAGGAGAGGGTTGGAGAGAGGTAGATTGGCAAGAGGCTTTGGCCTTAATAGTGCCGAAGATAGAGGCACAACTTAAGCAGGATAAATCCAAGATAGGGGTATGGCTGTCTTCACAAATGACCCTTGAGGAAGGGTATTTGGCTCAAAGGGTATTTAGGAAATTAGGTATTGATAATATTGATCATAGGCTGTGGGAAAATACTAAGAGTCAGGATGACTCATTAAGACCAGCAGCTGTGACGATCCAGGATATTGCGTCATTTGATACGATCGTATTGGTAGGGTCTAATATCCGGTACGAACAACCCATCATTGCAATGGCGATTAAACAGGCTAATGATAACGGCACCCAAATTCATACGATTGGGGCTGTTGATTACGAGCCTTACTTTAGCTACACCCATCATCCAACTGCGCCACAGCAGCTAGCGAGACAAGTGTTTGAGATGGGGATTGAGGCTCAGGATGGTGGTTTACTTGCAGGAAAGATTTTATATGTTTTAGGTGAAGAAGCACTGGTTCATCCTCAGATAACCGATATTAAACAGATGATCCACGTGCGGTGTGAGGGGCAAGATCATGCATATTTGGTGCTTACGCCAGGCCCAAATAGCTTAGGCATGATGGCTGCAGGGTGTATTCCTCATCAGTCTAGTTGGCTCAAAGGAAATAGCTTGGGGATTGGTTATCAACAAATGTTAGACAAGAAAATGGAAATGATGTGGCTACATCAGGTAGATCCTATGCATGATGTTTCAGATCCAGAGCGGGCTTACTCAGTACTTAAGCAAGCGTTTGTCGTTGCGGTAGCAACTCATGATTCCCCGCATATTCGAGACTGTGCAGATATTATACTACCCGTTGCAGCAGCCTCGGAGTCTCCAGGAAGTTATGTAAACTACCTAGGTGAATTACAAACATTCTGTGCAGCGACACGCCCGAAGGGTGAGGCTAAGATGGGATGGAGTATTTACCGGGTTCTTGGTCAGTTAATGTCGGTTGATGTTATGTCAGAGTACGAGACATTACACCTTGAGGTAGCGAGGAGATATCAACAGATGAAGTGGCCTAAGGTATCAATCGACCGTATTAAAAATCCGGAAGACATTGATGCAGAATGGATGCGGCTAGGACTTACTTCATGGGTGAGAGGGGATATGCAGGTTAGGCATGCAGAATCACTGCAGCAAGCTTACCCGGTTGATGAAAAGGTCTACTGTGGTGATGAAAGAAGTGAGTCAGTATTGAAACCATATATTCCTAGTATCAGCACATCAACTCGTATTGCACCAGGAGCACTGGTCTATGAAAAGGGTTTTGTGTTTTATGGTGCCAGTGTGGGTGTTGTGTTAGCTGGAGATGCCGCATGAGCATGAATGATATTCCGGATGTGGTTTGGTGGGTAGTCTACTCTTTAATGATTATTATACCGCTTGTTGTCTGTGTTGCTTATTTGACGACAATGGAACGGAAGATTATCGGGTATATGCAGCTTAGAACTGGACCTAACCGTGTGGGTTTTGCGGGGATACTGCAACCAGTTGCGGATGCGATTAAGTTTGTGACTAAGGAATTAGTTTACCCAACGGATGCTGATTGGCGTTTATTTGTATTGGCACCACAGTTAATGTTAGTGCCGTCTTTGACGGTGTGGTCTGTAGTACCTTTTGCGCCAGACTGGGTATTAGCCAATATTGACGCAGGCGTGTTGTTTGTTTTTGCAATGACATCATTGAGTGCTTATGGGGTCTTGATTTCAGGCTGGGCATCGAACTCAAAATACGCGATGTTAGGCGCAATGCGAGCTTGTGCTCAGATTATTAGTTATGAGATTGCAATGGGATTTTCTCTAGTGGGCGTGTTGATGCTCTCAAAAAGTTTAAATTTATCGACCATTGTCACCAAGCAGTCAGGTGGGATTTTGAGTTGGTACTGG
>JBDQHG010000017.1:0-18475 GCA_040264995.1 Gammaproteobacteria bacterium | reverse complement strand
ATCCAATATAAACCGCATGTATAACCGTGGTATGATCTATCCTTTTTTATAAAAAAATGCAGTTTTTTCTGTCACCTATTTTTTAACGTCTAACGATTATAGGGATTATAGGGGCTATAGGCACCTATATTTGGAGACTATGGCATCCAGAGCAGAAGTCTGGTCCAGCTGGGAAAGAAAAACAAGAATGGTTAGGGGGGAATGATAGCAAGGGTGTTGCTCCAATTGCTAGCGCACAACAAGTGACAGGACCACTACCGAGCCCGATAAATAATAATGCCCTATTAGAAGACTGTTGGGAAAATGGCTATATGGTGATTCATAACTACAACTTTTTAAGTCTAGAAGAAGTGGCCAAAAACGCAGCATTTGAGAAGGTAGGTCAGGCACTAAATATAATGAGTACCTATCACAATCAAGATAACCCTAGGTATGTCGACCTACAGGGGAAAGTAGCCTTGCTGAAGGCAGGAACTAGCATAGAACCTCTCGTTAGGCTACATCGCATGGATAAAGAGGAATTTAAATCGCTCATGACAAAACCTCAATCGAGAGTGGAACATTCAACTCGCATGTAAAAGCACTCTCTGTTGCGGCTTAATACAACCATGGCAGTCATCTGGAAATACTCTGGGTGACTGTTTTTTTATTTTATAGACTATACCTTATTCAGAATACTTTGCTCCTACCCACTTCAATTGTACTTGATTCGTAAACCGGACAAATAATCTAAGATAGTTTACAAACACTGGTCTCAAGTCATACTTGACATTAACACTTGGGTATCTAGATACCAGATATTTCCCTATTGACACAGATGAAAGACTAACTTATCATCATGAAGCTTATATGGATATTAAACATGAAGAAAGGAAAAATCTGGTTATTAGGAATCTTATCAAGTTTTAGCCTAGCGGCAAGCACCTTTACCGTTGATATAAACTTTGTCAACAATACTCAGCAAGAAATAAAGATCATTGATATGGGCCATATCCTAAGTATGCTTGAAGACCGGGTCAATATCCCTCCAAGCAAAACATATATCTTCCATAATGATTATAAGTCCTACTTTTTTAATAGTTCACTCCCAACACTACCAAGAAAATACATCATCATTAGCGCAGAAGAAAAACACTACTTAGGATCGCACTTAACAACTAATTCTGATGGGACCTTACGTAGCTATGACTACATAAGCCGCCCTCTTCGCCCTTCCAAAGAACCAAGCCGGGGGTTACACTTCACCCATAGTACTGACGAATATCCTGACCATGTAGAACATACTGTAACAATCTCTGAAGCGGTGACTAATTAAAGACTTGTAACCTAAATGGCTATTCAGTCCGAAATAAATGCGACTAAGACACGTATTTTCTTACAAAAGAACCTTTGACAAATCAGTAACCTAAAACCATAAACTCCAAAGCGGGCAATAACGCATGTTGTACTGAATCTGAACTCTACAACCTTGCTTATTGTACTCGCATTCAGTATATTGGTCTAAATATCATGGGATTTATTATGACATCTGACTACAATCCACATAAGATTCAAAATAGCACCTCTGCTCAGCTTTTTGCTAAACCTGAGGTGAAACTCGATAACAAGAAATATATTCTCGCTATGTTTCCCTACCCCAGTGGTCAGTTTCATATGGGACATGCTCGGTGTTATACACTAGCAGATACCATGACAAAATATTACCAGAAAAAAGGCTTTGATGTGTTCTGCCCGATGGGTTGGGATGCTTTTGGTCTGCCTGCTGAAAATGCTGCTATTAAGCATCAAAAACACCCTAAGGAATGGACAGACGGCAATATTGCTCAAATGCGTGAGCAGTTTGATATGATGGGACTGCATTTTAACTGGGATCCAGAACTAAAAACCTGTGACCCGGAATACTACCGATGGCAGCAGTGGCTGTTCATTAAAATGTATGAAAAAGGGCTAGCATACCGTAAGAATGCCACCGTTAACTGGGACCCTGTTGACCAAACGGTACTTGCCAATGAACAAGTTATTGACGGTAAGGGCTGGCGTTCAGGTGCCCCTGTAGTCCGTAAGGAAATTAATCAGTGGTTCTTAAAAATTACCGATTTTGCAGATCAACTACTAACAGAATGTGACAACCTAACTGATTGGCCAGAGCAAGTTGTGACGATGCAGCGTAACTGGATTGGAAAATCACAGGGTGTTGATATTGTTTTCCAAATTGAGAACAGCAGTGAGACTTGCAGTGTTTATACAACACGGGCAGACACACTCTTAGGTACACAAGCACTTGTACTAGCACCAACCCACCCTATTTGTAAAAAGGCTGCTCAGGACAACCCTGATCTTGCTAAAGTACTCAACACCCTATCAACCAGTGGTGTCAGTGAAGCAGAGATTGAAGCGGGAGAAAAACTAGGGGCACCTCTTGGCATTAATGCTATCTGCCCTATTTCAAATCGCATGATTCCTGTATATGCAGGTAACTACGTATTGATGGACTACGGCCATGGTGCTGTGATCATGGTACCAGCTCACTGTGAACGGGATTATGCGTTTGCAAAGAAATACGACTTACCTGTTACTGCTGTGGTTGATCATGGCACTATCCATGACTATGAACAATCAGCGATGATTGAAAAAGGAAAGCTAATCAACTCTGGCAATCTTGATGGACTCACCAGTGATCAAGCCATTGCTGAAATAGCCAAGCAACTTACTGCATCTAATCAAGGCGCTGGGCGTACTCAGTTTAGACTGCGTGACTGGGGTGTATCACGGCAACGCTACTGGGGTTGTCCTATCCCAATGGTTCATTGTGATGGCTGTGGCATTGTGCCTGAAAAAGAGCAAAACCTACCGGTTACCTTACCTACGGATCTAACATTTGAGCAGTCAAATGATATGCTCTCAAAACACTCTGAGTTTGTTAATACATCTTGCCCCAACTGCGGCAAGATGGCTAAAAGGGAAACAGATACCTTTGATACCTTTTTTGATTCATCATGGTACTACGCTCGTTTTCTATCACCTGATTATCAGGACGGACTCATTCACCCAGATAGAGTAAAAGGTCTGCCAGTTGATTTATACATTGGTGGCATAGAACATGCTATCCTACACCTACTTTATGCACGCTTTATTTGTCATTTCATGCATAGCATTGGTTTGTCACCTCAGCCTGAACCCTTCAAAGAACTGCTCACACAAGGGATGGTCTTAAAAGATGGCACTAAAATGTCAAAATCAAAAGGTAATTTAGTCTCACCTTCTGAGCTCCATGAGACTTATGGTGCAGATGCATTAAGACTCTTCATTTTATTTGCAGCGCCACCTGCACAATCATTAGAGTGGTCTAACTCAGGGATTGAAGGGATGCACCGGTTCTTAAAGAAAGTTGCTACCTACTTTTCTCACTTACCCAGCTTGACCGAAGGCTCTAACCCCAGCCTTTGGGCTGAAGCTCAACTCATCGTCTCAAAAATTGAGCACGACTTCGAAAAAAGACAGCTGAATACAACAGTTGCAGGCTGCATGAAACTGTTCAACCTCATTCAAGGTGCCGAAGAAAGAAATACCACAATTGAAAAAATGGAAACACTATTCCTAAACTTGTTATTTCCACTAGCCCCACACACCTGCAGTTACTTTTGGAATCAGACTGAGCCCATTAGCTCAGCACCCTGGCCGAAGGTCGATCAAGCGGCACTAGCATCCTTGCAACAAGCTGTCATTGTTCAAGTCAACGGAAAGCGTCGAGGCGAAATTCCTCTCCCTGAAGATGCTGATGAGTCGACGGTCCTAGCACTGATTAAAGAACAGCCCTTAATCCAAAAATACCTAGAAGGCCAAACCATTAAACGTGTGGTTATCATCAAGGGAAGATTAGTGAATATTGTTATTTAACAACTAGGCCTGTGCCCATGGAGCGACTCTTGCTTCCTGTGGCCCAGGACGTGTTTCATTAACCAGCATAATGGAAGAAAATGACACTGCTAGCGCAGCTTTTGCATATTCACGAACTGGAGATTGGCACACAGTACTAAGCCTAAAAATACCACCAATCAGCCTTTGCCCCCCTACACGGATCATGCAGATGTCTACTAACGTAGCAAGAATCGCACATCCTATTAACCTTGTTTTAAATCTAATTAAACCGTGCCTCTGGGCCATTAGAAACAAACTATCTAGTCCTACTAATACTATAATTGGTGCTAACACAAAAACTACAAGGCTGATGACTGATACTACCTTCGTCATCAATCCGACTACTAAAGCTGCCCAATGGATAACACTTGCCACAAACATGACACTAGAAGGTTTGAATATCCAGGCAAAAAGCCTAGCTGATTTAGCAATCAGCCCCTCAACTCGCTGGCCTCCCTTAGATTTATCTTCAGTACTAGCTCTGGCAAAAAGTGTATTTAATCCCCGCATTACATTAAAAGGATAGATTGCTGTAAAGAGCATCAAGCCTACACTTTTTGATAACAACCAACCTGCTAAAGCGAACTGGATAGTGTATGCGCAAACCTCTATCGTTTTTCTTAGAACAGGATAGGATTCTTTTGAAAATCTCTTAGGCATTAATCCTACTACGCTTAGCATCCAGGGCTTTACAGCCCCTTGAGACAGAATAAACAGGTGCGGCTAATACACTGCAAGCTTACCCTCAGGAAGACTCAGTCCTAAAAACGCAGTCTTAATGCTTTCCAACCAGCTTGCTTTTACACCATCAGATCTTCTTTTAGACATAGGCATCCTCAGAGTAGCTTTCAACATATTTGTTAAAATCCTCCACGCCATCTTCTCTCAGCACTTCTTCATCAATGAAGAATTCACCTGAAAGCCCCATTGCATTTCTAGAGATCAAGCTCCAACAAGCATCACCCATAATAGCAGGGTGCCTACACTGCTTCTGAGACTCGTAGGTCCCTTGAATCACATTACATGCATCTTTACTGTTAATATTGGTTTTAGGCCAAAGAGCATTAACTAAAACTTGGCTTGACTTAAACTCTTCTGCGAACCCAACAACTAACATACTCGACAAATAACGACTCGAAGTATACGCCAAATGTGCACCCAACCATTTCGGATCAAGATTAATAGGAGGCGTGATCATGCAAATATGTCCAATATCGGATTGCTCAAGATGTTTCCTAGCTGCTTTTGCAATCAAAAAATTACTTCTTGCATTGACTTGGTGCATCATATCGTAGACATCAATAGAGGTTTCTTCTGAGTTAGTTAATACAACAACACTAGCGTTCAACACACAAACATCAATCCCACCCATCTTCTCCTGCGCCTGATCAACTCCAGTCTTTATATCAGACTCTGAGCGTATATCGGTTTTTAACAGATGTATTTCACCACCTAGCTGAGTTAGATCTTCCTGGATCTTAAGACTTTCTTCGCTATCTGTATCCTTAACAAGTATAGCTATTTTGGCTCCTTCCTGAGAAAACTTAGCTGCAATTGCTAACCCGATGCCTCTCATTGCACCTGTCATTAGTACAGCCGGACTTATATCTATGCTCATACACTAATTCTCCTTGTCTATATCCCTATTATGATATCTAGATTAAATCAAAGATTCAACCTTCATAGAATATTCCGTCTCCTCGTTGTAATTACATACAATATTTATCAGTTTTGTTATAAATAGCAAGCCTTGGCCCTAGTCTAGGGTGAGTAATGATTGAAAATAATGCGTCTTGAACCGATATGTGCAGATAGCCAACACTGTAACAATAGCGAATCCTTCTCGACTATTACTATATTAAGTATTTGGGGAATACTGCATCAATAATGACTATTTCTTTTAGCACAGTGGCCTATTAAACAGTATTTAACGGCACTAGAACACGCTAATACCAGAACGAAAAAGGGAGGAAACACTTCCCTCCCTCAAGTCGATACTCATAAAAACCTACTAGTCCTGGTTAAAGGATTTTGTGGCTGTGAATGTAAGCTTGGATTCACCATGGGTGAACATCCCTTCGTTTGTTTCGCTAGCTTCAACTGATTCAAAACAACACTGGAAGGATTGATCGTCAGAAACTTGTCGACGAAAACCCAATATTTTACCAAAATGTAATTCATTTGAACTTTTGTTGCTGTGCAGAGAGTGACCTATAATAATGCTATCAAACTCTGTAAACAGGAACAGTGCCTTTGTATGAGTACTCATAGCAACATTAGGCAATGATTTAAACCTGTCTGAGCTATCATAGTAATCATGGCTATCATAGCAATCATGCCCACTAACGTGATAATGAAGGTCTGCTCCTATTTCAAACGTAATAGGCAGGTCACCAAGGCGAACACCCTGCGCAACACCTAAAGAGTATACCTCTGTAGAGTCTCTATTGTATGTGCTATACCCAGCAGATACCGATATATCAACAGCTATACTGAATACTGAAATACCTAAAAGCATATATTTTTTCATAATTGTTCTCTATTTTATTAAAATCATCCTATCAAAAAAGAAACATAAACTCAACTTATCAATAACTTAATTACTGTTACGCTGCATAACGGCAAAACCTAGTTAAAAAACTCTACCCTTTTTAAAACAATGAAGGAAGTCACTATCATGCAACAATTTGATAACAATTGTCAGCAACATGCTCACAAAAAAATGCTTAATTAAAAGCCAACGTATCGCCTCTAATCACTATTGCCAGGCTATTACATTACATGGAAAGGTTATCAGCAGAACACTAAATCCAATCTTTATTCGCCACCGAAATACTTGGCCGATTGCTGCTGGTATAATTAACCTGAAGCTTGATATCTGTTGAAATAGCTTTATTTGCTACACACCTTGTAGTAATAGCATTATCAGGATTTAGCATTCCAGTATTCAAATTATAAGGGGAATGAAAAGCACCCGTTTGTGAATTAAAATAAGGTGTGGGTAGTAATCCGATGATGATAAGCCATGCCTCAAGCGGGAGTCTAGCTATCTCGCCATCTTTACGCGCTGTGTTGCTAAACCTATGCCTAACATATAGGACCGTTGATATACTGCCATGCAGTTCCTTTTTTATCCGTAATATACTTTGTTCCATGAACATCTTAAAGGGAGAAGACATAAATGCTTGGATTGTGCTTGCTCTATCTGGAAAGAACTCTGAGCCTTCACCCACAAGCTCTCCAGGTCCTCCCAGTTTAAGTAGTTTCTTAATTTCAGGTTGTGGATCAAGCATCAATGCAGTCGAGCCATCATTATCTGCTAAGCCCACTTGAGCACCACGTTCACATAAATATTTCACTACCTCTAATAAATACCCGCCCTCTGCAGCACGCATCAATGTAGTCCAGCCATCATTATTTGCTAGGTCTATTTGAGCACTACTTTCACATAAATATTTCACCACTGCTAAATGTCCATTATCTGCAGTACGCATCAATGCGGTGTCACCATCAGTATCTGCTAAGTTATTTGAGCACCATGTTCACATAAGTATTTCACCATCTCTAAATTTCCATTAGCTGCAGCACGCATCAATGCAGTCCGGCCAGTATCACCTGCTAAGTCTATTTGAGCACCAGCCTTAACCAGCACTGCTATAGCGTTGATATAGCCGTACTCTGCAGCTAGGTGTATCATTGCTTTTCCTTTTTTAATCAGTGCATTAACACCAAATTACAGCCCAACCATTTGATTTAAATGCAAAATAATATCTGCTTCACTTATTATCATCATTTACCCGTATATACTTTATCCACTATAACGTTATTTGCACATAAAATTAATATCATAAGGAGATTATTTTTTTAAACTTAGAGATAACTGCCATACACAGACCATTCTTTAATTGAATAGGATCCTTAGTAACGTTAGGTTGAAACCGAACACCCTGCTTTAAGCATAGAGTTATCTTGAGCCAGATTAGTTCACAAGGCCGGACTGGTTATCACTAAACCTTCAATGATAAAATGATATATCGCATTGACTAACGACTCACCTCATTCTCGTGATATAACCCTCACTACCAAGAACTGAGGTTTCATCATCAGAAAACTAAATCTAATCCTTTCAAACCGGCGAAATAAAACTTGGACTATTACTGGTATCATTAACCAGAGCCTTGAAGTTCTTTGAAATATCTCTATTTGCTACACCAATGTCGTCATGTCATTCTCAGGATTTAGCTTTCCAGTCTTCAAGTAATCGTACTGCTTATACTGGGTATCTCTACTAGCAACATGCCCACCTTTGGGTAATAACTCAATCTTAATTGGGGATACAGGCTCTGTAGCATCATTAGAGTTAATCAGCCGGGAATTTCTACCCATCACCTGATCATCTAGTGTTTGAGTGACTACAACCTGATCTGGAAAGTGACCCGCAACAACTCTTAGGCAATTTTGGATATCCTGAGCACTTTCTCCACACCGAGCCAAGAGAATATCAACAAATGGAGATGCAACCCATGCTGCTGCGAAAAACATGCTATTAGATACCCGCGGGAATATTATCCCAATCGTCCATGAGGCGATTTCTGCAAGCAGTTTAATCGCAAACGCAATTGGTAATAATAGTGACGTCAATAACAAACCAAAAAAAGCAGCAAGAGATTCTTTAGATCTAAACCAAACCAAATCAAGAACAGATAGCAATAAGATTGCTGGTGCATACAAACATAGTTTTGTCGCGCTGAACCTCAAGACATTTCTAATATTTGAAAATGTATTGCGGATATCAATACGTTTTATTTTATCAAATTGATTTTTTTCAGCGCCTTTATAGTGCTGCACTACTTTTTCTAAAGCGTGCAATAACGTAGCACCGCCAATAGAAAAGCCATTAAGATAAATACTGTTGATAGCAGGGTTATCAAGTGCCTGAATAATTGAATCTTTAACCCTTTCTGAATATTGCCCCAAATTAAACGTTACGTTTGGCTGATGATACGATTCAGGCAAAACTAAAACAGCTGCTTCAGGCACCTTCTCCCAATGAGCTCGAGTGACTGCATAGTAACTATGATTTTCAGCATTTGCTGGCACAAAAATATGACACTCTTCTTGGGAATAACTCTGTAAATCGGGTAGCTCATATACGTTTGGTTCAATAGCACCTGCTGACCTTTTATTAAATTTCTGCTTTAACCACCCCCAGAAATTTTGTATCTTTGCTACAATACGGCCTGTATGAAATATATTAGCTGATAAACCTTGCACGAAATTAGTTTTATTTTTTTCAGCTTTAAAAATCTGCACCATTTGACACCTGTTTTTTTATTAATATTATTATATATTATACACTAAACGGGGGATAATGCAATAATAAGCAAACACTCAGACTTACTCTCCAGATTGAAGAAGGGGCGGGGAATCCCCTCTCTAGCTGACAGTCATAGCAAGTACTAGTTTTACTCAAAGGACTTTGTAGCTGTAAATACTAATCTGGTATCACCGTTGGAGTACACACTATGTTCTAGACTACCTACTCGAAGCAGGGCTAGAATAACTGACGATTGGAAACTTGTTATTATTAACCACTAGCCTAGCATAACAACGAAAAAAGCAATTTATCAAAACGTAGCTCAATACCCTGCCCTGCGAACAGCCTATGATACAGATATCTCAAGCCTGTACTAACATGATGAATGCCTAGACATTTAAAGAAAATCCCTTTAAAATATATAAAACATATGGAGACTCATCATGAACTATCGTGTCCATACTGCAACAAGCACTTCTCACCTAGAGAGCAACGCAGTACTTAGAAATACTTATGCATTACTCGGCATGACACTGCTATTTAGTGCTGTTGTCGCATGGGGATCAATGATCCTTAGACTTCCCCACCCTGGACTACTATTAACCATGGTAGGATTTTATGGGCTATACTATTTGGTCAATAAATACAGTACTCGAGCTCTTGGTGTTGTCTTTACTTTTTTATTCACTGGATTTCTAGGATACACTCTAGGCCCCATACTCGGCATGGTTATTCGCTCAAGCAGCATTGGCTATGAGATACTGGGGATGTCTTTGGCAGCAACTGGCGTGATCTTTCTATCGCTATCAGCCTATGTACTCACCACAAGTAAAAACTTCAGTTATATGGGAGGAATGTTGTTTGTTGGATCTATTATTGCAATGCTAGCCGCATTTGCTTCTATTTTGATGCCATCTATTATGATGATGGTTGTGGTCTCTGCAGTCTTCGCGCTCATTTCCTCTGGCTATATCCTATTTCATACGAGTGAAATCATTCATGGTGGAGAAACCAACTATATTATGGCAACAGTTGCCCTATATGTTTCTATATACAATTTATTCTTAAGCCTGTTAAGAATATTTCTGATATTTGCAGGACAAAGAGACTAATTAACATCTTCAAGTAAATTCTAAAACGCTAGCAGTTGCTAGCGTTTTCACTTATAAAAAAAAGACCCACAGTGGCAATCCCTGCCTGTCAAACTTCCTTTTATCCATTTGACCTGTGAATCAAGCACTTCCAAAGCACTACTGTTTCCAGCAATCAAATAATAACAAACTTTCAACGCAGCCGGCTATACTTTAAGGCATTTTTAATCATTCGGCATAAAAAATTCTGCTAAAACAGTACCGGGCCCTAAACAATACTAGATATATCACCCCTTGCGGTGTCTTTATCCTACACAATATGCGGCATTTACCCACCATCAAAAATTTGTATATCAGCAAGCCTTACTGTAAAATATTGGAAATATTAGTTTGGCCCAAGGGGAAAATGATGGACATAATCAACACAGAAAAGCTACATGAGCTATATGGCTCGGAAGAGACTGCGATGGACATTATCCACATGTTTGTTGATCGCTCAAATCAGCTTCTTGATGACTTGCAAAAAGCCTGCCAGTCTTCCAACTCAGAGCTACTTGCACGAACTTGCCATAGGGGGATTGGACAGTCGCGCTACATAGCAGCTCCACTTCTTGAAGAAGCACTGATTGACCTTCAAGAAGCTCCTCCGCTAGAACGAGCGAACCACATAGAGATTATTCGCTCAATACTGCAACAAATCACGCATGCCTACTCATAACCCCTTTACGGAGCAACCAGACACATGGTGGGACCCCAAGGGCCCTTTTTGGACATTACATGCCATTAATCCTCTCAGGCTAAACTATATACTTTCATACATTCAGTCAGGGAAGGCGCTAGACGTTGGCTGCGGGGGTGGGATATTATCATCATCACTGGCACAATCTTTTGAGGTTACCGGGATTGATACAGATAAAGCGCTATTAGATATTGCCAGGCAACATGCATCATCTCATTTACTAAACATCCAATACCAACATCAACTGCTAGGTGAGCTTACCCCAAGTAAAGAAAACGCCTTTGACCTTGTAACCTGTTTAGAAGTTCTAGAGCATGTCGACAATCCTGAACAAATGATTATAGACATCGCATCTATTGTTAAACCAGGTGGCTATGTATTCTTCTCAACCCTAAACCGTAATGTTATTTCATATCTTGGTGCAATTGTTGCAGCAGAGTACATTCTCAAAATCCTACCTAAACATACCCATGAATATCAAAAATTCATTACACCAAATGAGCTGATCACAGCAGCAACACAAGCAGGTCTTGAGCTTAAGAACCTCAACGGCATTCTATACAATCCATTACTAAAAACGTTCTCTATCGGGAGCATTACTACCATTAACTACATAGCCTGCTTCCGAAAGCCACTAGGCAAACAGTAAGCAAATAACACTTAATGAAACAAGCCTGCCCCTAACCAACATGAGCGATTTTCTTGAAGCGATATATTATCTTAGAAAATAAATTACTATGGTAAATTCTGCGGCCATCAGGCTCTATCAATACAATACTTTGACACCTACCACTCCCTAACATACCCAACATACATGCTTTAAGGGCTTCAACCTCATGGTCTCCTGCATCTTCACCTAAAACCACAGTTGTACAATCAGTGGGATTTTTCAACCAATCAACTAGAGTACACTCCCTTGCTAATAGCCCCTCATCTCTCTTATCATTACTGCCTTTCAACCAACTCACGTCAGTTACCAAGAGCTTTGCTCTACCTCTTTTATAATCATGCTTCGTACCCAGGGGTATAATCCATACACCCGATATAGCCCTGAGCTGCCTAGCTCCTCGAGCTTGATTGATCTCATGCTCATACAAAACCATCTCTATTTCTTGCTGCATATTTTGTGTTTGGTGTTTGGCAATATCAATGACCCACTCACTACTTGCAGGGCCTTCAACCTCATAATCACTGCACCATAGCTGCTGTGACTCAACACTAACCAGTGAAGGAATATACTCCGACAAGATCTTAGTTAATGATGCATAGTGCTCACTGCTTAAATCACCCAGTATCTCAACATAAGCCCCGCTAGGACTTAGGTGGTAGTGAACAGGAATCACCACAGATTTCATCGGGTTCTTACATTGAGACACCAACCAATCAGCAAGGTGGAAGTAAGACTGAAACAGTCCTGCCTCTATCAGCATTTCAATATTGGTACGTCGGTTTTGATCACAAACATCACCTGCCCCCCAAGGGATCTGCAAACTAAGCAGTGGATCCGAATCTGTTAAACGAACAATCGTAATATGACTAAACATCAGCTACTATCATTAATGGTTATACCTACTTTAACGGATTACATAATGAAAACCAACCATACAAAACTTGCTTCCCAACCCAGAATCCAGTTAAGCCAAGGACTGGTCCAAATTGACAACCTAGCCTACACCGCCAGCATTCTAATAGATGAGAAGTGGCATATCACTGAAATTGGGAATTGCACACCAAATGAATGGTTAACACATGAGCAAAGGCAAGAGTGCCACCAGATACTATCATGGCCAAATGCAAAGACCACTTCAGAAATACAAGATCTATACTGGGATCAAAACATATCCGTTGATATCCTTTCAATAGACTCTGCCTGTCAGCAGGCAAAGTCCATCGACCACGAACAGCTAAGGTTCCAACTAGTGGTTTTTCCGAACTATCCTAGCTCAGGATAAGATCTAATTTTAGCAAGTAATGGCGAATCAATATCGCTATATGCCTCAAAATACCGCTCTAAACGTGCCTGCGCAGCCTTCATGTTGTCTTTTTGCGCATAGTGCAACACTATTCCAAGCTCATGCTTAGCCAGTGCTTCTCGTAATGACTGTTTGACTTCAGATAACTTTTCTAAATAGCCACTATTAGGATACGCTACCGAAAATACTTCAAGATCATTTAACACCTGATTTAGATCAAACTCATTTCTATAAACATCTTTTTGTCCGAGCAAAATCGCCATCCAATGCTTGCTGCTATTTACCCCTATCATAACCTTATGATACTCTACATCTTCGCGATAAGCTTCTTTTAGCAACGGGTTGCTTAATAGCCTATCTGCATAAACACGTGCTGTAATATAGCGTTTTGAGCCAACATAAGACGATAATAGCTTTATTCTGACCTCATCGATATTCTCATCATTAGGGAAACGTGTCATAAACGACTCTGCAGCATCCCTTAATCGAGCCGGGTCATCTTCAACATCAATGCTCATTACACGACCCAGTAAATCCTCTTGGCCGTACGTATCAAAAAAGTTATCAGCCAACGCACCTGACATCAAAAACACTAGACCCACTATTACAAAGTATTGATTTTTCATCCTAATTCCTCAAAGTACCATTTAAATTATCTCTTCTACCACGCTGATTCATCTCTTATTCCACACGCTGACAACACATTATACAATTTTACCCCAATAGTCAAAGCACAAAACCCATATTGCTCAAAACCAAAGAAAGCACTGAAAAACATTGATTAATGATAACATATTTCCTACAATAAAGATATGGAAAGTTATGAAATCACCGTACCTGAGTCACTAAACAGAAAAAGGCTAGACGCAGCTATTGCCTCTCTATGCCCAGATATTTCCCGTGTTAAGATCCAGAAGCTTATTGCTCAGTCTCATGTTTCCCTCAATGAAAACGTTGCAACGTCAAAGCGGACTGTAGTGCATACTGATGATCAAATCCACTTCCAAACTCTTAATGAAACTTCTGTATATGCAGAGCCTCAAGCAATACCACTTGATGTACGCTATGAAGACGAGTCCCTGATGATCATTAATAAGCCAGCAGGCCTTGTCGTTCATCCTGGTGCCGGAAATCCAGACCGAACCTTATTAAACGGTATCATTTCTATATGCCCCAACAATATTGCCCTCCCCCAAGCAGGTCTAATTCATCGGCTTGATAAAGACACAACAGGCTTATTGATTATCGCAAAAAATGAAGAAAGCTACTTCAAGCTTAATCAAGCAATGGCTAAAAGACAAATAAAAAGAACCTACCTAGCGCTTGTAAAAGGCATTGTGCACAAAGGAGGCACTGTTGATGCAGCTGTTGCTAGACATAGTAAAATAAGACAAAAGTATATGGTACATCCAACCGGAAGATCCGCTGTCACCCACTATCAAGTCGCTGAGCGCTTTCCTCACCACACCCTACTCAACGTCACACTTGAAACAGGACGAACACATCAGATTCGCGTGCATATGCATCATATTCAACACCCAGTTGTTGGGGATGTCGTCTACCATCGTGGGAAACATATCAAACAAAGCACCCTATCTAATGAAACAATGGCAACACTCTATGCATTCAAACGCCAAGCGCTTCACGCAATATCACTGAGCTTCGCCCATCCTGAACTTAAGAAGACTATTGAAGTAACTTGCGAACTACCTAAAGACTTTGAGGAAGTATTAACACAGCTTAGAACTTCAGCCTAAGACCTAACCGTACTTTAGCATCTGTCAATGACAAATCAGGGTCGAATGTTTTGTCTGAGAAATCGAAGCCATAAGAATAACCTGACTGGTAGTACACTTTTGCTTCAACCACATAATCCATATAGTCACTTAATGCACTAGCATAACCCGCACCGTAAAAAGTGGGATTAACCTTCAACTCAAAGCTATGCTCATGCAGCTCACTATCAACCTTCTGCTTAAAGTCACCTAGCTGATATCCTAAAATCATATAAACATCAGATGACGTTAACTGAAGTCCCGGCTTTAACAGAACCTCTAGTGGCGCTAAATCAGCTGGTTCCATTTCCTCAGTATTAAAATATGACTGTAGGGTCGTTAACTTACCTTCTACCATAACAGGAACAACAACTACATCGCGGAATGAGAACAAATACCCAACGGATAAATCGTATGGGGACTTTGAAATTTCTGTATATTTAACGTCATACCCTGACAGCTTGACGATACTATCATTGACCTGCAATGAAAAACTACCCTGCGCAATAAAAGATGCCTCAGTACTACATGTCACAAACATGCTAGCAAGCAAACATAAGGAAATATTATTTTTCACATCTATTCCAATTGATTAATCTTCTTAATCATAACCGCAACAATCGCATCTGTAAAGATAGCTCATTGACATTCTTCCTCTATCCACTAAAATATAGATATATGCTGATACAAGGAGGGTGTCGAATTATGTTGTATAGAAGGATCTATCTTGCCGTTACTCTTATCATCCTGGCGTCAACCTCGGTTGGTTCGCAAGACTTTATGCAGTCAGTCGTAGGTGTCTATATTGAGTACCCTCACACACCTGGGGTTGCCACAGCGCCACAAGCATTTGGCTCAGGGGTTATCCTCTCAGAAGATGGTTACATTGTGACCAACCACCATGTTATTCAGCAAGCTTTAAATATTGTGGTTCAGACCCAACAAGGATTTCGAGCGAATGCAACCGTTGTTGGCTCTGCTCCGGAGTTTGATTTAAGCGTCATTAAGATTGATGGACTGCCTAACCAGCCATTTAAGCCAATAAAAATGGGCACATCAAGCCATGTCTCTGCCGGAGACCAAGTCACCGCTATTGGTAATGCCTTTGGATTTGATCAAACCCTTACTCAAGGTGTTGTAAGCCATATTGACCGAGAAGTTGGACTTTCTCATCGCGTAAAAAGCTATATCCAAATTGACGCTGCCGTTAACCCTGGAAACTCAGGTGGTGCACTTGTTAATAAAGAAGGAGAGCTAGTTGGTATCGTTAGCGGAATTTACGGCCCAAGATTCAACATAGGCATTGCCTTTGCAATACCCATGGATATAGCTGACCCCGTCATCAAGCAACTTATCTCTAAAGGGCACGCAAGTACTGGCTGGGTTGGGATGTCGACTCAACCGCTTACCCCTGAACTCAAGGACGCACTCAATATACAAAACTTCAACGGCGTTCTTGTTAGCGAAGTCATGACTGGATCACCTGCACACCGTGCTAACCTGACGGCTAAGGACGTCATTTTAGAAGTTAACGATATTAAGGTTAATTCACCGCAACATTTTGCAAGCTTAGTCACGGCACACGGCAGTCAGTCCTTACTTACCATGAACTATTTACGTGAGAATAAGACCTACTCTACCCGTATCAAAACCGACCAGCCTAACATGCATGCTCAAAACCCACTTGGAAAATGGGGCTTGAATCTATCCGAATATATCCACATGCGCTTAGATGGAATACATGACTCCGGTGTTGAAATCAACCAAGTTGCATTTCAGTCGTCTGCTGCATTAAGCGGCCTACAGCCTGGCGATATTATTAAGTCTGTTAATGAACGTCCCATCAAAAACCTTGATGATATTCTGAAATCTAAAATAGGCAATCAACGCAAGACCCATCTTCTAGAAATTGAGCGTCATCAACAACGATTTTTTGTGCCGATAAGATGATGAAACCAACAAAATACTACCAGTTTATTTGGTGCTTATATGATTGGGCTCATACTGTCTGGCCTGTTTTAATCATTACGTTTGTATTCCCCAATTACTTTGTAAACAATGTAGCTTTGACACCTGCAGCAGGCAATATTGCATGGGCAAACACTATGACGATATCCGGCATACTTATTGCCCTATTCGCCCCCATTATTGGTGTCATATCAGACACACTCCGCAATAGCACTCTTTGGTTTAGGCTCTTTACACTATTAAATATTGCGTGTGCTTTTAGCTTATGGTATGTCAAACCAAGCAGTGACTACGTCTACCTAGCAATGGCTCTAACAATACTAGGTACTGTTGGATTTGAGGTTTCTAGTGCTTTATATAACGGATACTTAACATCTGTTACCACCCCAAAGGATTTAAGTAAAATTTCTGGTATTGGTTGGGGTCTTGGCTATTTCTCTGGCATATTATGCCTTACGTTTTGTTTATTCACACTCGTGCTACCTGATGCCCCTATGTTTGGGCTATTAACCAAAGATGAATATATTCATATACGAGCTATCGGCCCCATTGTTGGTCTTTGGTACCTGGTATTTTCACTTCCTATGCTGCTGCAATCAGAGCCTGAAGGCCAGCAATCAAAACTCTCTGTTTTACAAATTTTGACGATGTCTTACCAGCAGTTTATTCAGTCTATTCGTAAAACCAAAAAACAGCCCTACATATACTACTTTCTTATCTACAGAATGATCTACACAGATGGGATTAATACCCTATTCATTTTTGCTGGTATATACGCCGCAAAAACATTTGGGATGAGCTTTAATGAAATTATCCCATTTGCAATTGCCTGTAATTTATCTGCAGGTATTGGCTGCTTCTTAGCCAGTGCGTCTGACTCAGTATTTGGAGAACGGTTTACGATTAACATAAGCTTGGTCTTTTTAATCATTCTACTAACCTGCTTATTACTAATTAACACTATTGTATATTTCTGGGTATACGCTCTGTTAGCAACCCTATTTGTGGGACCGCTGCAAACCTCGTCAAGGTCACTTATGGCTAAAATTTGCCCCCCCGAATCAAAAGGAGAGTTCTTCGGTCTTTATGCGCTTTCAGGAAGAATCACAAGCTTCCTTGGCCCACTATTCCTTAGCCTTGTCACACAAGCAACAGGGTCAGATAAATTAGGGATGGCCACTATACTCCTATTTTTACTCATAGGCCTCATTGGAATGGCCCAACTCAAAATTCCACACCACCTCCTTTTGCTAAACCGAAATCATTAAGAGGGTATAATAATTAGCAGCTGCAATATCAAAAACAATATATTGCTTTAGTTAAGCATCAAATCGCCCAATCAATTTGGATACTAAAACCTCAAGCTTAAGTTGATAATGCAGCCGTTACACGCTCGACAATCTCTTGTTTTGTAAGCAAAGCAATCAGTACTTTTAACTCCATACCAGATTGTGTCCCAATTAGCGCAACACGTATCGGTGCAAACAAGCGCTTACCTTTCACCTCTAGGGTACTTCCTATAGACTTAGTGATACTTTGGAACACTTCCTCTGTTATGGCGTCATACCCAGCAACCTGTTCTTTGAAGGCTTCAATAACGGCTCTTCCCTCTCCTAAAGCAAGCTCCTTATCTTGTAGCTTATAAGTATCAAATAACGCGATACAATCCGCGACCTCTACAAGCGTATGGAACT
>JBDQHG010000016.1:0-19375 GCA_040264995.1 Gammaproteobacteria bacterium | reverse complement strand
GTGTTGGCATTGGTGGGGATCCGATACCAGGTTCTAGTTTTATTGATATCCTAGCCCGTTTTGAAGAAGACGCTGATACAGAGGTTATTATCTTGGTTGGAGAGATTGGTGGGGATGCTGAAGAGCAAGCGGCTGAGTTCATTCAATCGAATGTTACGAAACCTGTAGTCGCATATATTGCAGGAACCACAGCACCTAAAGGCAAACGAATGGGGCATGCCGGTGCCATTATATCGGGGAATAAGGGGACGGCTGAGGGTAAATCTAGGGCGTTGCTACAAGCTGGGGTAAATGTCGTTCCATCGCCAGATCTATTGGGGTTTGGGGTAGAAGAGGTGATAAAAGGATAGTTGTATGACGATTAAGTATGAGGCAGGAAGTAAGGTAAAACAAATGTTATCAACTAAGTTATCACAGTATGTAGCTATTATTATATTTTTACTGGTTTATGCGGTACTTCCTCAAAACCTATTATCGATTGCTTATGTTTTTTACAGGCTCTTAGCACTATCCATATTATTTAATGTTCAGTTCCCACAATTTACGCCTAGTTTCTTAAAAGATCCGGTACAGAAAATCGTTGAGCAGCCTGGCCATGTTGTTTCAACCTCTATAGAGTTATTATGTGCTTTTCAGAAAGTAGCGAATGAACTACTGAGCTGGTTAAAAAGCCACAGGCAGGTAGCAACGCTTGGGTTATTATCACTCGTGTTTCTTCCTAACCAGTTATTGTTCTTAACGCAAGTGGCCTCTATTTACATGCTGTCTCTGTTTAGTTATCAGCTAGGTAGCTTAGTTTGTATCAAGGGTTTTAAATGGCTATGGAAAGGCGATGATCAGCATTTCTCACCCCAAGGGCTACAAAAGCAGCATCTAGATAATCTGAATATTGCGCAAATGAAACTGGTAACGATGTTTCTGGTTAGTGTAAGTACTTTCTTGCCATTGTCTTATATTGGGGTAGTGGCCTTGTTTACACTATTTCCGTTTTTTACTCCTTTTTGTGCGTTGGGAGCAAGACGTGCGTTTAATGATTATTATCATTACCTGACTGTCACTAAAGAAGGTAGAAAAAGCTTGTATAGCAAAGTGGTAGAAGCTTGTTTATTTGGGGCATCATTGCTCTTTCTATTGGTTAACTATAAGTATGAACACCATATTGTAAACTTCTTACTTGCGATGTACTCGAGTGTATTAATTGGTCGTATTGCTAAAGACTTTTATGAAGAAAAACCCAATACTGAAATTGAGTCTGGTGACCAGATACTGGATATTATCTATAACCCTGATGTAATCCATGCGTTTTGGGCAATGTGTTTAATGTATGAGGTATCATTTATTATTTTTATCCCAAGGGTGTTGTTCATTGTTGCAGCAGTTGTGTCAGGGATTGATATCAATGCGATTCCAAATTATGTGCTGTCTCTATCAACAACTGTTTACCAGCCAGTATATAACGCGATGACTTATATTGAAACACTATCCAACTTTTCCGTATTTAGAACAGGAAATACCCCTGGTCAACCATCGTGTTGGGGGATATCAAATCTATTCAGCCCTCAGAAACCAGCAAGGCCTAGGGTGGTGCCGAGTACGTCATCAGACGCAGGTGGCTTACTCAGGGTCATAAGGGTTTAGATCCGACTCAAGCTTAAGTTTAATATGCCGACCTGTTAACTCTAGTTGACTTAAAAAACCATTGGTTAAGTATCGAATATAAGACTTGGGTAAATAGGAGGTCCTCTTGCCACGGATAGTGACTTGCAAAGGATGCTGTCTAGAGGTATGTGCTAGTCTAAGATTAATGGGCCTGCCTAATCGAGTTGGTGGAGGAGTTCTTTTCACGAGGCGTTCTAGTACTCGTGTTAGATAGGACGTGCTGAAGGTTTTACTCATACTTTGTGCGAGACTGATTGCTTGCTTGATGAGCCGGTGGGTATTACGTCCTTGCGTGGCTGAAATTTCTACAATAGGTACTTGAGGTAAGTGCTTGAGTGCTATATCAACCTCATTTCTGAATCGTTTCCTAGATTCCTTATTGACGCAATCTGTTTTGTTAATGGCAATCATAACTGATTTCCCCATGTCTAAGCATAGGTGAATAATTCTGAAGTCTTGCCTAGCAATATGGTCAGTTGCATCGATTAAATGAATTATGGTATGTGCATCATCGATTGCGTGTAATGTTTTAGCAGTTGCATACTGCTCAATTTCTTCTGTAATTCGAGCCTTTCTACGCATACCTGCTGTGTCAATTAAGGTATAAGGTTGACCTTGGTGTTCAAGTTCAATAGCAATGGCGTCACGGGTTGTTCCAGGGATGTTGGATACAATGCATCGGTCCTCATTGGCGTAATGATTCGTTAGTGTAGATTTTCCCGCATTAGGTTTACCCACGATTGAGATCCTTGGCTTATCGGTTGCAAATTCTTCTTCGGTTTTGGGAACTTGTGTGCAGATAGTGGTTATGAGTTCTTCAATCCCTAACTTGTTCATACAAGAAACATCAATATGGTTTTTCATCCCTAAGCGTTTATAGGTAATAACAGTTTCAGGCTTAGCAATATCGTGCTTATTAACAACCAGTACTACAGGGACTTTGCTGTTTTGAATATAACGAGCAAGCTTGATATCATCCGGGTGACAGTCGTGATGGCCATCAACCATCAGTATAACCAGATCAGCCTGTGACGCTGCGATCTTGCTTTGCTGATACATCGAGTCAGAAAGTTTGTCATTATATGTTGAGAGACCTGCTGTGTCCACTAACCAAACAGGTGTGTCATTTAAGCGGACTTTTGAGAATTGTCGGTCACGAGTTACACCAGCCTGTGCGCTGACAATAGCACTTTTTTTGCCAACAAGCAGGTTAAATAAACTGGATTTTCCTACATTGGGTTGACCAATGAGGGCGACGATTGGAGTACTCATGATTCACCTATATTGTTATAGTTAGCAAGGATGATTAATTGTTTGACATAAGCTGATGGATTGTGGTCCATGGCTTCTTCCAGCCGCTGCATTCGGGCTTCAGAGTGTTTAGGCTGTGCAAGTGCTTCTAAGTATTTTGAGTAAGCGCTATGTTTTGAGACCTTAGATAGAACCTTGGCAGCATTGTCTTTCTGGTTAAGTTGTCGATACATTGACGAGAGTCGTGAAGCAGCGATGGTTTGAATGTCAGCATCTGTACTATGATTCATAACAAAGGCAAGATGTTTTTCCACATCGGAATAAGTACGGGTACCATATGAGTCTTTTGCTGCAAGAAGAGATACTAGTTGTGTATGAATAGCGTCAGGGTACTGTTTTTGCATAGTATTGACTGTTTGACTAGAGGGTTTGTCGAGATATTCTTCAAATAATGCCTGAGACGCAATGATTCGTTGTTCAGCATAGTATGACTTTAACTCTACTCCCAATGAAAAGGCGACAACAACTGCCACACAAAGCAATATTTTCCTTCCGTAAAGCCTAATTAGGCTTTGGTAATACATTTCATCTGATACATCATGATGCATTGTTGTTCTCCTGTGATAAGTGACCATACCATGTCATGAAATTATCAATGGTATAATTATTAGCTTCATTGGTCTTGTGGTGAATGACTTTTATGTTGCCATCAGCATAAATATAAGCAGTATGACTATGGTGGCTGCTGCCAGTTTTTAGTTTGTTTTTTAACTTTCCAGGTAGGTAGTCAATATTAACAGTTGCTGTTTGATGGCGGTGAGGGTAAATCACTTGTGCTAGCTGTAGTATGCCTGATAAATCTTCACCTGCAAGATAGATCTGTGCTTGTTTTTCGGGTAGTTCGGGAAGAATGCTTTCGATACGATCAATCCCTGCTGCAAACCCTGTTGCAGGAACATCATGCCCCATTTGCTTAACGAGTGGGTCATAGCGCCCACCACCACAGACAGTACTTTGTGCACCTAGGTCGCTGCTAATCCATTCGAAGATAAAGTCACTGTAATAGTCCAGCCCCCTTACTAACCGATTTGATTCAATGTAGCTAATGCCATGCTGGTCTAGCTGAGAAAGTATTGCCTGGTATGTCTCTAGCTCGCTAGAGGCAAGGCTGTCTTTAACTCTCGGCGCCTCTGAGATTAAATCTGAGATATCAGGGTTTTTGCTATCAAGTAGACGCAAAGGGTTGTTCTGTGCACGCTGTTGCTCTTGGGGAGATAATTGATCGTGATACTGTTCCCAGTACTGTTTGAGTTTGTCCCTGTAAGAAGTTCTAGATTCAGGTGAACCCAGGTAGTTTAAGTGGAGAGTTAGGTTAGGAATTTTCAACTTTTCCCAAACTTTAGCACTGATCAGGATAAGCTCAACATCAATCCCTCCTGATGGGTAGCCGTACATTTCAACGCCAAAGTGGTCGAACTGTCGGAATCTTCCTTGTTGTGGACGTTCACGTCTGAACATAGGGCCTGAGTAAAATACTTTAGCTTTTTGTCGCTGGATAAGGCCATTGGCAAGCATGGACCGAAGGCAGCCTGCTGTGCCTTCAGGGCGTAATGCGATTAGTTCTCCATTCTTGTCTTCAAAGCCATACATTTCTTGACCAATAATGTCAGTCTCAATTCCAATGCTTTTTTGAAACAAGGACACCGACTCTAGTACAGGGAACTGTACGGGTAAGCATCCAAACTGTTTAGCAATCTCTCCGAAGGTGCATTGTATGTGTTGCATACGAAGCGCTTGATGTGGGGGAATATCACGCATACCACGTAGGCATTGATAGTTAGCTGTCATAATGTTGCTCTATTTTAAGTGGCTGGGTGAACAAGGGCTTGGCCTGGGCTGGCTCTTGTGTTCCAGTAAAAGCAAAGTACAGGATAAGTGCTGCTAGAAAAGATAAAGAAACAATAGGAGTCCTTCTTTTAGGCTTTAGCGCTTTAGTGACTACTTTCTTTTTTTCACCTAGCGGAAAATCATAACCTTTTGACTCTAAACAGTTGATTATAGTCTGTGAGTTGATATTAAGCAGTTTGCAGTATGAGATTAACTGTCCCTTAATGAACACATCTATGTTTTGAGAGGGGTATAAGTCATTCTCCAGCATTTCAATCACGGGAGCCTTTATTTTCAATATAGCCTCTATATCATAGATAGCAAGTGACTGTGCGTCCCTAGCAGCTTGCAGTTGCTTTCCTACTGGTTCTGAGTTTGTCATGGATAAGTCATGTAAATGATTAACTTAATGTTATATAATTTATCGACTTAAATCAAGGAATAGACCAACTGTATATAATATCTCTTTGGTTGTTAGATTGGAGTAAGTCTTAGGGAGATAGCCGCTTTTGCAACCTTATACTCAAGTTCTAGGTCTTTGTTCACTAAAGTAGTGCCAGCGGGGTCTAAAACCTTTATCTTTTGGTCAAGTGCAGTGGTGCAAGCAATCCCAATTGAGAAGTACTCATGGAAGCGGTATACAGACTGCAAACCAATTTCGGTAATTCGGTAATCTTTCTCTGAAGCTGACGTATGAATACTGCTCTTATTGGTCAGGATGGTTGCTTCAACAACAGGACCAACAGAATACTGTTTTGAAATACGCATCATGAGAGATCCACCAATCCCAATTTCACGACTAATTAGTGCAATAGATTGATCTGTCCCGCCGAATTTTTGAACCTTGAATTCCTTTTCTCGTGCGTCTAGTTTTGCATATCCTTCTAATTGCAGTCTGCCCGTAATAGGGAATGTCATACCGAGTGTTGGATTGATTAATATAAAGCTGTCGAGCACAGAGCTTGGCTCTAATAGTGCACTTTTATTGTAACTTACCTCCGTTGCGCCAGCAGCTCCTGTGCCACCAAGCAAGCTGGTAAGAGCAGTTGTTGTACTAGATGAAGTGGCAGTAGCAGGTGCTACGTTGACTAAGGATGATCCTATATTCACACCAATAAAGAGTCTTGGGTCGTCAGCGGCGACAAAACTTGCCGTGAAAGCCAGTATAGTAGCTAAAATACGCTTCAACATGATGTCTGCTCCATAACATACAACTATATCGTAATCAATAGTGCTTCAAAAGGCAAGGCTTAAGAGATAATTATTCTCCTGAATCGATGTAAACTTTGCAGTAGCTTGGTATTAGAAGGGCTAAAGCACTTATGTCTTGATTCCTCATATTGATGCAGCCGAGTGATTGGGGTGTTTTTAAGAAGGGTTTTGGTGTTCCATGTATATAAATATATCGTGACATCGAGTGCTGCTTGGGTTGGTGATTGTGCGACTCTATCCCGCACAGCCAAAGTATCCTGCTTGAGATATCTGTTGGGGTGTTGCTGGGCCTTCTTGCGGAGAAGTAGGTGTTTGCTGGGAGAGATGCGCCAATCTTTGCACGAACATAGTGCCAGCCCCTAGGCGTTTTAAAGCTATTGTGGCTCTCCCCAAATCCGTTTGCCCCAGTGGTTATATGAAACTGTCGTTTCGTTCCATTGTGGGCGTAAATCAAAAGCTGACTAGTGCCTAATATAAACATAGCCGGTTCGTGCTTCTTAAGAGTCTGTGATATTTGAGAGGTAGTGTTCTGCATCAATGCGGTTGATTAGATCTGTTATAATATCCTCTTCTGTCCCTGGGAAGGAGATGTCATTTAATTGCACCCAGTGCGTGCCATCTGATTGCTGTGTTAATGTGGCTGGCTTTGGATTGTTAAGTGTTGGTCGTAAGTCAAATACAGCAGCACCATTACCATCAATGTCATGGATCGTAGATTTATTTTGTTTTATATTAAGTCCATACTGTTGGCATACTGCCTGTAGTGCTTCAAGGCTTGTGCAGCTCGCAAGCTGTCTGCTTACTTCTGGCTCAAGAGCTTCACGTCGGTAAAGGGATTTAAGCTCAGGAAGGGCTTCCTCAAAGCTGCTCGGGTGAGGAGGGGTGTAGCGGTTAACCTGAATTATTTGATAGTGTGCAGGTGAGATTTGAATAGGGTCGGTAACAAAGTTTTTAAGAATAGTCTCATCGTCTTGTAATGAGGTTATAAGAGCTGGGTGTGGAGAGCTTGTTGTATGCGACAATATTGTTAGATGGTAGTTATTTGCAACTTCTACCAAACTTGTTGGGTGCATATACGCATAGTCAGCAATATCTTTTACAAGCCGAGATAACTGGTGGGTGTAGTGCTCGAATTCAGCATCTTGTTGTAATTTAGACTGCTTATCAGATGCAACTTGCTGGGTAGGGCTGCTCTTTAACACTTTGATGACATATAAGCGATTATCTTCTTCAAATGATGATACACCTTGCTCAATAGCAATAGGGAGATAAGGGCGATGCTGTGTGCTTGAGTGAGAAAGCAGTGTTTCAAAAGATGTGGTTTGGTGAGAAATCCGTTTATGCTGTTGCGCATAGTTGTCAATAACTGCTTGCACTTCAGGAGGGAAGTCAGGTGCTAGTTGTGTAGCTCTACCGGGTTGAAATTCTGTGATTTGGTACTCAATCTGGGTGTCTTGGTATGACGTAGGATTAGCCTGGAAGAAGCTGTCAATGGATTCTTGCGAGATGGGTGGGAGCTTGATTGTTTCCGGTGTGATCTCGATGTAGCTATACTGGTATTTTGCCGGAGTAAGAAAATGCTCTGGCTGTGCTTGGTATAATGATTTCAATCCTGGCTCTGAGTCTGAAACTGTTAGCGTAGCAAAAGAGATGTCAGTATACTGACGGGTTTGTGATAGGACTTGTTGGTGGGGCTCATAATCAGTTGCTGTGATGAAGTTGGATGCTGTTAGGGCGTTAACAAATTGTAATTGAGCGGTTTCGTCTGATATTTCTTGTAGTAGCTGATTTGGTGAGAGCTGAGCGCGTTTCGCAAACTCATTTAGCGGCATGTCAGCAGGAATAATTTGAGTCAGTGAAGTTTTGATGGCTTTTTTGCTTGGTTTGATGCCGAGAGACTCAATATGATTGTATTTGGTTAGTTTTGTGTGTTCTAAGCTGAGAAGATACTGCTGCAGTGCTTTGGGGTCAGTTTGTGGAGCGCTTTCTAATGCTGTCTGGTAAGTTCTGTGTATAGCCTCAAGATTGATTCGGCGTTTCCCAACGTGCATATTATGCGTTTCAGAACTGTTTCCATTGAATAGAGAGCCTAAGCAGAAAAGAACAATGACAAATATAAGTATACCTTTCCGGGCAGATTTATTTTCTCTAAAAAAGTTAACCACAGTTGGTGCTCGTCTGTTTGGGGACAAAAATGGCGGAGTGGACGGGACTCGAACCCGCGACCCCCGGCGTGACAGGCCGGTATTCTAACCAACTGAACTACCACTCCAAACTAAACTGGGTGCTGAGGGACTTGAACCCCCGACATTCGCCTTGTAAGGGCGACGCTCTACCAGCTGAGCTAAGCACCCAATTGTCGCATTATAACATCTAATGCGTACAAGTCTAGTTTTTTTAGCAAATATTAACAATCCTTAATATTTACTATATTTATGCACCTTCAGCAGCATCTTTTAAATCTTTACCTGCTTTTAAGCGTGCAACTTTCTTAGCAGGGATTTGCAGAGTTTCACCTGTACGCGGGTTACGGCCTGTTCTAGCGGCACGTAGTACTGAAGAAATTGACAGTACGCCAGTTAAGCGAACTTCTTGCCCTGCAGATACAGCCTTCAAAATTGCATCTGTAAACGCATTGATATGTGACTCAGCGTCTTTTTGAGAGCAACCAAGCTCCATAGCAACCAGCTTGGCGATCTGGCTCTTACCTAAAATTTCCATATTGAATTCCTCATTAATGTTTGACTGTTAATCCTTATACCAGCACTTTTGTCTAGGTGCAAGGATTATATTTTTGTTGTTTTAAGGAAAAGTTGCGCTCAATCACTAGTAAGGGGTTATTATTGCTGAGGCATCTGTTAGTATCGAGTGATAATTTTTATCTGAAAATAAATGAGCACAGGCCTCATCATAACTATTAATTGATCTGCCTTGATAGACCACTCCAGACTTTGATCCAATATGTTGTATCAATATAGAATAGCCATTTATGGGGTGTGTAAGGTAGAAAACGTCAACTATCTCATTAATTCTGATACTATGGTGTTTTTGGTTGCAGTCTGCAGGGATTGAGTTCATAATTCGTGTTTTTAATTCCGTTATGCTATCTTGGTCTGCCTCTTGTTCTTCAGTAGGATTCAGCAGTTTCAGCTGATAAGATTCCTCTTTAGGGAAGGGGAATAGGTAGCAGCAGCAGTGTTTAAAACATGAGTTAAGCATTATTTTTCTCCTTACAAGCTTAGAATACAGCAGTTTTTTAATATTAGCACGACTGTTGCTATATTTCTTCGGTTTTTGTATATTATGGCTAACAAGTTACTCATTATCATGTACAAAAGAGAATGCTATGAAAGAAACCAAGAGTTTTGTTAGACGAAATAGTCGAATGACAGATAGTCATAAGCGGCATATGGAGTCTCATGCTGGGTATTTGCATTCAATTTTGCCTATTAAGATGATGAGTGAGGCTGATTTTGTTGGGCTAGAAGTTGGATTTGGGATGGGGGATTCTTTGCTAGATGTGGCTTCGAAAAACCCACAGCAGCTTTGGATTGGAATTGAAGTTTATGAAATCGGTGTTTCTAGTGTTATCCGGCAGTCGAAGGAAGATATGCTTGAAAATATTGCAGTCATAGTTGGAGATGCAACGGAACTGCTAGCAGGGAAACAGGTTCACAAATGTTTTGATCATATTAGGGTGTTCTTTCCGGATCCCTGGCCTAAAAAACGTCATTTAAAAAGACGTTTGCTGCAGCAATCCTTTATTGACCATTTAGCTGATTTGTTGAAGCCTGAAGGTGTTTTACATATTGCAACGGATAATCTTAATTATGCTGAAGGTTGTTTAGAGATCCTTTCAGAATCTCAGTCTCTAACATTAATGGACCAGGCGCCCTACAGGCCGTTGACAAAGTTTGCTCGTAAAGCAATAGATAAGGGCGTTACAATTACGGATATTGCGGCTAGGAAGGCTGATTGCTGAGTTTATTTTGGTATTGTGAGTGGCGGCATTTTAAGTGCTCGTCTTTTTGCTAAGGAGCTTTGTCCTACCCCGCATAACGTCAAAGATTTTGGAGCAGGTATTGCCACAGGACATAAATCCGTTTTTTGAAGGCGTTCTGCCCGAGATAGCTGGCTGTCGCTATGACGAAGACTAGCCTTTTCTGCACGGTATTTCTCAATGCTGCCATCGTATAGTTCGGTAATAATTTCAGCTTCTTGTAATAACTGCTCACTTTCAGTCGCACGTGGTTTTAGAGGAGAGGTGCGGATTGGTGAAACTATATGCAAGAGGTACATGCCGCTAAACCTTACTTGCTTAACAATAGCTGCGGTGATTGGTGTGGGCATGTTGGCTACCAGTAAAATATCAAGTCTAGTATTATTTCATACCCGCTGTCTAGTTACAGGTAGCTTTTACCGTTAATTTTAGGTAACGTTCATTAAGAAACATCCGAAACACTTTATTAATCAGACGTAGCACAGTTAGAGGAATTCAATACTCTATAAGTTAAAATATCTAAGTAAACTAACCCTGCGGTTAATACTGCGGCAATAGTGATGCCCATTAATGAAGTTAATAGCAGCGTTGCAGCAGGTACTGATATAATAGCAACAATATCCAGCCAAAGTAAATTCTCTATGTCCATGAAGTTCTCCCTCGTTTTTATAGAGCATAGTTAGCTTATTTTGTTTGGCAGAAATAAATATCTCAATGAAAGCTCATATAGACCAAGTAGTGTTGCAGTCCCTGACCTGTTCCTGCCTGCTGGCAAGGCTTTATTTCATCTTGCTAAGAACTGTTAATCTATGTGTTAATGCTATATATAGTGTTTATTTAGGTACTGTTCATGGTCAACGCAGCTCTTTTTTCATGTTTGGCGCTATTTGGCGTATTTGTGTCCTTGGGCCTGTGTATATTGGTTGCTGATTTTTTTAGTAAGAGTAAGCCGCTTAATTGGCTACATCAAATTGAGAAAAATGAGTCTACTAAATATGATACAGTCTTTACCTGTCGTGTCACTGCAGGTGATCTTGCTACTAAGCTTGATAGGCTAGGGTTGTTACATAACGAGTGCAGTCACTACATTATGTCATTTACCACAAACGTGGTTGTTAGATCTGGATTTAGAGGCTTTGAATTCTGAGAAGATTAGGTGCCTATAATAGTACAAGATTGGTCTAAGTCAATATCTAGCATTTCCTTTGGTGGTTAGTTTAAGGTTGATTTCAGTGGGGTATCAGACTTTTGACTTATATATAAGTGATAGTGAAAAGTTTAATGTAAAGACCTAGTGCTAATGCATCCAGAAGTTGCAAAGAATATTAGGGTTGTATCTAGTGATACTGCTCGCATGTTTTTTAGTTTTTAGGTGCATCAATGCATTATAGGTGTAACTCTTATTGCTAGGAGAGGTACTGTTTAACGATACCCCTCAAATATCATAGCAATATAGTGTTGTTAACCAGAGTGCTTAGCTTGCGCTGCTCTCTTTCTTTTTAAAAACACGGTTAGGTCGATTATCACTTTTCTCAGATCGATTAGACTTGGGTTTGCTAGATCTTGCAAAAGGCTTTTTATTGCCGTTAGAAGACTGTCCGTCTCTTTCATAACGGTCAGAGCTAGGTTTCCCCGATCTTGCAAAAGGCTTTCTATTGCCATCTGAAGACTGACTACCCCTTTCATAACGGTCAGAGCTAGATCTTGCAAAAGGTTTTCTATTGCCATCTGAAGATTGACTACCCCTTTCATAACGGTCAGAGCTAGATCTTGCAAAAGGTTTTCTATTGCCATCGGAAGATTGACTGTCTCTTTCATAACGGTCAGAGCTAGATCTTGCAAAAGGTTTTCTATTGCCATCGGAAGATTGGCTGTATCCTTCAGAGCTCGAGCCAAACTTTTTGCCTGAAGGTCGTTTATTCCAGCTATCTGTACTGTTGCTATTTGAGAACCGCTTATTGCGTTTAGGCTTTGAATTTCTAGGGCGGCTAGAGTCAACATTGTCATCACCACCAATAAAGCGTTTAATTGCTCTTAGTTTAAATTGGTCGCTTTGAGAAACAAAAGTAAGGGCCTCACCTTTGCGTCCACCACGTGCAGTTCGGCCAATGCGGTGTACATAGTCTTCCGGGCACTGAGGTAAGTCATAGTTAATAACATGTTCAATATGCGGAATATCTAATCCACGAGCTGCAACATCTGTAGCGACTAAGATACGGAATCGTTGCTGATGGAATGAACGAATAACGCGCTGGCGTTTCCCATGGCGAAGGTCACCGTGGATGGTGTCAGCTTTAAGCTTATCGCGTTGTAGTTGTTGGGTTAATTGATCAGCACCCCTTTTTGTTTTCACAAAGATAATGATAGATCCTTCGCGTTTGTGGCATTCATCAAAAAGTGTGTTTAGCTTATGCTTTTGATCAATATTCATAAATATCTGTGTAATATTGTCTGAAGGTTTTGTCGTCTCACCAACTTTGATGCGAACAGGATCAACCAAAAATTGCTTTGCAGTTGCGGCAATAGCCCTTGGGACTGTCGCAGAGAAGAGTAGCGTTTGTCGATCATCAGGTGTTTCGCGTACAAGCTCATTAATCTGTTCAGTAAACCCCATGTCAAGCATACGATCTGTTTCATCAAGTACTAGAATGCTAGTGTCATCTAACCGAAGCTTCTTGCGCTGTAAATGATCAATCATTCGGCCTGGTGTGCCGATTACGATCTGCGGGTTACCTCTAAGCTGTTGCAACTGTTTATGCATAGATGATCCACCAATTAACAGAGCAATGCTCATTCTATTGGGGATTAATCGTTGCATGTTCTGTGCAATTTGCTCAGCCAGTTCTCTGGTAGGTGCAATAATAACCGCTTTTTTGTCAGGACTGTCATGAAGCATGTGGACAATTGGTAGGCCAAAGGCAAGTGTTTTACCACTACCTGTTTCAGCACTACCTAAGATATCTTTCTTTGATAATGCAACAGGAATAGCTTCATCCTGAATCTTTGTAGGGGAGGTTATTTGTTGCTTAGATAATTTTTCAAGAAGGAAAGGGTCTAAGTTAAATTTTTCAAACGTCGTGGTTGCTTCTATATTCACATTCGGTCTCAATTTATTGTAAGGTATCTAGAACTAGTCTAGTCGATATTTGGTGATCGTTATCATGAGCGTGCCAATATGACTTAATACCTAAACGAGAACCATAATTTATCAGGATTATATCTTATCTGTTTATAAAAAACAATGATTTATTTAAAATATTCCTGATATGCAGATTTTGTGTATGTCCAGAGTGTGAGGATAAGCAGGGAGGTGAGGGCGTCACTATTGATATTTTCCATAAAATTTGTTAGTGTGCCAGGGTAGAGGTGCAGTGCTTAGGAGACATAAGTTATTGGTTAAGCAAGAAAGCTTATGTTATGGAAGTGCTGCCGAAGTGATTTATGCTCTTAACGGTATAGTTGCTGGGAGGAAGTGCCGGAAGGTTTCCTACTGTCACAGTTTCTGTGGGGAGCTACATTAATCCCCCCATAGGATGATAAAAAAAATGGGGGTAATGATGGAAATTTTAGCATTTATTGATTGGCTTGATGATAGATTATGGAGCTATGTCGCTGTTCCGTTAGTATTAATATTAGGTTTGTACTTATCTTATCAATATCGCTTTGCGCAGATTCGCCGAGCTGGTCAAGTTAAAGCAAGGCTTCAAGAGTGCTACTCATGTGAGGACGACCAGTCTAAGCGAGGCATTAATCCTTTGTACGCATTTTATATTACCATTGGTGGTTGTATAGGGGTTGCTAATATTGTTGCAGTCTGCACGGCTATTAGTATGGGGGGGCCAGGTGCCTTATTTTGGATGTGGGTAACAGCATTCTTTGGGATGATTGTTAAGTATGCTGAGGTTTATTTAGGCGTTAAGTTTAGAATTCCTAATGCCCAGGGTAGTTATGATGGTGGACCAATCTACTATCTAAAAAAAGTCTTTTCGTCTCCTGTTCCATCGGCTGTTTTTGCCGCAATGCTTGCTATTTATGGGACTGAGGTTTATATGTTTAAGGTGGTAACAGATGCATTTGTGGTGCATTGGGATCTTCCACAGTATATGGTCATTGCTGGTCTTTTAGTGTTGGTATTTGCAGCTGTTGGTGGTGGTGGTCATCGCATCGGTCAGGTATGTAGCTTAATGATGCCTGTATTTATTCTTGTGTACTGTGCTATGGGGGTGTGGGTGTTAGGCAATCACGCACAAGATATTCCGGGTGTTCTTTTTATGGTTGTTAGATCGGCATTTACAGGCCATGCAGCTGTTGGGGGATTTGCAGGCGGTAGTATATTGATGGCCATGTCTCAAGGTATGAAGCGTGCCTGTTATACTGCGGATATCGGTGTTGGGTATGCAGGCGTTGTCTGTTCAGAGACGCAAGACTCTGATCCTACAAAGCAGGCTGATTTGTCCTTACTAGGCGTATTTTTAGATACATTTGTGGTGTGTACGATGAGTGTATTACTCGTGTTAGTAACAGGTGTTTGGACACAAGGCTTGCCAGAGTCCCAGTGGGTGATGGCAGCACTAGGGATGTACTTCCCCTATATGGAAATATTCATGCCAATATTTATTTTCCTGCTAGGGTATACAACCATTATTGCTTATTTCCATGTAGGCCATAAGTGTATGCGATACCTGTTCCCGAAAATGGGTGGAATGCTTTACTATGTGTATGCGATCGGAGCTTTCATATTATTTTCGTTTGCGGATCAGTCACAAGCATTACTGCTGATGTCTTTTTGTGGCGTAGGGATGTTGCTACTCAACCTATATGCCATTATTTACCTATATGATGAAGTAGAGCTGTAGTGCCTAGCTGTCCAATAGATACGGTCTGCCTTCTAAGTTAGGTAGCCGTATTATGGCTGTGGTTAAGCCGTTTCAGAAGGCAAGCTCATTGATAGACTAAGCGATGCTTGTTTGCTAATCGCCTCAGCCATAGGCTCATCAAACTGACGCCATCGGGCAACAGACAGTCGTAACATGTCAGCTGGAACTGGGCTTCTTATGATGACGTCAACAGCGAATTGTAGAAAGCTTTTGTCATATAGGGTTTGGCAGTAACGATAAATAGCCTGTACACCCTGATGTTCAATTAAACGACAAGCAGATTTGTGTATAAAAATTTGGCATCCAGATTTTGCCTCATCCTTAAAGTGAGGGTAAAAAGGCATGTAGTTTAGCATTTTTCCTTGAAGTTGTTGCAATTTTTTTTGCAAGGTGGCGTCACTGGAACAAATAAGATTAGTTAAATTAATAAATTCGATCGCTGATAAATTCATCCACGTTCCTCCGTTTTTCCATAAGGTAATATCATTGACAGTATCATCTCTTACGATTATTTTATTACCGTTAGACACATCAACCATTGTTTCAAGTGTCTGGTCGAAAGCCGCCCCACTTTCTTTTGTAAACCACTGGGGGCGTTCTTTTTCGATACCTGTCATGAGAAGTAGCAGCTTTTTGTACAATGAGTTAAAGCTATGTCTTGTGGAAACCCCTTTTGAAATACTGGTCATCGTATCAACTTTATAGTTAGCTAAAATATGAGAAAACATTGCAAAGTAACTTTGATACAGTGGTTTTGATTTAGGGTGGGGAAGCATGTATGCACTAATGTGGTGAAGGCCCATAGTTTCAACTACACTATCATAAAACTCATCGGATAAGCCCTCGGGGTCTATGCACGCATGCATCATCATACCAGGTAGTGACCAAAGGGAATATTGAAATGCTGCATTGGTATTGGCTCGAGCAAATACGATGTGACATAATTGGTCAGCAGCACTGATAGATTGGTGGGGGAAGTATTTTGGTGACATAAAGGCATAGTCCGAGGTACCAATACTCCACTCTATAGCCCAGGGTCTTAATCCCTGCTCTTCTCTTAAAATGGTATCAGTAAGGTATTCCCCGGTGTCTAGAGGCGTGTAGATACAGGATTTAAAGGCCTCCCACTGGAGTAGTATTGGCAAAACTACTTGTGGTGCGGTATATAGCAATAGCTCATCACCTTGGTGGTCATATAGCTTGACAGTAGATGTGTGAGTAGTTTCGTGATAAATATTGATGGCTTCATTGATCATAGGGCGTATTTTAAGGTATGAGCCTTCGGTGATTAATCCAATACTAGCAAGACTTGTAACGTAGCCAATTCCTTTTTTACTGACTACAGCGACTACTAGTAAATCCCCTAAAAGATTAAGTGAAGCGATTTTTTGTAGGGTGTCAGGACTAGCGCTATTGATTAATCTCATCAAGTTTTTTAACAGGGTGTTTTGTTCTTGCAGAATGGCTACAGTAATTACCGAGGGAGTCAGGAAGTTAAATGTATCTTTTTGTGTAGGTCTCACAGTTGTAGCTAATATTTTAATTAGCGTAAACTTGTCATCCTCCGGAAGCAGGCTAAGTGTTTGTGATGTTATGGGACTGATGGTCCTCCACGGTAACTCAGCAGTGCGCAGTTGCACTATTAGCTCTTTGGTTTGGTTAGTTGAATATATCCATTTTTTAGATTTTTTTCTCTGTGACGCAGACAGTTGAGTTACAAACGTAAGAAGCACCCTAAACAAGCCACGATATTCTGCTATAAGATCGTGCATTGGAATAGGCTTTGGTTCTTTCATAGCTCTGGCTGCAGGACTCTTATGCATTAGTGGCTGCGGATCCTGTATTACAAGATACTCATTAGCCAGCGGGCTCATGTTTTTAGATATCCATTTAATTAACGCAGCATTGCTTTCTGAAGGAGTTGCAATGACATAGTCCATGATGGTTTTTTGTGTTGAATATAAGAGAGGAAGAGTGAGTAGCTTCTGAAGCTTAGCGGCTTCGATATTTTCAGGTCCGATGGTTCGTATGCACTGCTCTAAGAGTTTATAGTTAGTGAATTGTTTGGGGTGATCAATGACGTATTGTAGCACGGCAGGGCAATCATTTTCATGTTCAAGCCTAGTTGCAAGATGATCATTGATGATGCTCTCATAACGGGAGAGGTTATCAAGAGGGATTCGTTCAGCTGGACAGTTAGCTAGATTAGCACCTAGAAAATCAGTCAGTCTCTCTGGGTGGCTACTCTTGATGTAATCTAAAAGGCGACTTAATATCACAGGAACTTGTGATAAAGGCACTGTGCCAACAAAGGATGGTCTTAAGGTCATTTGGTGGTTCTTCTCAATGATGTGGGAAATAACGATTTTACCCTCAGGTAGTATTTGTGCCATGAGTGTTGATAATAAATCAAGTTGTCCTTCTGGGAAATCCACCCGTTTCTCATGTTTCGCATAACCAAGTGCTTGGATAGATTTTCCTAAAGCTGCAGATAGTGGGACAGTTGGAATTTCTGCTAAGAGTTTATCATAAGGAGATAGAGGTGCCTCTTCAGTTTGCTCAGATTCTGCCACTTCAGGATTGGATTGTGTAGCAACCGCTTGGGCCTTCTTTAAAACTGTCCATGTGACTTCTTTTTCTGCAATGCCAAGGGCAGTGCGAGCAAATTCTAGATGGTGTTCCATTGAGTGGTCTGACTTAGCGACCGTTGTATAGTGTAAAATATACTGAGTATATTGACCGGAGGCATTTTGAAAGAAGGCGGTAATAACATCTGTTCGATTCCCATCGCCAAGGCTGGGAAAGCAGTAATACCGTAGTTCAAAATTTGAGCCATCGATCTTTGTACTAGCTTGGATGGCGGCTGTTTTCTCCTGATCATACCCAAGGCTTGCTATTTTTGAACAAATAGTAGCAGATTGGCTAGGATTGAAATGTTGAGATATTTTTTCTGGGTTGAGGATCATTATTGTCTCGGTTGCTTAAGATATTATAAGGGGGCTAGGTTTGCAATTATATTATGTCGTTGTGCCACATGTAGCATTATTGTTATGTTTAAACTACCCCTGTTGTCGTTTCTAGTTTGATAGGAGATACTTCAGAGTCAGCATTGACTACCAGTGTGACACAGATGTCAGACCAAACATTAATGGCGCTTTCTAGCATATCAACCATTGCATAGAAGGGTAGGATGAATCCCATAATCTTAAGTGGGATTCCCATAGATCCTAGTAATGCACATGATAGGAAATAACATCCCATAGGAACGCCTGCATTGCCTACAGCTGTCAAAGTAGCAATAAATACCCACACTATCATTTCAGGGAGAGAGAATACAACTCCATGACATTTCGCGACGAAGAATACAGTAATGAGAATAAAGGCTGCACAGCCATTCATGTTGATGCTGATACATAATGGCATAGAGATATTAGCAATTTTAGGATCAACTTCTTTATCCTTTTTAATATGCTGTAACGCTACTGGCAATGCTGCAGAAGATGATTTTGACCAGAATGCAATTTGTAATGCAGGTAACATCTGCTGAAAGATAGAGATAGGGTTTAAGCCTTTACTTATTAAAAGAAGGGGCAGGATAACCACTGCTTGTATGATGTTTGCAGCAACAACACAGATTAAGTAGAGCGATAATAGGCTTAATGGTAGTGCTTGAGTCATCAGGCTATTTACAAATAGCGCAATGAATGCCCAGATAGCAAAGGGGACTAATTTGAGTATCCATCCTGTAAGCTTAAATATAGCAGCATATAAGCTTGAGAATAAATGATGCAGTGTGTCTTTCTGGTGTACCGGCAAGGTTAATGATGCGATACCAATGCCTACCGCTATTAACAGTGTACCAATCACGTTATTTTCAGCAAACGCAAGAATCATGTTAGAGGGGATGACGTTAATGAGGTAGTCCAAATAGCTCATCTGGCCTTCAGGTATAGCTTCCGAGGGAAAAGAAAGTTGAAGCAGGCTAGAGTTTGCAGGGTCTATTGCTAGAAATAGCAGGAGTGCAATACTCGCAGCACAGATAGTGGTTGCTAGTGTGTAGTGCAGTACTTTTGAGCCAGTAGCTTTTAGCTCATCATGGTGCTCAAGTCCTGAAATGGTTGTAGTGATGGATAAGAAGATGATGGGTAGGCTAACCATTTTAAGTAATCGCATGAATACCTCAGAACCAAACTCTGCAAAGCTAAGGATTTGCTTACTAAAGGGAATAAGCTCACCTCCAGCTAGTAATCCTAATGTTACAGCAATGATCATTGCATTCGGTTTTAATCGATTAATAATGCACATAGTTATTTAACAGTTATTTTTGGTAAGTATACTTTTTTTTGATATAAAATGCAATGAATTGCATGCTATGTAGGGGCGGCTGTTTGGGTGTTATTAGATTATTCGCTAATAAGAGAGCTATATTCATCTTTAAGTTGATAGCCATAAGCAGCAACACTATATAGGCCGGGTATGTGGTTTATTT
>JBDQHG010000015.1:0-19452 GCA_040264995.1 Gammaproteobacteria bacterium | reverse complement strand
TATAAACTCAACGGTTGGTAATTTAGCAATTCCCAAAACTAACCGAGGTTGATGCACTAGTTGCTGCTTATCAATAGACAGAACATCACACTCAGCGTTGCGCTTATCTAGCACCATGATCTTCGCTGTGCCAACCTGGCCATTACCATCAAATAGCTTGATAACGTCCCCTGCCCTTACACGGCGGGCACGGAGGTGTGCAAACACATCAGAAGAAACCTGCTGCAAACCTTTTGTAACTTCCTGCTGATAAAAGTACATAACCCCTTCCCCTATAAGTTTAGAGATATATTATACATTATTCAGGCCCAAGTCAGCCCCAGTTAAATAAAATAAATTGCAGCATACATTGTTTGATGGATTGATAAAAATCCGCTATCTTAAGCCATATAAGTAAAAAAACCTAATGATAAAATGAATAGAATTCTATTTCAGCATATAGATGGCACTATATATTTGTCTGTTGAGAAAAAACTGATCACACTTTACAAAAGCTGTTCGCGTTACCGCGTATCAGAAGTACTTAAAAAGCTTGAACCCAGTCAAAAGAAAGTGCTATATAGGCTAATTAACCAGAACTAGGAAGGACTGTTGCTGCCATGCAGTTCAGAACTTAAGCCAGAAGAGAGTATCCCTCCTGGGCCCTTTGGCCTTCTGGGCTCATGCTGGAACGTATAGTCCAGAGTCACTGCAATAATTGCGATAGGGACAAACTCAGTACACAGAAACGCTGCTGCCCAGGAAAGGCTTGCCTTCCAGCTTATATTTACCACATACTGACACTCGAACAACTTCAACTCTGTCAATATCGCATATGCTAATGCCATCTCCAAAGTACTAAATACTAAGCAAGCCAAGACCATTACATACAAGCCTACCAGTAGCATTCGTTTATCTGCTGGTATCGACTTGTCTGATATTGTATCAATCGCTAAATACACACTGCGAACTGAGAAAAAGTTTGCAAACGTTGCTAAAAGAGCAAGGTGGCTAAATATATACCTTAGCGAACAATACAGTAGGAGTTGGAGCCATATAAGCACCTGGTCCCAAATGCCATCATGCCTCCGGTCTACCATTTGACGCCATCCTTTCTTTCAACTGCTTGATTTCCTCTCGAGCCTGCTCTAATAGCCGCTTTTGAACCAAGTAATCCTCTTTAGACACCAAGTCCAGCCGTTCAATAATCCGTTTTACCGACAACTCAACCTCAGACTGACAACCCTGCAACAGCAGTCTAACGGGTCGTGGGAAAAATGATAATAGATCATGAGGTTCAGAGGAGTCCATTACTTTGTCTCAGCAATTGTCAAAAATCGTTCTTCTACCCAATGAGCAAACTCTACCAAAGATTTTTGGTGTGTACCTTTAGCTTCCTCACACCACTGTTTTACTGAATCGAGCATGTCTTGCCCTCTATTTTCATAGAAAATGTTATGCAGCTTCATTTGGAACTGATACAAACGGTCTAATTTTTCATCTAATGCTAGCGCATCTAGCAAGGCCTTCTTATCAGCTTCACCTAATAAAGTATGAGATTGATTCAGCAGCTTCTCAACCACTGCCCCCTTAGAGGCTATTTTGTCTTTTAAGCCATCTTTAAACTGTGATTTAATGACCTTGTGTAACTCGGACAATATCCCCATTCTTGCATTTAGAATCCCCTTGATGCCTTTAAGATTATCTTTCTTCAAATTGGGTAAAACATAGTTAACCTTGGCTAACTTCAAAAAAGACAAAATCTGGATATACACATAGCCTAAGTCAAACTCAAATGCCCTGGATGAAAATTTCGCAGACCTTGGAAATGCGTGATGGTTGTTGTGTAACTCTTCCCCACCCACTAATAGCCCCCAAGGAACAATGTTTTTCGATTCATCAGGTGCTTGGTAATTTCGATAACCGATATAGTGACCAACACCATTTATAACACCTGCTGCTAACAAAGGGATCCATAACATTTGTACTACCCAGGTAAAGGCTCCCAACCCCCACCCAAACACCAGTATATCTAATGAAAGCATTGTAAGAACACCAATGTTTTTTTGCGAGTATATCCGATGTTCTAACCAATCATTTGGTGTGCCTGCACCATATTTATCAACCACCGATGGGTCAGCTGCTGCTCTTCGATACAAACCAACACCGTTAAATAAAACCTGCCATATACCATAAATTTTAGGGCTATGTGGATCTTCTTTTGTTTCTACGTGTGCATGATGTTTACGATGAACCGCTACCCACTCGCGGGTATTCATGCCTGTTGTTAACCAAAGCCATAACCTAAAGAAGTGGCATAAAACCTTGTTCAGATCTAGTGCTCTATGTGCTTGCGACCGATGTAAATATAATGTTACTGCGATAATTGTGATATGCGTTGCGACAAATACAATTCCTACCCATTGCAACCATGAAACTGTCAATATTCCCATTTATTCTTCCCCCATATACCATTTATTATATTCAGACTCCACTGAAATGCCAAGCTATTCCATCAACTTTTCAATACAGTCTACTGGACAAAACACCACACATTGAGGCTCATCATAGTGTCCAATGCACTCTGTACATAACTTCGGATCGATTTCATAAATATCGACTCCTTGGGAAATTGCAATATTGGGGCACTTGTCCTCACAAACATCACAATTGATACAGTCTTCATTAATGGTTAAAGACATAATAGGTCATCTCAAGCTTTCAATCTTCGTTAACGCTTCCCAAGTAAAGCTTTCACCCTCACGGCCGAAATGCCCAAAGGTTGCTGTAGGCAGAAACCTAGGAGTCCTTAAGTCAAGTGTTTTGATCATTCCCTCTGGCGTAAAATCAAAAGTACGCTTAATCCTATCCAAGATTTCCCCTTCTGCAATCTTAGCTGTTCCAAAGGTATCAATTTCTATCATTACCGGATTTTCTACCCCAATAGCATAGGCCAAACATATCTCACATCTTCCTGCCATACCGGAGGCAACTACATGCTTAGCTACAAACCTTGCCATATACGCAGCCGTTCGATCTACCTTTGTGCTATCTTTTCCAGAGAAAGCCCCTCCTCCATGCAAAGAAAAACCACCGTAAGTATCGACCATTAGCTTGCGGCCCGTTAGCCCACAATCCGCACTAGGCCCGCCTCTAACAAACGTGCCTGAGGGGTTAACAAAGTACTGAGTTTCATGGGTCAACAGCTCCTCAGGTATCACCGTCTTAATCAAAGACTCCATGACTAACTCTCTTACCTCTGCCAACTTAGCTTCCTCGGTATGCTGAGTAGACAGTACAATACTCTTAACAGCAACTGGCTTATGGTCTTGATACGCAATGGTGACCTGTGACTTAGCATCCGCCAATAGTATCGGTGCCTCACGCCTCAACAACTGATGTCCTAACATCAACTGGTGCGACAAATAAATGGGCAATGGCATGAGCTGATCCGTCTCATCACAGGCATATCCATACATAATCCCTTGATCACCTGCACCAATTCCCTGACCGTGGTCCACACCGTAAGCAATCTCTGGAGACTGCTCTCCAACTTGAATAATAAGCTCAATTTCATTGCTGGGGACTTCTTGGTTGTATACGTTAGATAGCACGCCTGACACAATTTTCATATAGTCAATAGAGGCGTTCGCTGTTACCTCACCAGAAATCACTACAGTATGTGCCTTGACCAGAACTTCACATGCCACTCTTGCATAAGGATCCTGCCGCAAGACATCATCAAGCACTGCATCAGAAATCTGATCTGCTATTTTATCTGGATGGCCATCTGAAACTGACTCAGAGGTATGTTGTGTATATCGCATTATCAATCAATCACTTTTAATCCCTATCCTACCCGTTTCTTACGGAGTAACCAAGTCATTTTTAGGCCCCCTTATGATTTGTTAACAGTAGGCCGGCGGAAAAGCGCCCGCCCTCGAACCAACCTGTATACTTTTTGCTTTTGACCTAACTCACAAAGTTAGCTAATATAAAAAGGTAATACGAGAGGATACTATGTTAAGAGTGCTGTATGTTGAAGATGATGATATTGCAACCCATATTGGAAAAAGCATGCTAAACCTTTTTGATAATATCCAGTTTACCCATGCTGGATCGGGCTATAGTGCTTTAGATATCTTTCAGCCCAACAAGTTTGATTTACTACTAGTAGACTTGGGCTTGCCTGACATTAGTGGTGTTGAGTTAGTTCGTATGATTAGAAAGCAATACTCACAATGTCCCCCTGTCGTAGCTATCACAGCACATGTCAATCCAAATGATGATACACCACAAGGGATTTCTCGTATTTACGCAAAACCATTAACGCATGAGCTAGTACAAGAAATCTTAAACTGCTTTCACCCGTAACAACAACCCATTCTAATCGATTGCAATCATCTCAAAGTCATCTTTCATCGCACCACAATCAGGACACAACCAATCTTCTGCTACCTCTGACCACTTAGTTCCTGCTGGAATACCATCCTCAAGAGCACCGACTGCTTCATCATAAATATACCCACATACTAAACACAAATAACGCACAAATATCTCCCTTATTTGGATCTACATTATGACGCTTCTAAACATTTGTCAAACTCCGGGGATATACTGCTTACTAACAACCATAGCACCAAAAACATTTTACATACTGAATCAATATGATAGTATCTGATTGAGGTTAATGATTATGCGTTTTTCAACATACATATTTATCGGGATTGGCATTGCGGCTCTATTGGGGGTAGGACCACTGTTGGGCTTAATCATTGCCACAGTCATTTATTTTCGAAAATACCTAAAACCTTACACCCATTTCAAACATCAGCAATCCTTTAACACCCCCTCTGCTTACCATTACCACCTATTCTCATTGATGGGATACCTAGCCAAAGCAGATGGCATTATCTCCAATAATGAAATTAATACTGCACAAGAAATTATGCAAGAGTCTGGCTTAAACTACACACAAAAGGCTATGGCCAAAACTGCATTTCGTGAGGGCAGTAATGGTCTCAATCTTAATAACACCATCACCTTTCTCAAAATTCTGGGACATACACAACCCAGATTAATTCATGTATTTCTTGCCCACCAAGAACGAATCATCCACGCTGACACCCATAAAAGCATGCAACAGATCAACATCTTAAACCAAATCAAGTTCCATATATTTTCTCAGCAGAACCACCATCAACAAAGCCATACAGCCCCTCCGACAGCAATAGGCCTTCAGCAGGCTTATCGAACACTAAGCATTGACCGCAGCATGGATTTTGCCAGCATGAAAAAAACCTACCGTAAACTGATTGGGAAACACCACCCTGATCGCCAGCGAACAGAGTCAGAAAAGAAGGTTGCTGAGGAAAAGATCAAAAGTTATCAAAAGGCCTGGAAAGTTATCCAGTCTCACCACCAAAAGGAAGCGGTGTAACCACCATAGGAAATAATGATGAAAATACTTCCCTCACTTCTAGCAGCACCCAGCCTAGAGCTCCACCGAAGCATTGAAGCGATGCTCACTTTAGGGCTAACCCATTTTCATATTGATATGATGGACTATCAGTTTACCCCTAACTTTGGGCTATCTCTAGATTTGTGCCGCGCCATTCTCCAAACCTTTCCAGAAGCCTCTCTTGATGTGCACCTGATGACAAATCCTACTCAACCAGCACTAGTCGATGCACTGCTTGAAATGGGCATCACTGACATCACAGTTCACCTAAACACACTAAGCCAAGACCAAATCAAAACTTTATCAAAAACCCCCAGTATCCGGCTTAGAGTTGCACTCAGCCACCACGACCAGCTAGACCAAGTCATGCAACAAGAAAAGTTTACCTTACTAAAACCAAAGCGACTGCTTATCCTCGCGGTTACCCCAGGATTTTGTGGGCAAAAAATGCAACCTACTGCTTTAGCACTAACCCAGAAAGCTAACCAACTGGGTTTTGATACAATGCTTGACGGAGGCGTTAATCTTGACAGCTGCCACGATGTTAAAGTATCACAGCCAAACAGCGTGGTGGTTGGTGGTGGGTTATTTAATCAACCCCATGATAAACAAACCGCACTTATCAGTCAGCTGATGGGTCCTCAAGATTAAGAACCCCTGAATTTACATTATATGCAAACAATTCGGCATATCGCCCCCAGTCCACAATAGTTCTTAGCACTCGGCGAGATGCTACCTCACTCAGCTGATCCTGAAGAACTGATAGCAGGTCTGATTCATGCATGGTATGATCCTGTGCTCGCTCCAAGGTTTCCCGAACATAAGCAGCAATTGGAATATGATCAAGTAGTTGTCTAGCAAATATTTTCTTTTGGTCCAAAATACTCGCTTTTGCGAAATTATCACCAATAGATGTTAAATTAAACCGCCCACTCGACACTGAGGCAAACCGCAAAATCTCTATTGCCTCAGCAACAGGGAGCATCTCATCCAACCCCAGATGCATTTCATCAGCTACCTCTGACAACTCCACATTGTCTAAACCTTCACTTGACACCAGAAACTCTAAAAGACCCGTAATATTTGATACAGCTACTGAAGGCAGCCGGTGGCTCACCATAATAGTCTTGAATTTTGACCCTGTTTTCTTAGTTTGAAAATTAACTTCTGAAATCGTCTGGTATACTTGATCTACCAACTTCTCAAGTTGCGCTTCTTTATCGTCACGTGGGTGTGCCAATGACACCTTCATTTCTGCTCTAATATTCCCTGGGTCAGAACCAAATATTAAAATCCTGTCTGCCATATATACAGCTTCTTCAATATTGTGTGTCACAATTAACATTGTTTTTAAGTTGGTTTTTTTGCTAGTCCACAAATTAATCAAATCGCCCCGCAAGTTTTCTGCAGTCAAGATATCCAACGCAGAGAAAGGCTCGTCTAATAGCATCACTTCAGGGTTACCTACTAAAGCACGTGCAAGCCCAACACGTTGCGCAATCCCACCTGATAGCTCTCTTGGATACGCAGACTCAAATCCATCTAAACCAACCATATCAATGGCCTGTAGTGCTTTGTCTTTCTTATCTTTCGTAGACAAGCTTGTAGACTCTAAGCCAAGTTCTACATTCTCTAGCACGGACATCCAGGGAAGCAATGCGAAGTTCTGAAAAACCATACTTAGGTTAGGAACACTACCCACGGCAGGCTCTTGCTTGTAAAAGCGGAAGCCCCTACTTGGCTGAATTAAACCCGCAATAATCCGTAACAACGTTGATTTACCAGACCCTGACTTACCCAGTAAACAAACAATTTCTCCCTCATTAAGCGTCAAAGAGGTTTTGTCTAAAACCAATATCTCTGCCTGCTCTCGCCTATTAAAAGACTTTTGAATATCCCTAACTTCCAGAATCACTTCAGACACTACGCTCCCCCATACCTTCGTTCAATTAGCCGATATAGTGGCAACCAAACCACTCTGTTAATCACAAGCACATATAGGCACATTACAGCCACACCTAAGCACACCAGGTGCGTATCTGCGGCCTTAGAAGCCTGCATGATATAAGCGCCTAGCCCATCTGCATAGACCACCTTATTTTCCCACTGAGCAACCTCAGCAATAATACTGGCATTCCATGCGCCACCTGCTGCAGTAATGACTCCGGTTAACAAAGAGGGTAAAATCCCCGGCAATATAACCTTTCGATAGGTCGCTGCCTGGCTTAACCCAAATGAACGGCTCATCATTAACAAATCTACTGGTAACGCTCGCACGCCTGCGATCACATTAAACAATATATACCACTGAGTCCCCAAAACAATTAACGGCGACAACCAAATGTTTGGGTTATAGCCCTTAGCAATAATTAAGGACCCCACCAATGGGTATAACATATTAGGAGGGAACGCTGCCAAGAATTGAATAATCGGCTGGAAAATATCAGAGACCCGGCTATTTAATCCCAAATATACCCCAATAGGTATCCATACCAAGCAGCATATAAAAACCAACACAAACACCCTTGTTGCGGTATAAAGCCCCATTAGGAGCGCTGTTTGAATATCGTCTAAACCAACATACCTAAAAACATCTGCTGCTTGATAAACGCTATGTGAAAACCATAAACAGACCCCTACCATAATAGCAACAGACGCAACACGTTTGGGGCGCTGGAAACGTCTCTTTTTTCCCGAAGAATGTTTAACTGATAAAAGCCTACCAATACTAAATACCAACATACGCAGAAACATTATTACCCTAGATCGGCTCATTAACACAAAAAACCAGTTAGGTTTACGAACCTCTGCAAGGTTTTGTGATAACAGCCAGTAGTTCAATGGCCGGAAAATCATTTGGTCATAGATCATAATAACGACAAATAAACAAGTAATTGCATAGTAAATGGCCGTATAGTTTCCCTGTTCTGTGGCAGTCGCTATGTAAGAACCAATGCCGGGTAACGATACATCATGATTAGCAATAGTAATAGCCTCGCCAGCCACTACAAAAAACCAGCCAGCAGACAATGATAGCATTGAGTTCCAAACCAACCCTGGTGAAGCATATGGCGCCTCTAACTTAAAGAACCGTTGCCACGGCGATAGCTTATAAATTTCTGCAACTTCGTTTAGCTCTTTAGGCATTCTTTTCAGGCTCTCATAGTAAGACAGTACCAAATTCCAAACCTGTGAGACAAAAACCGCAAAAATAGAGACAACCTCTGGCCCTAAGAAACTGCCCTTAAAAGCTGTTATAATCCATAAAAACGACACCTCCAGAAACCCAATAACCGGAATTGACTGCATGACATCTATCGCAGGGATAATAATTTTCTCAGCCAGAGGGTTTTTGGCTGCTAGTGCCCCAAAAAAGAATGCACATAAAAGAGATATAAACAGTGCAATAAACATTCTCAGAATAGTTCTACTTGCATAGTATGGAAGCGCTGTTGGGCTTAAATCAATCTGAATAGGGTCACCTAGTTCATAAACAGACACCATATCGCCTGCCGTGGATGCTAATAAAAACAACCCTGCAATGATTAATGTAAGCACACCGAGGTCCCAGATGATTGAAACACTGGATCGACTAATGTCTTTTGTGCTAAATGAATTAATTAATGCCATCTTATGCTAACCGTTGATACGCCTCTTCCAGGATTTGCTGCGATGAAAGCCCTGAAAACATTTGACTCTGACCTTTAACCGATAAAATATACAAGGGCACACTCTGGTTATTGAGCATTGATGACTGTCTGTAGTTTTCTGCCAAGTGCTTAAATGCCCAGTGCTCCCTAGGATTATCTGTCACTTTTAACTGGTGGTGACTGGCCACTTGCGCCAACGCCTCACTATCAAGAGGCTTGTCTAACCCAAGGAGCTCGTCCGTTAACACTTTCGCATGCTGCAGTTTCCCGGCATCATATGCCATAAGCGATGCTAACGTTGACTCTCCACCTAAAATAGGCAACGGTCTCAATACTAAAGCCACATCGGGATGTGCCTTTGCAAATTTTTCTATATACTGAAAGCTACGTTTGCATGCATCACAACGATAATCAATATATGCTACTAGGCGACTAGCTCCCTTCGGATTAACCATAACAATATCGGAATCTGAGTATGAGATAATGTCTTGTAGCCTAGCATTCAGTATCTTTTGAGAACCAAGCTCTAATGCCTTTACAACAACCTCAGGGTGCTCCATGAGATACTGCTCAATGCGCTGGTCAATTGATGCAGCATGCAACTTCGAAACCACCGCAACAAGTGATGCTAGAATGACTCCAACTGATAACAACCTAGACCTCATCTCTCCTCCTGCTGACTGTACTTAAGAATAGCAGAGATCTAGGCTAATAGCCATGGCGAAAATTAATGAGCATAACACCGTCTAGCTATCTGAAAACAACAGGTCTTTACCAAAACCAAGCTCTTTGCACCTTGCTAGTGCTTGTTTCTCAATTTGGCTAACACGCTGCATTGAAACTTTATATTTTTTAGCTAGTTCTTCCAATGAAGTTTTGGCAGATGACAACCAACGCTCTCTAATAATTTCCTGCTGACGATCCGTCAGCTGGCCTAGCATTTTATTAACTATATCTTGATGCTGAAGCTGCCTTGAGCTTGAATCAAAGTCCTGCTCAGGTGACTGACTGTGATCTGGCAGCATCTCTACCGCAGACACACCCTCTGGTGTTGTGTACTCAACAGACGCATCATGGTTCATTAACGCAGTTTCGACGGTTTCAACATCCTGTAAGCTGACTCCGTATTGTTCAGCCAAGGACTGGCGCTTTCCTACAGACAGTGGCTGGCTGCTGTGCAAGTGTTTGGCTAGGTTAAATAACAGTTTTCGGCGGTTTTTGCTTGTAATGGTTTTTACCATACGCATGTTTTTGATAATATACTCATTGATATCACACCGAATCCAATAAACAGCATAAGAGATAAAACGAACATTCTGATCCGGATCAAACCGCTCCACAGCTTTCATCAAGCCCACGTTTCCCTCTTGAACCAAGTCCGCCATTGGCAGGCCATACCCCTTAAACCCTTTAGCAACATAAACAACAAACCTAAGGTTCGACAGCACCAGGTACTGGGCCGCCTGCATATCATTATGATCACGATAACGCCGAGCATACTCAACCTCATCTTCGCGGCTTAATAACGGAATTTGAGCAATCTTATGCAAATAAGCATCCAAACTATCTTCATAAGAAGACAATTGAATCAATGCATTAGATACCGGTATTAACGCTCTATCTGATAGTGACTTTGGGGCTGATTTAGTAGATGTCGTGTTAGATACTAGAGTATCAATCACCGCTGAACCCACCTGATCACTTGTCATAACCTCACCATCAACAACTTGGTTTTTATCTTCCAATACAGCCATCTTCACACATCGTTAAAATAATATAAATTATAACACAAAAACAACGCCTTGTCTAGAATCCAAACAACGTCTCCACAAAAGACTCTGGGTCAAATATTGCAATATCTCCAGGGCCTTCGCCACTACCCACAAAGACAACTGGCAGACCCTCCTTTGCAACCGAGAATATTGTACCTCCTTTTGCAGAGCCATCAACCTTGGTAACAACCACACCATTGACCCCTAGTGTCTCATGGAATATCCTAGCTTGCTCAACATTGCTTTGGCCAAGACTACCATCTAAGACAAGCCATACTTTTTGTGGTGCATTAGCATTAAGCTTTTGTAATACACGCTTAACCTTTTGTAGTTGATCCAGCAACCCTTGGTTGCTATGCATTCTGCCTGCAGTATCCGCTAGCAATACCGTGACATTCTGTGCTTTTGCTGCCTGATACGCATCATACATTACTGCTGCAGGGTCCTGGGTGTTTGGTCTTGGAATCATTATAGCTCCAACCTGATCCGCCCAGTGAGATAGCTGCTCATCTGCTGCCGCACGATAGGTATCCCCTGACGCTAAAGCTACCTTGTGACCTTGGGCTATGTAATACTTTGCTAGCTTTGCAATAGATGTGGTTTTTCCCACCCCATTGACCCCCACAACCAGTATAACATTAAGCGCATCATCCATTGAGGTCTCACCTGGCTTAAAAATATCGACAAGATATGACTTTAACGCATCAACCAACGTGCTGCCCTCAGTTACCCCCTGGGCACAAGTTGTGCTAATATATTCCATTGCCGCATCTGTCATAGCTAACCCCACATCAGAATCAATGAGTGCCTCCCTTAATTGCAACAACTCCTCTTGACTTAGCTGCTTTTTTCCTTTTAATATACCAACCACACGCGACATTGCCCGCTGGGTTTGGGTAAGAACCTCACTTGTTTTTCTAGAAAACCAATGCATATTAATGCTCTACTTGACTCACTGTTTATCTTAAGGGCTTGTATGAGATTTCTCAAGCACCTGCCTATCATTTCTGAATGTGAATGAAGGGCTTTATGACTTGAACATCACCCCAATTAGGGCTACTATCGAAGAACGAGGAGGCCATGTTATGCTTAGAAATACATATGCAGTCATAAACCAAAAAGGTGGTGTTGGTAAAACAACCACTGCTATTTCACTTGCTGCAGCTACTGGAAGAATGGGACGAAAAGTCCTGTTGATTGATTTAGACCCACAAGCAAATGCGACCACAGGCTGTCTTGAAAACTCTCAAGCGTCTATCAAGGATGCACTTGATGACATTCAAAACTTTGGAGACTATATCCAAAAGACTAAAGAAGGCTTTGACATCTTAGCCTCAAGTTACGACCTGACTGCCAGCGAAGTGTCTCTAATCAGCTCTGCCCACAAAGAAAAAACACTACTACGTGGCTTGCAGTCATTGTCGGTACAGTATGACATGGTATTGATTGACTGCTCTCCCAGTCTCAACATTCTTACAATGAATGCTTTGGTTGCTGCGTGCAATATATTAATTCCAATCCAGTGTGAATATTATGCGCTTGAGGGGCTTACTACGCTACTGCAAACCATAGAGTCTACCCGCAGAACCCTCTGCCTTGAAAAACATAACTTACTGCTGCTACGCACCATGTACGACGGACGAAACCGTCTAGCTGTAGACGTATCTGCAGAACTGACTGAACACTTTGGTCCAGCACTACTCAATACCGTTATTCCTCGAAATATCCGGCTGGCTGAAGCCCCGAGCCATGGTCAAAGCATCTTCTCTTATGATGCAAGATGCCATGGCGCCATTTCTTATCTTGCATTAGCTGCGGAGCTTGTGCGTAAAATAAAACAACTGGAACAAGTGTCATGAGCCAATCCAAAAGACGCCTGGGTAGAGCACTTAGTGATATGGGTGTTGCAGCACTACTGTCAGGGGCAGAACAAAGCATTAATACTGGGCAGATTCAAGTTCTAAAGCTAGACCAGATTACTCCAAATGTAAACCAACCTAGGAAAACCTTTCAAGCTGGGCCGTTAGCCGAGCTAGCAGAGTCTATCAAAGCACATGGCATTCTCCAACCGATTATTGTCACCAAGCAAGGTAACGGCTATGAAATCATTGCTGGTGAACGCCGCTTTAGAGCTGCAAAGATGGCAGGACTAAACGACATCCCTACAATTGTGAAAAACTTAGATGAACTTGCAGCAGAGTCAATCGCCATCATTGAAAACATTCAACGAGAGGCGCTCAACCCAATGGATCAAGCACTTGCCTATGCTCGCCTAATTGATACCTATCAGCTATCACATGATGACATCGCTGCCAAAGTGAATAAATCAAGGTCTGCTATCACCAACATTTTGCGGCTGAACAAGCTTCACCCAGAGGTCAAGCAGTACCTCAAAGATGGTGCACTAGAAATGGGACATGCCAGGGCTCTATTAGCGGCCCCTGATGAAAAGCAGCCTATTTTAGCATTATCAATCATTGAAAAACAACTCTCCGTTCGTCAAGTTGAGCAGCTCGTTAAACAAAAAGATCCCGGTTTGCAACCCAAGGCAAAGCCTGACACCCACTGGATTACAAATGCTTTAAAGCCTTTAAACATCAAATCAAAAATACGCGGAAATCATGAAAAAGGGACTATCACACTTCACTACAACACACCCGAGGACTTAGAGCGCTTACTAACCTCATTAACAACTAAGATAGCCAAGGCTAAAGAAATTGCTTGACAACACCCCCCAAGTCTATATAAAATCTGTAATATTCTTTTTATACTCCTTATCCATTGCGAGTTCCAAACTATGACCATAATTCACACAACAGACGCTAAGTTTGAGCAAGATGTGATATCTTCCACAAAACCTGTTTTAGTAGACTTTTGGGCAGACTGGTGTGCACCTTGCCGCCGCATTGCACCTATCTTAGAAGAGTTAGCCGATGAACAAAGTGACTTCATCATCTGTAAGATGGATATCGTTGCTGAGCCAAATACAAAAGACAAATACGAAGTGAAGGGTCTACCAAGCTTACTATTGTTCAAGAATGGACAAGTTATTGGTAGGAAAATTGGCGCCCTCTCAAAAGCTAAAATTCTAGAGTTTTTAACTCTGGCTCACGTAGAAAACCCCGAATAATCAAGAGACATTATGAGCAACCAACCAAATACAACTCAAGAACCTGCAGCTCCTCAACAAGTGGATCCAGCCCAAATCATTAACCTGATTAACCTGAGGAACATGGACATCAAAGCCCTTCACGCTAAAGCAAAAAGTATTGGTCTTGAGTACAACCGGCAGTCTAGGCAAGACTTATTGTTTGCAATTCAGAAACTACTAGTGAAAAAAGGTGCTAAGCTGATACTTGACGGCGCTTCATCTGGTGTTTTAGAGATAGTGCAAGATGGATACGGCTTCTTACGATCCCCTCAGACCAGCTACAACCCTGGCCCTGACGACATTTATGTACCACCTCAAATTATCAAGCAATATCGCCTGAAAACAGGCGTTGTTTTTAATAAAGTTACACTAAGATCGCCTAATCGCGGGGAACGCTACTTTGCAGTTGAGGAGGCAATTGAGGTGAACGGTCGCCCAATTAAAGAGCAGTCGCTACTAGTCCCATTTGGTGATAAGCCTGCTGAATTCCCAACCGAATGGATGAAGCTTGAGAAAGGCAATGGCGAGAAATCTGACACCATTGGCAGAATGGTTGATATTGTGGCCCCGCTAGGTAAAGGACAAAGAAGCTTGATTGTTGCCCCACCTAAAACGGGTAAAACGATCATGCTACAAAGCATTGCCAATGCTATCTTGTCTAATAATCCAGAATGCAAAGTATTCATGCTACTACTAGATGAGCGTCCTGAGGAAGTCACTGACAATATGCGCACTGTTAACGCAGAAATTATCGCAAGCCCATTTGACAATCCCCCTAGCCGTCATATACAGGTGGCTGAAATGGTGCTAGCTAAAGCTAAGCGCTTGGCAGAGAGCGGGGATGATGTCGTTATTTTCCTTGACTCCCTTACACGTCTTGCAAGAGCATACAACCATGTTGCAGCAACCGATAATAAAATTCTGTCTGGTGGTATTTCGGCATCTGCACTACAAAGGCCGAAGCGTTTCTTTGGCGCAGCAAGAAACCTAATGGATGGTGGAAGCCTTAGTATTATTGCAACAGCACTAATCGAGACGGGGTCTAAAGCAGACGAAGTTATTTATGAAGAGTTCAAAGGTACGGGCAACCAAGAAATCAGACTCATGCGTTCACTAGCACAATGCCGCATTTTCCCGGCGATTGATGTTAAACAGTCTGGAACACGTAAAGAAGAGCTCTTGTTACCAGCTGAATACCTAAATTACTGCTGGATATTGCGTAAATATTTACAGTCAATGGATGATGCACAAGCTACTGAGCTAGTTGTTCAAAGAATTAATGCGACAAAATCGAATGATAAGTTTTTTGAATCTATGAGAGAGCACTAAACTCATTCTGAAAAAATGATGGATCATCTGGTTCTTATAGCTAAAAATCACTCAACTGTTAGGATGTGACTGCTTAATTCAATAAATTATATATATTAATCTTATTGCATTGATCACACACCAGATCCCTAGCTACCTAAAAAACGGTATTCGTCTCTCCTTAAATATATGGCATAATAAAACAATATATAATAGGAACCATTATGCAGCAGGAACAAGCCCTCGAGACTCCCATACTGTCACATTCAGAGCTAAAGTCATGGTTCGTATGCTTATCCGCTGGTCTTTTTTTCTTTTATGACTTTATCCAGCTAAATATGTTCGGCACACTTAACCCTTTTGTAGCGGAGGCCTTCCAACTAGATGCGGTTCAGCTTGGATACCTATTCTCCGTATACTTTGCGGCGACTGTCTGTATGATTCCTTTTAGTGGTGCCCTGCTAGATCGTTTTCCAACACGCCATGTAATTTTAAGTGCAATGGCTATTTGTACCTTTTCAACCTACCTGTTCTCTATTGCACCCAATGTTTGGGTTGCTGCACTGGCTCGGTTTATTTGCGGCGCATCAACTGCTTTTTGCTTCTTAAGCTGTATTGTCCTGTCAACCCGCTGGTTTCCAAGCCAGAAAATGGCACAAGTCACCGGCGTAATTGTCACTATGGCAATGTTAGGCGGGGCAGTATCACAGGAACCTCTTGCGCATTTAATCCAGGCGTTTGGCTGGCGCACAGCACTACAAATCGATACAGCTTTAGGCGTTGTTCTGTTTGTCTTTATGTACTTTACTATTGAGAATTATCCTGACCCTAACAACCCACCTAAGCTTACATCAGAGCCTGTGTGGGAAAGCTATAAGTCTGCGCTAGCAAACCCTCAAAATATGATTTGTGGGCTCTACACAGGGCTTATGAACCTCTTTATCTTTATTCTGGCTGCTGCATGGGGGGCGACTTATTTACAAATGGTTTACCAACTAGACCTTGTGGTTGCTAGCAGAATCACTACAATGTTATTCTTTGGGACCATTGTTGGCTCTCCACTAGCCGGTATTATCTCAGACAGAATACAGAAACGACGACTCCCCATGATCCTAGGTGCTGTTGTCTCATTCGCACTAGCCTTTATGCTACTATTTAGACCTGATCTTCCCCCCTTCCAACTAGGAGTTGTGTTTTTCACTATTGGTCTTACAACCAGTACACAAATCATCAGCTACCCTGTGATATTTGAAACCAACCACCCCTCTATTACGGGTGCAAGTGAAGCACTTGCTGGAGTACCCATTATGGCTAGCGGTGCTATATTCCAGCCCATCTTTGGCTGGATGATGAACCAACACTGGAGTGGACAGCTATCAAACACCGGGATGCCTGTCTACAGCGGGGGTGACTACCACTTTGCATACTTAATACTGCCTATTACCTTGCTATTTTGTATATGGCTTGCTAGAAAGGTAACAGAAACCAACTGTCAACCAGCATGGAAAACCCAAAAGAGTTGCGATACTTCAGTAAAAGACTAATACTACTTCCCCTTATCTGGGGAGGAATTTTGCTGACCCATGTGCTAGGCCTGTTACTACTACCAGACACCCCTGCTATGTGGGTTGGCCTTTCTTATTTAGATTATGCTACCCCAAACACACTTCCCGCCTACGTCACAACAATGGGTCATCCGGTACTTGATTACTGCTATAACATATTACACGGAGATTTCGGGAGTAGTATTTTTTATCAACAGCCGGTCCTCCAAATAATTTACCAGGCACTACCTATAACGGTTGAATTATCCGTAAAAGCCTTTATTGTTCTTTATACCCTTAGCGTAATCATTGCGTGGGGCAAAGTCCAAAATAGGCTCTTTGCTCAAGCCCTACACTTTCTTTGTACTCAAATATCAGCGGTACCTAGCTGCTTACTCTATATCCTAGTGTTTGTTGCAAGCTACTACCTTTCCATTGCCTTAAGCCAATATGCCCAAATCTGTGCCGTTGCCTTTTTAGTTATTAGGCGGATTGCCCCGTTAACGACCTTTATCGAACACTGCTTGCAACGTGAGGCACAGAAGCCCTATATCACATATGCTCGACACCGAAACGTTAGCGAGGTTAGAGTATGGGCCTCATACCTTATGAGAAATGCATTAATTCCTGTTTGGATAAAAGCACCAAAACACCTTATACAAATCATATTTACAGGCACTTTATCAACAGAAGTATTATTTGGTATTGATGGATTTGGGCAAGTGAGCTTTTTAGCAATGAAGCATGTTGATTACCCCCTTGTCCTAGGATGCCTGGTTATCTCAAGCATCATACTTTCTATAACTCATCTAGCAGGAGACCTATTACACACAAGGATGAGCCCTCATATCCAAATAGGCAAGAGCCGATAATGTCCTCATTATTTCGCCAGCTGTTACTCATCACATTATGCCACCTAGCACTACCACTGCTGATGAATAGCCAGCCCTTAATTGTATACCATCAGCATCAGATATATTTCCCGTCGGTCATATCCTATTTAGAATCTGACCTGGGTGGTCAGCATCCTATTATTGCAGACTTTTCTGACCCTGACACAAATTCCCTACTTGATGATGCGTGGATACTTTCCCCCCTATATCCCCACAGCCTAGCACCAGACTTCAAAGAACCGCATCCTTCACAACCACCCAGTATGGCTCACTGGCTTGGCACCAACCACTTAGGTCAAGACATCCTGGTCTATGCCCTATATGCGTTCATTTATAGTTTAACTTTACCGATAATCCTCACCACACTATCCGCACAAATAGGGGGTAGAGCTGGTATCATTAGTGCAACACTAGGCGGCGGAGTAGACCTCGCATACCTATGGAGTTATGAGGTCTGCAGGAGCATTCCCTTTACATTAATACTGATGCTATCTCTGCCACACTCTGTTTTTATATTTATCACCTTGTTCTCTTTAACCCAATGGACTAAGTTTGCGCATCTATCTCGTAATGAGGCCCTACAGCTTCTAGAAAAGCCCTACATCCAAGATGCGCTATTTTCCGGGATGTCTAAACCATCCTTGATCAAGAATCACCTGATGCCCGCCATTAAAAAGTTCTGGCATAACCAGCTGTCACACACCTTCTTAAACTATTTTGTGCTACAACAATCCTTGTGTTACTTCGGGCTGAATCTTTTCCCTCAATCACCTTCCCTTGGCAACTTGCTCCTTCAAGTAAAACAGCACCCAGAAGGAATCTGGATGCTGTTACCTATACTACTGTGTTTTATGGCTGTCACAGCCGCTAGCTACTGGCTGTTTCCAGCAGATCGGCACTGTGACCAGACCTGTACAAAAAACTAACGAGGACCCGGACGCCCTCCTTCACTACACCGATAAAAGCGACTACGATCATTAAATGCCCTTGCAGCCATTATTACAGCACGTCTATTGTACTCTTGCCTTGGGGAAGGTGCTGTCATAATTCGATCCATAACAATCCTTGCTGGCGTCACGACATTAGGCCTTTCACCACCACTTATCATCAACCGCTCTCTTACTAAACTCACTACAGCTGGACGAATGCTTGTTCTTCGTGCGAAACGCTGAAGTGTTGCTATCAAAACCCTTAACCGAGGACGATTTTGCGGTGTATTTACAATGCTATTAGGCTGTTGGTCTAGTTGGCGATGCAGCAAATGAAAGATCCCATTTGCTTCACGACGATCACTACCATACTGCCGTGCTGCTTCAGAGCGCTGCTGCTCCAAGTGGCTAGAAACCTCTAGTCTATGAGGCTGCACAGGCGTTCTTGGTGACGCTGGCATTGAGCCTGCACCAGAATCTTGTGATAGATCCAATGGAAATGGAATAGGGCCTCCAATGTCTCTCATAGGCTGGGCTGAAACAGAACCCGTAGGTGTGTGTGGGGATAGAGGTAAGCCAGAATCAGGATTTTCTCCGAGATCTAGACGAGCCCTTTTGGCAGGGTTAGACATAGTTATACTCCTAGTTATTGTTTAGTTATAGTTAACCTGAAACTAACGGATGCTTAACTAAAACTCAAGCCTTATTTTCACTATTTTCGGCCACAGAATACTCACTTGGAAAAACTATTTAAAACCACTACAC
>JBDQHG010000014.1:0-19472 GCA_040264995.1 Gammaproteobacteria bacterium | reverse complement strand
AGAGCCTATCTCAAGGTGGGCAGAAATCTAAGGTATTATCCCATCTATCTGATGCTCAGAAATCAGAGGTAGTCAAGGTAACTTGCGCTAACGGGCGTTACACGATTTGGTTAAAAAGCGCATACGCCCTATATGGCGTCAGGGCAGCACTCAGAAACTTCCACTGCCCTATACTGGTAAAGGTATGTCGTAGCACATGTCCCTCGGGTCAATAGCTGGACTTGAATTAGGAGCTTTGCCTTGTACTCTGTTGGCTATATTGCTAACAGAGGTAAAGACCCCACTAGCAATAGAGGCAGGCATTTGACATACAGTAACAATCTCTTGAGATAGCCAGGTTGCGATATAATCAAAGATAAAGAGTGTTGAAGGTATACAAAAGGTATCAATAAATGAAACTAAAGGTAGAGCTATACTGACATATATCCCTATTAGTTGAATATTCTGTAGTGCTAATTGTATTAGGCTTGGGACAAGAGGCGCAAAGTAAATGCCTGATGCTAGTCCAAAATAAATACACAGTACTTTTATCGATCCTGACACAAGGGTTGAGTCTATTAAGTAAACCTGTGTATTCCTAAAGGCTATCATGCCGGTAAAGAGCGCGACTCCACCCAAGTTTATTATCTGAGTTAAGGATAGTCTCGGTATCAATGATAGTAGCTCAGCTGGAAGAGGGGAGTATAGTGCACCCAAGACTGCTAATATGAAAAAGCTATATAAGACAATTTTCTTAGCAACAGACCATCGATAGCTGGGTAGATTACCAGCTAGGTTATCAAGAGGATCTCCAGTTATTGCGGCATTATTCACTCCAAAACGGGTATATGTTTCACGCTTCTGGCTCATATTCATATCAAGGTCGCCATGGTTCTTGATGAGGCCAATGTACTTACTGATACGCTGGAAGGCTAGAACTCCTGTCGCAGTTTGCGCAATCCCCATTGCCATGTCATACTGTCCAATGAAGATAAAGTGTGCACAAGCAAACATTAGTGCAACTTGAAAGATGCTGAAAGAAAGAAATTTTGTAAGGTCTAGGTATATTTCATTGAGCTTGACCCAGTAGTCAGCATTTAGGTTAGTACCAGTTGTGCTAATATGGTTGTTAAGTGTTGAGTTATTGGCGTCACGCTGTGTATCGTTCTGCTGTCTTTGAGCGGCTCTGCTCTGCTTGGATAGATAGGTTTGTGTTATTCCTAGACCCACAGATAATACACCGATGATTCCTAAAATATTGCCACCTAAGATCATGAGGTACATAGTGACCTCAAGTGGTGCTAGAATCATATTTTGCGTTAAGTTATGGTAGCCTTTTGGAATATCAGTGATCCGTTTAGGGTTTCGATCCGTTGCAATAGATTGTTTGAGATCAGCTTCTAGACTAGCATGATTAATGTCCTGTGTATTATTGCCCCTGTGGGTGGTATTAATAAGGCGTTTGGAAGACCGATAGAATTGCTGTGTCCTCCATATACGAGTGAAAGAATTGATTGCCGTAATGGCAATAGTCACACCTGCATAAAGTGGAAATAAGCTTCGGAAAGCGGAAACGGCAGCTGCATTGGATAACCCAGCAGAAAGCTGAGTAAAGGCAAGTTGTTGGTGTTTTTGTAATGCAAACATTAAGTTTCGGAGTATTACTCCTCGGTAGGTATTCAATAGAATTTCTAGGAACCCATTGCGCAAGTAACGTCTTAATTCATACACCCTCTGTGAATAAGGTTTATCACTGTAAGGGTGATCAGGGTCTTGAGTGCTGAGTACCATAAAGTCAGAGTAAGGTCTCTGAAGGTTGTGTAGTTTTGTTTTAAGCCATGTTAGCATGTGTTATCTCCTTAAAATAGTTGTGGGATAGGTAATTGAGTAATGCTCCAACCCTCTGCGTGCTTTGAAAAATGGACACCTGCAATTTTAGCAGGAATGGCTTTTACGGCGTCAAGCGGGACCTGTAGGGTGGTATCAGCTGTCTTTAAGACCTGATGTACTAAATATAGCGCTCTATGATAGAAATGTTGGTGGAGCTGTTGTAAAACACAGCTGGTGATGACTAGGTTTCGGAAAATCGCCAGTGTGATTGGGGTATGAAGTACAGCTGCAAGAGCAGCACCATACTGTAAGCCAATGACTGCTAGGATGGAAACCAGACTCACACCCAAGAAGGTTACTATTGGGCTTCTACTTTCTTTGGAGGGAGTCTGGGATCCCAAGCAGCATAAATAGCTACCGGCAGTGAGTGTGGTGAGTAGCTGTTTTGTTGATAGTAACAGTGAAATGGGTGTGGCAGGTAGGAGTATCTTCCCTGTTATTGAGAGCGCCAGTGAGGCAAATATTAGTGCGGTTATCCACTTGTTTTCAACGCTAGTCTCATGGTTCGGTGCATCTGATATCTTGGCGTTCCACCATAACCAAGCGTTGTGTACACCACGTGCTAACTTATCAGGCGCATAGCATACGTTGTGCACAGCCAATACTAGGGTTTGAGTTGTGAAGATAAGGACGACGTCTATAACGAAGGCCAGTCGTTGAAATATATGCTGGTCAAACCCCCAGCTAGCTCCTACGCCTGCTAGCAGCATTAATAGAGAAGGGAGTGATGTGGGTAGAAAGCTTGCAACCGAGTATGTTTGTAGGAAGTAATATACAAAACCAATGTTTGAGATACTTATAATAGAAAGTAGCAATACTGCCAGTACCTTTCCGTCTAGTGAGCTGATTTTTGTAGTCGACTCTGTCAAGTGTTGTCGACATTGCCATGCTATCGCTGCTGCAGGAATAGCAGACCAAGGGCTCAGAATATATGGCGTAACAGATGTTGCTAAAGTTGAGAGAAGCGTAATTTCAGAGAGCATCAGGGTGTACAGGAATAAACCAGTAGAGCCCCAGGAAAATACCCTAAACATAGGACTAGGAAAGTAGGTGTCGGATAGGTTGCTAGCCAAGGTTTTAAAGTATCTTTCATGACTAGGGAAAGACTGAGTAACTCGCTCCATGTTTTTCTTAAATTCTTCATAGGTTCTAATTTGTTTAATATTGTCCAGAAGATTTTTATAAGCGTCTTTGGTGACCGTTATCGTACTTGTCATCCATGCAATATCTACAATCTTATCGCCAACTATGTCGCCATGTATAACTCGAAGGGCGCATATGAGGATCATAAAGCAGTTAAACCCTTCTTGAATCAGTGTATTAGCAAGCGTACTCAAGATATTATAGGCTTTTTCTACTAGAAATGATCGCCTTCGGATGGCGACTATTATTTCTTGTAGAGAGGATGTAATCTCGTCAAGCCTTTCTTGATTGATAGCGGCATTGAGCTCTGTTTGGAATGCATTGAGCTCTGTTTGGAATGCATTGAGTTCTTCCCTGTGTGTGTTATCTAATAAGTTAATGGGGAGTGCCAATATTGCGTTTATAACCAGTTTTTTATCGTTTAGTGAGCCAGCTGCTTCATTATGGAGACGGCTAAGCTGTTTGCGGATACTATTGGTTTCTGTTTCTGGTTTAGCTAAAACATATGTTGCAATAGCAGCTAATGTTAATGCGCCCAGAACAGTCAAAAATAGTGCAGTTGGGAGCATTGTCCAGTATAAGTATAAATCAATTCCGATAAGCGGTATTTTTTGAGTGAGAATGTAGAAGTTTTTGGATATCTTCGGCAATGTGTCTCCCTGAGATCGCTCTTGCTCAAATTTACTGTCTGAATGATCTGGTTCTGCGCTAGTGGCATATGCATACTGTTTTTCAATATTGCTGGGCTCAGATTTCTCAAAATCATAGCCTGAAAAGATAACGTTTTTAATCATTCTTAATAGTTGATCAGCTACTTTGATGGTAACGGTAATTCCAAGGAAGATGAAGAACCTTTTTTTGAAGACATGTCTGAGTGTTTTAATTGCCCCGATGTTGTTAGAGCCACTCTTATTAAGCTCGTAAACTTTAGCAACAGACTTATAGAGACTCGCTAACATGAGGCGAAGATGCCTTTTATCGATGATGCCAGTGATGATTTCTATCAAACTGATAAATAAATAACTATGTATAGCGAAGATTCTCTGGGCTAGTGTGTTGGGAGCGCCTCCTTCACGAACCGGCGACACTAGGCCTAAAAATGAAAGAAATGGACTAGGCGGATTTTCGGTCAAGGTTTTGTTAGAGTTATTGATAGCGTCCGTTCTTTCCATTGCGTGCTTTCTCCGTGAATAGGCCCGTTATTATTGCAAATATAAACTCTTTCTGCAAGCTCGTTTATTGATAGATTCTGCATTTAATGGTATCTTGTTTAAGTTATTTCGGAGGATGTCTTGACACAAAGCAAGGAAAGTCAAACGATTGTATCATTAAAGCAACAAGTGTTAGTGCTTGAAGAAAAGCTTGCGTTTTATGAGCTGGCAATTAAGAAATACCCTCAGCAGATCTGGATTTTAGATGATGAGGGTGAAATCATCCTTACCAGTGAGTCAATGAGCAGGATTGTTTCACAAATCACCAATGTGGAGTTACAAGACTTCAGCGGTGTTAATATTTATCAGCTTATTTCAGAGGTTGCACCAAAGCCATTTGTTGAGATGATACGCCGAAATGATAGTATTACGCGCGAGGGTGATGGAACGATGGTGTTTGAGGAAGTTGCTCAAATAGCGGGAGAGGTAAGAACCTTTTTATCCTATAAAAAACGCTTTGTTCATTCAGGGAATAAACGTTCTTATTTGCTTGGTATGTCAATCGATATCACCGAGCGGAAGAATATGGAAAGTAATATGCTATCGATGATGCAGGATATGCAGCTTGCTGAAAAAACTAAACGTACGTTCATTCAAAATTTTCGTCATGACTTAAAAACACCTATCAGTAATATTGTTGGAGCAGCAGATTTGATGCTCCATGGAAAAGACAGCAGCGACATGCCATTTTTTCTAGAAACGATTAAATCTTCAGGTATGCAGTTAATGTCACATATTGAGCACTTAACTGACGTAAGTGCTTCACCCAGAGCAGTTTTACCGTTAGAGTTAAAACCCATTAATATTCGCAATGAGATTAAAAGCGTTACAGATACAATAGAAGCCATCGCTCGTGCTAAAAAACTAAAGCTTAAAACTAGCATCTCAGATTTAGTGCCAAAGATGGTTGTAACTGATCAAATACGAATTCATAGGATCCTGGCTAACTTGTTAAGTAATGCGCTAAAGTATACCGTACAAGGCACTGTCACTGTGGAAGTAAGCTTTATTAAAACATCAGAAGGCAGTGTACTTGAGCTGCATGTAATTGATACCGGAGCTGGTATTGAAGATAAGTTTCAGCAGTTAATATTCTCACCTATGATGCGTATTATTAATGAAAATGAAGAATCAGAAGGTGCAGGGCTGGGTTTGAGCATTGTTAGAGAGTTTGTTGATGACTTGTCTGGTCAAATATCAGTAAAAAGCTCCCAAGATAAAGGGAGCCGTTTTATTGTGATGATTCCAATTTTGAGCTAAATGAGCTTTTCTAAGTTTATGCTATCTAGATCAAAGTCATAGCCCACTGATATGCTGGCTATATATGGGGTTAACTCAACACTTGATATACCGTGTGAAATAGCTAGAGTTTTAGCATCTAGTGGTAACAGCCCGATAGACTGGGTTAGTGATGGAGTGGCATCAACTATAAGTTCAATATGTGTGAAAATTTGCTCACTAATATAGTTTTTAATATTTAAACCTAGCATTAGATGGTGTATATATCCAAAGAAAAGGTTATCTCCGTCATTACTGAATACGTTTGCGTGTGCAATACTTGCTGATAAGCCAACACGACTTGATTTGCTAAGGTGATAGTTAGCATGTGCACTTGAGCGGAGAATAGGCACTGATGTTTCTAAGGCGGCAATGTACAGGTAGTTATAAGTACTCGATATGCCAGCAGAGAATTCAGTTGAAAGCTCTTTATCTATGCCAACGGTAATATTCCCCATGGGGAAATGCTCTGTTCCAGCGAACGCAGGCGCAAATTTAGGACTGGAATGGTAGCTAGTGAGATCTAGTCCCGTTCTAACACTAATGGCTACGTCACTATTGCTTGCGGTTGACAAGCAGCATGACAAGGTTAGTAGAGCTGATAAAATATACTTTTGTGACATGGTATTTCCTCCAGAAGTTATTATGGATTATTAAATATTAAAATGTAGACTTACTCTTGAAGTCGTTTGCCAAAAGGCATTTTCATTATCGCTAGTATCTGTTTCTGTTGCACTATCAACGAAAACTGCTCTTGCTAAGCTTGCATGTAGTTCTAGCTTAGCCCCAGGTAATTGGACTGTGCTACTTAATGATACTGAAGGTGTAATACTTTCACCAAAGTAATGGGTAAATGGATTAAATGGATCTGGGCTGAGGGAGTAGCTGTCCTTTTTGATGCCAATTCCAACTCCGTAGGTGGCTTGATTGAGGTGGTACTTTGTCAGCACTTCAACCTGTGGTGACTCATTCACCATTGCAACTGAAGAGCCAATAAAAGAAAAAGGTGCGCTTTTAAAGTGAGTCCTGACGCCAGTGCTAATTTGCTTGTTAACTCTTTGAGATAGCTCAAAAGTTAACACTGAGTTATTCCCCTCTAAGGTCAGCTTCTCTAATAGCAGTTTTGGTACTCCCGTATCCTTGAGCGCTAGGGTTGAAAAATGACCAAGCAGCTGATTAGATTGGTGTTCTACACCTACGCCAACTGAAATGTCAGGGGAGCGGTCAAACGCGTTAGCTTGGCTTAAAGTTAATAATATTATGAATGTTTTTTGCATTCTATCCATTGTTGCATCCTTAATGTTTCCTTGTACGGTAAAAATAGAAGGTTATAAAACCAATGTCAATGAATAGATATACTTTCTTTTGTCAGCGTTGAGCCCAAAAGGATTTGCGCCCGTCACTATGAAATGATTTTTTTGATTTTTGCAAAAAAGCTGGTTGCTTTAGGGTGCTGTTGTTGATTATTTTGCATCTTTTCATCAAGCTGCTTGAGCAGCTGTCGTTGCTCGGCTGTCAATTTTATGGGGGTCTCAACAGCTACATGGCAGATAATATCTCCAGTTCTGTTAGTTTTAACGCTCTTGATGCCCATGCCACGTAGTCTTAAAGAAGCTCCAGACTGCGTTTCCTTAGGAACTTTCAAGTTAACCAATCCATCTAAAGTTGCTATCTCAACTTCACCACCTATACATGCTTGGTAAAATGATATGGGAACCTGGCAATGCAAATCCGCACCATCACGTTCAAAGAAAGGATGTTGCGACACACTGATACTAATGTAAAGGTCTCCACTGGGCGCATTACGGATACCAGCATCTCCTTTGCCAGCAACTCGCATACGGTCCCCATTATCAACACCAGCAGGGATTCTGACCTTGATGGTGCTATTTTGGTTATAGCATCCTTTTCCTTGGCATTTGCTGCAAGGGTTGCTAATAACTGCGCCTTCGCCGTGACAGCTAGGGCATAACTGCTGTATAGCCATAAACCCTTGCTGCATGGTAACTTTTCCTCTGCCGCGGCATGTGCCACAGGCACTAGGCTTACTGCCTGATTTTGCGCCAGATCCGTGACAAGTATCGCAGGGATCCTTTTTCTTGATATTGATTTCTTTTTCAATACCAAAAGCAGCCTCTGAAAGTGAAAGGGTTAATGTATAGCCTAAATCACTACCTTGAAAGTTAGCAGCTTGGCCGCTAGCGCCTGAGCTACCACCGCCAAAAAAGTTATTTAGAATATCGTTTAAGTCAGGGAAGCCCTCTTGCCCAAAACCATCACCGAATGGACTTTGGCCTGCAGCACTTGGGTCACCAAATTGATCATAGGCTTGCTTTTTCTGCTTATTCGATAAGATAGAGTAAGCTTCATTAATTTCTTTAATTTTGTTCTCAGCTTGCTTAATCTCTTCAGCAGGTTGCCCTGCCAAACGGTCAGGGTGGTACTTCAGGGCTTTGCGTTTGTATGCAGATTTTATTTCACTATCGCTTGCGCTGCGTGAAACCCCGAGAACTTTATAGAAATCTTTAGCCATTAAATAACCCTTGTTTAAACTGGCAAAAGGGGGGTTCCCCCCCCTAAATTACGGTTGCGCTTATTTTTGCTCATCTACCTCGTCAAACTCTGCATCAATCGGTTGATCATTTGCGGCTTGAGCATCCTCACTAGCTTGAGATTCACCTTCAGGCTGTGCTTTTTGATAAGCCTGTTGTGCAATATCACCCGAGATAGTGGAGAGTGCCTCAGTTTTTGCATCAATTTCTGCTTTGTCTTTAGCCTCAAGTGCCGTTTTGAGCTCAGCAATAGCCGCTTCAGCCTTTGCTTTCTGCTCAGAGTCAACACCTTCGCCTAAGTCTTTGATCGCTTTCTCAGTACCATGGATTAGCTGCTCAGCCTGATTGACTGCCTGAGCAAGTTCTTGGAACTCTTGATCAGACTGTTCATTTTGCTCAGCATCTTTAATCATTTGCTCAATTTCATCATCACTAAGTCCACCAGCTGATTGAATAGAGATAGATTGGTCTTTTCCAGTGGCTTGATCTTTAGCCGCTACGTGAAGGATGCCATTTGCATCAATATCAAAGGAAACCTCAATCTTTGGAATACCACGTTGAGCTGGTGGGATATTCATTAGGTTGAACTGTCCAAGCTGCTTGTTCTGGCTAGCGACTTTACGCTCACCCTGAAGCACTGTGATGGTAACTTCCGTTTGGTTGTCCGCAGCAGTTGAAAACACTTGGCTAGCCTTAGTTGGAATAGTGGTGTTCTTATCGACTAATGGTGTCATTACACCACCCATCGTTTCAATACCAAGCGTTAGAGGTGTGACATCAAGTAGCAAAATGTCTTTTACATCACCTGATAATACGCCACCTTGAATAGCAGCACCAATCGCAACGGCTTCATCAGGGTTTACGTTTCGTTTAGGTGCTTTCCCAAAGAATTTCTCAACACGCTCTTGTACCTTAGGCATCCGAGTTTGCCCACCTACTAAGATGACATCATCGATTTCATCAAGAGACAGGCCAGCTTCGTTTAATGCGTCTTGGCATGGTCCCATTGTTCGTTCAACTAGGTCAGTCGTCTCACTTTCTAGTTTTGCACGACTAATACGGACATTTAAGTGCTTAGGGCCTGATTTGTCCATAGTGATGTATGGCAGGTTAACCGTGTACTCAAGATCTGAAGACAGTGCAATTTTACACTTCTCAGCAGCTTCTTTAACACGCTGCAAAGCTTCAGCATCCTGCGAGAGGTCAAGGCCGCTATCTTTTTTGAATTCTTGTAAAACGATATCAATAATTTTTTGGTCAAAGTCTTCACCACCCAAAAAGGTATCACCACTAGTAGATAGGACTGCGAACTGATGGTCTCCATCAATCTGAGATAGCTCAATAATAGAAATATCAAAAGTACCTCCACCTAAATCATATACAGCGACTTTCCGGTCACCTTTTTGTTTGTCTAGACCATAGGCTAGTGCAGCAGCAGTTGGTTCGTTGATAATACGTTTTACATCTAACCCTGCAATTTTCCCAGCATCTTTAGTGGCCTGTCTCTGGATTTCGTTAAAGTAAGCAGGAACAGTAACTACCGCGCCACTTACTTCATGCCCAAGGTACTCTTCAGCTGTTTTCTTCATTTTACTAAGAATGACAGATGCAAATTTCTCAGGTGCCCAAAGTTCTTCTTTTCCATCGATTTTTACGACGGCTCTCACATCACCATTTTTAGCAGCTTTGAGCTCATACTGAATCTGGCTGTTTTTAACAACATCATCAGTCATTTTATGACCCATATAGCGTTTAGTCGCGTAATAAGTGCTTTTGGGGTTTAGTGAAGCTTGGCGTTTTGCTTGCTCTCCAACCAGTTGTTTCCCATCAGCTTCAATTGCAATATAAGAGGCAGTTGTTCTGTCTCCTAAATTATTTTCAATAACGACAGGTCCACCACCTTGTAAGATGGATACACAAGAGAACGTAGTTCCCAAATCAATTCCGATAACAACTTCTTTATTTGCCATGCTTATCTCCTCGTTTAAATTTACTTTCAGTTTTAATCTATGGTTATATTTTCAAATCTCAAGAGTCTTGAGAAACTTTTTTTGAAACAATTACTTTTGCAGGTCTTAGGATACGCTCCTTGAACCTGTAACCCTCTTGGATAACCTGTATGACAACCCCTGGCTCATGTTCATCCGACTCTTGGCTGGTTAAGGCCTCGTGTTCATCATGATTAAAGGGTGTGCCTAAGGACTCAATAGGGGTGACACCATGTTGTTTTAAAATAATATAAAACTTATCTAGGGTCATTTCCATGCCATGGTAGTGCTCACTTTCTTTATCAGCACAGTTCTCAAGCCCAGCAGCTAAAATATCACCGAGATCTAAAATCTCTTTAGCAAAGTTAGTAATTGCATATATTTGCTTGCGGTCAAAGTCTTTTTTGAGCCGCGTTCCTAGGTTATGAAGCTCTGCGGTTAAGTAAGTATTTTTGCTTTGAAGTGCCGTGTTAGTTTCTTCTAAAGCAGTGATTTTTTCCTCAAGCGCTTCAGTATTAGTGTCAGGACTAGGTTTTAATGTGTCAGCTGATACCGCCTCAGAAGCATCAAGGTTCTCAATGTTGTTTTCCATATCGTTAGTATCTTCTTTGCTCATGATATCTCCTTAAAATATAGTTGCGAAAATCTATTTACAGTTTTAACATAAGGGTAGAAATCTCATTTCTCAAGAGTCTTATGCAGCTATTATCAACATTCGCCGAGCGCCCTCAGTTGCTGAGGTTTTTTATTATCTCATCAATCGTTTTTTTGATCAGCGCTCAATCCTATGACTTTGTATTAGGTGAAGTTCCTTGTCACTTATGCGTCTTTCAAAGAGTTGTTCTCGTGATGTTGCTGGTTTGCGCAACTATCTCAATACGTATCCAGCGCTACTTCATGCTTACCCCCTTGTTAACAGTCGGTCTGGTACTGAGCCTGAGGCATGCTTATGTTCTCATATATCCGGAACAAGTCACCCAATGTTTGCCATTTGAACTCATTATGGATTTAACCGGCATGCAGTTTTTACAAGCATTAGAAAACTGGATTGTGTCAATTGGGAGGGAGTGCAGTCTCAATGTGGGAACAGTTACGTATTTGTTAGTGGCTATGTTGATGGTTTATTACCTTTTATCGCTGTATCTGTTGAGTAGGGAGCGGGTAGGAAAAGCAGATAAAATAGATTAGGATGCTAATATTATTTTGCTAAGCAGGTAGATTCCTTGTTAAGCATTAGTGATTGATAGGGTGTGTTGATTGTAAGTCATACACTTCTGGGGTAATAAGGACTGTTCAAATAACGTGCAGAATATTCCATATCCTGGGATACATTTGCTGCAATACGCTACTGAGTATCAGGACCCATAGCCATCTTATAAGTATTAACGGGTTCCAGGGAAAATCCCTTTTCTTTTAATAATTCTACAAGCCCCTGTTCACCTGTTAAATGTTGAGAACCAATAACGGCAAGCCAGTCTTCTGATTGTGATGCCAAGGTGTCTGCATAGAGCGCATCTCTCTCTTGCATGCAGAATATATCCCGCTCTTCATTAGAAAGCCCATTCCTAATAGTCCCTCCTTGGTATGCTCGGTACAATTTAGCCACTCTGTCTGGAGCGCCGGCTCGTGAAATGAGAAACTGAGCGTGCGCATTCTCCATAAAGACGTTATAAAGAATATTGTAGAGCAAAGCATAGGACTGTGTCATTTTACATGTGTAAAGGGAAATAAGAGGATGATTACTCATAAACTGATAGCTAAGCGGCAAGTGTAAAACCTTCTCTCCTACAAAGACAGAGCGGTTCAGAAAAGCAAGTTGTGTTTGAAGGGACTCAAAAGATTGTTTTTTTACAGATTTATCAAAGTGTACTGCATGAACCAAACTTGCTTCAACGCCACCTGCTGGTATTGCCTCTGTGGGAATTTCAGTGAACACGGTTCTGTTGTTTTTCTTTGCTTCTCTAAGGAACATCGTTTTGAACCGGTCTTGTTCATCATAGTTAAGCTGGGTATGAAAAGATCCTAATAACAACCCAACCTCTTTCTCACCTTTACGTACGATGTAACCCGTTGCATATTCAGATTGATTAGATGCGTGTGGGGCAGGGGTTGTGATTGTGCTGTTTACAATAAGCAATATACTGACAAGTAGGCTAAAGAGAAAGAGCCAGCTGACAAACAAGACTAGAGTGATTTTAGAGGTCATTATTTATCCTATAGTTTTAGAGTTACGATAGAAACCTTGTTAACTATTGTCAAGGACTTTTCGGGCCTGACTAAAATGGCGCCATGGGCATGTAAAAAAGTGACATTTTGCTCTTTTTGAGTGATCAGTGTTGTAAACTGATTAAGCCCCTAGTTGAAATAACCAATTAGAGTGATAAAGGCTTTGTATATTAGAAGGGAAAAGTAATCGCTTCAGGAAACGAGTTACTATCCACATCTTGCTAGTCAATAGTCATCGTGATAGTATCAACATGATTAAAGATTTGAGAATAACGCATGGTTCAGTTTAAGGAAGTTGCTCATGCCCATGGCGCCAAGAAATTTGAAATGGCAGGTAATGGGCTTCAGGTGATTTTAATGCCCAACACAGTTGCAGAGGTTTGTGGTTTTCAGGTGACCTATCATGTTGGGTCAAGAAATGAAGGCGTAGGCCATACAGGGGCAACCCATATTTTAGAGCACCTGATGTTTAAAGGTTCTAAAAAGTTTAATAAAGAGAATAACAATAATATTGATCAGTTGGAGAATATCGGTGCAATTCTCAACGCAACGACATGGCTAGATCGAACCAACTATTTTGAAGTTCTCCCAAAACAATACTTAGAGAAAGCCATTGCGATAGAAGCTGACAGAATGCGTAATGCCTTTATTGATGAAGAAGATCGGCAGGCAGAGATGACAGTTGTTCGTAATGAGTTTGAGCGAGATGAAAATAGCCCAATGTCAGCATTGCATAAAAGCATATGGTCTGCAGCTTATATTGCGCATCCGTATCACCATAATACGATTGGGTGGTTGTCAGATATTGAAAATGTCAGCATTGAGCGTTTAAAAGAGTTCTATAACACTTTTTATTGGCCGAATAATGCGACTGTCACCGTAGTAGGGGACTTTGAAGAAAAAGCAGTACTGGATTTAATCACGAAGTATTTTGGAAAGATTGGTGCTAGCCCGCATGAAATACCGGAAGTATACACACAAGAGCCAAAGCAAGATGGCCCAAAACGAATCACTGTTAAACGTGTTGGTCAACCAGGCGTTGTAGCGGTGGCGTTTAAAACCCCTGCAGGGTTGGATGAGGCACACTTACATATCCAATTAATCTCAGGTGTGCTACAGATGGGTAAATCTAGCCGCTTGTATAAACGGTTAGTGGCTAAAGGGCTCGCATTATCATTATACGCTGAGGACTACCCAAATATTGATCCAGGGTTATTGGTTATTTACGCAGCACTAACACCCAAAGCAACGCATGAGAAAGTCGAAGCGATTATCCTTGAAGAAATTGAAAAGCTTAAAACGGAGTTGGTGAGTACTGAAGAGTTGGAGCGTGTGAAAGCGATGATTAAAGCAGACTCAGTCTATCAACAGGGTAGTTTTTTCAGCAGTCTAAGTCAGGTTAATGAAGCAATAGCTTTATTGGATTGGCGTTACTATTTAGACTTGCCTGAGAAGATAGCAACAATCTCTGCTAAAGAGATTCAAAAAACAGCACAGGCATATTTAATCGAAGATAGCTCAACCACCGGCTACTATATTCCTAAAACGGGGGAAGCAGCATGAATATACAGACAACGAATACGCAACATGCAACTTATCATATCTTACCGACTAGCCATCAAGGGTTCATTACGGGTTGTTGTATGGTAGCTGCGGGAAACTTGCATGTAACACACGCTCAAAGGGTCTTGCCGGCATTATTAGCACAAGCACTTGGGTTGGGCACAAAAAGCAAGTCAGAATCTGAGTTTAATGAGGCCTTAGAGGCACGTGGCATTCTATTACATACATCCGTTACCACATTATACATGACTGTTAAATTTACATGTCTCAGTCAAGACTTAGAGACTGTGCTGTCATTAATTGCAGAGCAATTGAATGAGCCTAAGCTTGATGCTTCAGCCATTGATAATCTTAAAAATCGTATGATGACTAAATATGATGCATTGAAAGATGATACATCTTATCAAGCGAGTGCTATTTTTACGCAAACACTGTACCCAGAGTCTCATATGCTTAGAGCAGATAGTCCTGAAGATATGGTTTCACTTGTTGCTAAAGTGACTCAATCAAGTATTGAGAAATACCAAAAAAGTTATACACCGCTATGTCATGCTAAATGGATCATCGTTGGAGATGTGGAGCCCACGAAGGTAGTAACACTGTTAGAGAAGTTTAGTAGCCAAGATGGGAGCTTGCCATCAGAGTCTCGATCCGTGTTAGAAGCACTACCGTCAAAGCACATAGTTAAAAAAGTGGTTGTAGAGGACAAGCAAAGTGTTGATATCCGGATGGGGCATGTTTTGCCTATTGATATTCATCATCCAGACTACCTGCCATTAAGATTGGCGATTGATGCACTAGGTGGTAGTTTTTCAGCAAGGTTGATGCGTACGGTGCGTGATGAGGATGGTTTAACTTATAATGTTGGTAGTAAAATAGCAGGATTTATTCCACACCATGGAGGTCATTGGATGGTATATGGATCGTTTTCTCCGAAGCTATTAGATAAGGGCGTTAGTTCTATTCAGAAGCAGCTAAAGCTGTGGTGTAGTGGTGGCATATCAGCAGAAGAGCTAGATGAGCGTAAACTGGGTATGGTTGGACGTTATCAGGTGATGTTGAGTGACGCAGAGAGTCTTGTGGATAAGTTAGCAACAAATATCGAGAATGGCTTTGATGTGGACTACTTATATACCTTTTCGGATAAGGTGATGGCTGTTACTTTGGATGAAGTCAATAATGCCCTAAAAAAGTATATTGATTTAGGCAAGCTAACTAGCGTGTATGCAGGTAGTATTCAAAAGTCCTAAGTGTTTCGTCTTGGCTTTGAGCTATAAAGGCGATTGTCTTGGGTGTAGCAAACATCATTGATTTTGCGTGTTATATCCTATATGGTGAGTTTACGTCAATCATAATTTTAAAAATATCATGCATATAGTACAAGAAAGACAATATACGCCATCATCTGAGTTATCTAGTGACAAGGTCGATTTTAGCCTGCCGTTACTGGATCTTGTGTATCGCTTTGGGGTTGAGATTCTAGATAAGGTTGATATTGATAGAAGAAGCTGTATAGAAGAAATGCAGCCGGTTATAGAGCAGATTCCATTAGCATACGAGTATATTTGTGGTGATCTTAAAAACAGCTTGGATCTTGCACATATTGCAGTTATGGGAAGAGGGTGTGCGTTAGAGTTTGTAGATCCAGCAATCAGTAGTGACTTTGATTTAACACTAGCAGCTGTAAAGAGTAATGGTTTTGCCTTGGAACATGCTTGCCCACGGTATCAGGATCATCCTGAGATTGTAACGGCTGCTGTTATTGAAGATGTTTTTGCGTTTGAGCATGCCAGTGATCGGCTAAAAGGCAAACTGGACTTTATAATGGTATTGCTTAAGGGGGTCCCTAATTTTGTATTGGTACTAGATGAAAGCATGAAACAAATTCCAGATATTCAATTACTCAGTGCTAGTGGGAAGATAGCTGTGGAAAGCACTGTCTATTTTGATGCAGTAGTAGCAGATAGTGGTGGTTATTTGCAATCCCCTAGAAGGAGCACTTTTCCTAGTTAACTTGTCGTTAGGTTTGCATATGCGCATAAAAGCCATTTGGTGCCACTATCAGTAAACCGAACTTGGATTCGGCTATTGTCACCGTCCTCTTCGTAATTTAGCACAACACCTTCACCGAACTTACTGTGTTGAACAAATTGCCCTAGCTTATAGGAGTAAGTAGTTTTGTTCTGTTTGAGGTGCTGGGTTTTAGCGACGCGTAAATTGTCAATTTGCTCAGTAGGCAGTTCTCTAATGAACCTGGAAGGACGTTGGTACATTTCTTGCCCATATATTCGTCTAGTTTCCGCGTAGGATAAGAAGAGGTTTTTCTCTGCTCTTGTCATGCCAACGTAGCATAAGCGTCGCTCCTCTTCAATTTGCATGTCATCAGCATGTGTCATTTTATGAGGAAAGAGATCGTCTTCTAAGCCAACTAGGAACACTGCGGGAAATTCTAATCCCTTGGCAGCATGTAGTGTCATGAGCTGAACTTGATCTGCAGCATGCTCTTGTTCATGGGCTTGGTCAAGAACAGCGTGAGATAAGAACTCATTGATGGCTTCTTGGATATTGTCATATTTGTCGTAGTGCTTTGCAGCATTAATTAATTCTTTTATATTCTCAACCTTTGACTCAGCTTGTGGGTTTTTTTGGGTACTAAGATAGGCAATCATTTTGGTTTCTGTCACTATGTGCTCAATCAGCAGTGATAACTGTGCAAATTCTCCCAGGCTGTTTTGAATGAGCTTGGTATATTGCTGTAACGCAACAGCGGCTCTACCAGAAATTTCACAATCTTGTACAGCAGTAAACAATGGTTTTTGTTGAGCGAGAGAGTAGCTTCGAATTTTATCGAAGGTAACTTTACCAATTCCCCGTGGCGGGTGGTTGATGCTTCTCTCAAAAGCATAGTTATCACTCGGGTTTGCAATTAGCCTGAGGTATGCAATCACATCTTTAATTTCTGCTCGTTCAAAAAACCTTAATCCGCCATAGACCCGGTAGGGGAGTTGCTCTTGTCCGAGCTTTTCTTCAAATACACGAGATTGTGCATTAGACCGGTAGAGGATAGCACACTGCTCAAGTTTAACCCCATCTTTTTGGAGCTGCTGAATTTGGTCACACACAAACTGTGCTTCATCTAGTTCATTGTAAGCAGCGTATAGTTTAATGTTCTCATCACTCTCGATGTCTGTCCATAATGTTTTGTCTAGTCGTTTAGTATTATGACTAATCATTTGGTTTGCAGCGGTTAAGATCGGTTGGGTAGAACGATAATTACGCTCTAGCCGAATCCTTTCTACTGGATGAAAGTCCCGCTCAAAAGAAAACATATGTTCAACAACAGCACCTCGCCAGCTATAGATAGACTGGTCATCATCCCCAACAGCAACGATTCGCTGGTTTTCTGAGTAGAGCTGCTGTAGGAGCTTGTATTGCAGCTTGTTGGTGTCTTGGAACTCATCGATTAGCATATGTTTGAACTGTGTTTGATAGCGCCAGCGGATATCTTCATGGTTGGTTAACATCTCACTACACTTCAACATGAGCTCTGTGAAGTCGACTAGGTGATTTTCAATGCAGTGTGTTTCATATTGTTGGTAAACCGAACTTAATGTCCTCAAAAAAGCATTGCTGCTATCGGTACAGTCCTTTGCTCGTAGGCAACGCTCTTTCATAGTGTTGACATGCCCTAAAGATTTCTTGGGTGGCCAGTTTTGCTCATCAAGATGTAGTTCTTTATGAATCTTTTTAATGATTCTGAGCTGGTCATCGGTATCAATGACTTGGAAGTTGGGGGTTAGCCCAATGTCTTTAGCATGGATGCGTAGCAGTTTGTGACAAATACTATGGAAGGTTCCTGTCCAAAGCCCTGAGTTTTGTTGATTGGGTAGAAGCCCACTGACACGTGTTTTTAGCTCATTAGCAGCCTTGTTGGTGAAAGTGACAGCCAATATCTGGTTCCAGTGTGCCTGGCCAGTGACGATAAGATAAGCAATCCTATGGACAATCGTTCGAGTTTTACCAGAGCCTGCACCGGCAAGTAATAATAGATTTTTATCAGTGTTGACTGCTGCCAAGCGTTGCTCAGGATTTAGTGCATCGATAATATGTGTAATGTCCAAGATAGTCACTCATTTGTCTTGAACCTACTATAATCATAGGCGGTCAGGATGTCTAGAACACAGTAGGCTTATCTTAGCCAACAGATAACAGTTGGTGGCTATAGTCAGCTAGGATCACTCCCATTTTAAACTGGCCGCCTAGATAAAGGTTTAGGCGTATTACTACTTGGTGGAGGCATGGGTTTTAATGGCATTGCTCGGTTTTGTGGTATACTCCGAAAACAACTTTTCGAATCATACTTTGGCTCACTAAAAGTCTTTGTATAGATGGAAATGAAAGCATTCTTAATGGTTGCAAAAAATGCGGCAATACTAATCTGTATTCGGGTCCCCATAGAGCAGTGTTGCCTAAATGTGTCTTGTAAACTTATTGGTAGTGTCGAGTAGTCAAGAGTACTCATGCGTATAGCCTGTTTCTCTAGAATTATTTTGGCAGCATCGAAATTACCTTGATCAATAGCTATCTTAAGTATTTCAAGGATTTCCGTTTTTTCGATCCGATACAGTGCTTCCGTTAGCAGCATATCTTGAAGGTTAGGTCTAGCAAGGATCTCTTTAGCAATCTCTGTATGGTCTTCAGCTATAGCCACCATGAGCGTATTCATACCCAATCTATCCTGCTTCGTTAGCACCTCTGCCGGTAGATCAGTTATAGCAAGGATAGCTCGGCAGTGCGCTAAGTTGTTACTCTCAACTGCGTTTAACAGTAGTTGACTATTGTCGTTTCTGTTTGGTAAGAACCTAGTGATTAGTTCTTCTTGTAACCATGCTTGCTCTTGCAGTGATAATGGTGTGAACAGGGTGGCACTATCTTGATGAATGAATGCTTTTGCTATTTTTTTGAAAGCTTGCTTCAGAGAGTCTTTCTCTGCACTTGTATCAAATTGAACAAATCCTGGAGACGTGTCCAGTTGCTCTCCACTCTGTAGTGCCTCGCGCCTATCTAGTAAGTGCTCCTCTATGCGAGCTTTAAGAGCTTCATGGCTGTCTAGGCACTCAATATCCGTAAAGACAAGACCAATCAACCAGCTATCTACTCCCAAGTCTTCATATAGCCTACCTAATACTTGGTTGCTTAAGGTCTCTAAACTACCTTCAGTATAATCCTGGATTGAATATTGTACTTTAGGTAACAGCGCTCTGTTTATTGCAAACCATCTATCCTTGCTCTCTTTGGTGTCACTAACACCTTCTGCATTAATCGAGGTAAGATAGCCTGTTTTATGATGTTCATCCTTCAGTTTAAATACACCACCCTCTAACTGGTAGTAGCTATTGAATTCTTTTTGATACATGGGTCTGGTATATTGCTTTTCTTCAAACGTTTTAGGTGTAATGAGTTCTAGTGCAATACCATGGATCATATGTATTGCTTTTTCATTAATTGTGATAATGCTTTCTCTACCCGTTTCACTATTGGATAATAATGCAAATGATTGCATGACATATTCTGAAAGAAGCTGGCCGTATGATTTTTCCGCATCACTTATTAGAGAGGCGGATATTTGTGCAGTCATTGTT
>JBDQHG010000013.1:0-20103 GCA_040264995.1 Gammaproteobacteria bacterium | reverse complement strand
TCGCCTGTTAAATCTCTTAGTTTGATCAAATCTGGTAAAGCAAGGTTTAATTGTTGTATATAGGCCTCACTTGCCAATGGCTGCTCACTGGCTTGTTTTATTTCAACTGCATATGCTAGCAGCAGTTTATCTTCTAGGGCTTCATGAAGATCCTTTAATTCTGGGTTATGTCTCATCCGCAGGAGCACATCTGTGCTAACGCTCATCAGCTCTTTAATGTACCTGGCTTGTTCTTCTGATGAAAAAGATTGGATTATGGTCGCCTGAGCCCGGGCTATTTTCTCACTTATTTCTCCAAAATTCTTACTTGCATTTTCCATTTTTGTGATGATATCTGCACTTTTAGCTGGCTCATTTTGGACATCTTTAAGCTGCGAGTCATACTGCATGTTAAGGTCCCATAGAGTTATTTGATCTTGTAGAAGGCTTTCGATACCCCCTTAGTTGTTCTTCTGCAACCGCATTATCATTACTTATTTTTTTATCTGATGGTTGCATTTTTTAACCTCATATACCGTACAATTGTTTTTTCTTATAGAGGCAAATTTATTTTCGGCAGGAATAAGTAGCTATATAGCTCTGTTTTTGATGATTCTCAGGCTGAAGCTACTCGCTCCGATAACTTGGGCGGAAAAACGCCTAGCTTTGGATTACAAGGAGTGGGTTGCTTGAGCGTAAAGCACAGCATGATACAAAGTATAATAGGAAAAAATAGTTACTAAAATTAGTGTTTTTCCACAGGAATAAGACACAAAAAGATGAGAAAAGTATACAGCATCCAAGTCAGGGTAGTGCTTTATATATGACAAACGCTGCGTTAAGGGCATCTACTGAGCTTAATCAGTATAAGGGTGAAACTTTTAAACTACAGAGAATATCAATAGGCTTAAAGATCAAATGGTGCAAGAGTGGAGAGAAGAAAAAGCAGCGGTCAGCGAAGAAAAGCCTTTGTGATCGACCATAGGTTTAAGGTGATTCTGCTGGTGAATTTACAACTAATGGAGCTTTGTAAAAATGTTGACTTCCGGCCTGATTACTCAGTAACATGGGATCTGTTGAGAAGATCATAAGAGGCAAGGATGGATCAGAATAAAAGAGAGCGTAGCCAGTCTGAAGGGGATTATAGCAGGGTGAGTTGGGTGAGCAGGAGGCTTATGCCGGAAGATGCACAAGCCAATGAAGCTGAAGAGGGTATCTGTCCTTCGCCAGTACTAGAGGGGTTTGTTGAGAGTATGGAGCTACCAATATCCAAGTGTAAACCGGCTGAAACACCATCAGTTTGCTTGGCTTCACGTGCGAGTGTGGCAGTTGACAGAGTGTTGCCAGCTGACAGGGAAGCTGGTAGTCCGCCTAAATCTGCTGCTGAGTACCGACCTGCTAACGCATCTCCAAACTTTAAGGTTACAGTTGGTTTTAGCCCTAAGCCTAAACCAAGTCCGGAACCCTCTTGTAATTGCGACTTGGCTAGCAGGCGCTAGGGGCGTTATTCAGCTCCGGACTCTCTAGAACTTCAAGCATGGTATGTCAGTGAACTTTTATTTGTAGCGAGGAAATGCACCTTGCTTTAATTGGGTGAGGTAGTCATTAGATAGTCCCTTGACCTTATTAGCAAGAGCTAATATAGCGATTGAGTTTGGGATCACCATTAATCCAACCATTAGGTCTGTAAAGCTGACAACCATGTCTAATGAGTGAACAGCACCAATATAAATAAAGATCACAAATACTATTTTAAATACGGTGCCTGCATGGTGTGATAACCGAGTAATACTGTTTTTATCATGGTGTGCTCTTGCAAAGATCTACATTAACGCAGTTTCACCATAATAGGACCAGGATAGCATGGTTGAAAACGCAAATAAGAAAACAGAGCAGCTGATAAAAATGGTGCCAAATCCTTCAAAGTACTTATTGAATGACGCAATGGTAAGTGAGATCCCTTCGAGTTTTTTAACGTGTTCAAAGTTGTCAAAAAACCATTGTGAATTTTGCTGTGGCTGGATTTCAAGAACGCCATCAAAACCTTGCTCAAATAAGCTTCCGGCAAGCACACAACCTTCCCATTGGTTGAGTCGACTACAGCCAATTGAGTATAGCTCCCCCTGGGCTTGTGTAGCGTCATGTTCCCCAACTGTGAGGCTGCTATTGCGGGTTTGGTTGCGCAGTGTGATGTCAATATTTCCGGCTTCTTTAAAGTAGGAAAAGCGTAATGCTCCATTGGGTTTTATGCTAATCGGAATTTGAATGGCTTCGGGCGTTTGATTTGGGGCACTCTCCAATACGTTGTCATGGACCCTAAATGTTTTAATAGGGTCTGTGTCTGCTGGTCCAGTTGGTGTAGACCAGTTGTTTTCTACATTGATCGACGATGTATCTAATAATGAAACAGGCTGGTAAATCCCTGTGCCATACCCGCCACCCATTATGATGACTGCAGCTGTAGCACTACAAACAATTATAGTATCAACTAAGGGCCCTAAAGATGCGACAATGCCTTCTCTCACGGGGTAGTCTGTCTTCACAGCGGCATGTGCAATAGAAGCTGTTCCCAACCCTGCCTCATTAGAAAACACAGCTCTGCGTACACCCCATAGTAAAACTGTTGACATTCCTCCTCCAGTCATTGCAGAGCCAGTAAATGCATCATCTACGATAAGCTTGAAGATAAAAGGTAGTTTTCCATAGTGAGCACCACAAATGAATAACGCACCAAATACCTAAATGAGACACATAGCAGGCACAATCTTTGAGGCAACTTTACCAATTCTGGTAATACCGCCTAAAATAACAACGCCCACCAGTATTGCTAATACAATCCCTGAAACATAGGGGGGGATATGGAAATAGTCATGTAAAGCAGCAGCGGCTTGATTGGATTGGAACATTCCACCACCACCAAATGAGCCAAGCAAAACACAAACAGCAAAGAACACAGCAAGCCAGCGCCATCTATCCCCCATGCCTTTTTGGATATAGTACATGGGGCCACCACGGACCTCACCAGTTTCTTCGTCTTCATCTCGGTAGTGGGTGCCTAGCGTACATTCTACAAATTTAGTAGCCATCCCGAAGAAGCCAACAACCCACATCCAGAAAATGGTTCCCGGTCCTCCAAGCTCTATTGCAATAGAAACACCGGCAATGTTCCCAAGACCAATTGTGCCAGAAAGCGCAGTAGACAATGCTTGGAAGTGAGTGATCTGCCCATGTTCATTCGGGTTGTCATAATGCCCAGTAATTAAAGTGATGGCATGTCTGAAGGAGCGAACTTGCACAAAGAATGTTTTATATAAGGTAAAGAATAGCCCCGTTGATAAGCATAAGATAACCACTGGGTATGACCATACATAGTTTGAAATGACCTCAAGCCAGTGTGTAAAACGCTCCATGAAATACCTCGTCCTTAGCCATCTGTTAGGATTAGTATAACAAGAAAGCATGCTTAATCATGCGCTTTATAAAACACTTAAGGCCTCGCTAAGGCCGTAAGCCACAGTAGAATTGCAAATATCATATAGTTGACGGATATCGATTTTTTGTGATAACGTGTCAGCAGTTTAGGTCAGTTCTAGGCAAAGGAGAAAAGTATGTCAACGGTGTTTAGTATGATCCAGCCCTCTGGAAAGTTGGGAATCGGGCATTACTTGGGTGCAATTCGTCACTGGCGGTCACTACAAAGCCAAGAAAATGAGTGTATGTTTGCCATTGCAAATCTCCATGCGATTACGGTTCCGCAGGACCCAGATGAGCTAAGAAACCAGACATTAGATTTAGTTGCTTTTTACCTTGCTTGTGGGATAGACCCCAACAAAAGCACGATTTTCACCCAGTCTGACGTAAGTGCTCATGCAGAACTAGCTTGGGTGATAAGTTGCATCACCAGTTTGGGGGAGTTAAACCGTATGACTCAGTTTAAGGATAAATCTCAAAGTATGAAACGAGAGCGTATTGGGGCAGGGCTGTTATTTTACCCATCACTGATGGCGTCAGATATTCTACTTTATCAAACGGACATTGTTCCGGTTGGCAGTGACCAAAAACAGCATATAGAAATCACCCGGGATCTAGCGATTAGATTTAACCAAATGTTTGGAGAGGTGTTTACTGTGCCAAAGCCGCTGATTTCAGATATTGGCGGTAGAGTGATGGCGTTAGGCGAACCACTGAAGAAGATGTCAAAGTCAGATACTGATGCGAACAATTATATAGCATTGGAAGACCCACCTTCATTGATTCAGAAAAAGATCATGCGTGCGGTAACAGACTCTCAAAACCATTTCCAGTATGCACCAGAAGCCCAAAAGGGTTTAGCAAATTTGATTGAGTTATACGCAGCATGCAGTGACCAAACAATTGAGGCAGTTGTATCTGAGTTTTCAGGTCAAGGCTACGGAGGGTTTAAAAAAGCATTAGCACAATTGGTTTCAGAGCAAGTAGCAAGCATTTACCAAGATTATTTGTCATATCGCGCTAAGCCAGATGATCTCAAGGATATCTTAGCCTCAGGGGCCAAGGCTGCTTCTCAAAAAGCCAATATCACACTAGCAAAAGTTTACCAAGTAATTGGAATGTCAGTATGAAAACCCTACTGGTCTATGACTTAGAAACCAGTGGACTAACGCCTTTTGATCAAGTACTACAGTACGCAGCGATAAGGTTAAACGCGGATACATTTGAAGAGATTGATCGAGAGGAGATAGAAGTTGCATGGCGTCGAGACATGATTCCCTCTCCAGAGGCTTATTTAGTCCATCAAATTCCTATTGAGGGCCGTACAAAAGCAATACAAGAGTCGCAAGCCATTAAGAAAATTCATGATGCTGTTAATCAACCAAATACACTAAGTGGTGGGTATAACACACTGGGATTTGATGATGAAATATTGCGTTTCTCGTTTTATCGTACGTTGTTTTCACCATATACGCATCAGTTTACTAATGGCTGTGGCCGGTTTGATATATTGCCAATGGTATTGTTTTATTATTTATTTGCAACAGATACATTGCAGTGGCCTAAAAAGCCTGATGGTAGGCCTAGTTTTAAATTAGAGGACTTAAACCGGGAAAACGGTTGGGTGTCAGGCAGGGCGCATGATGCTATGGTTGATGTCGCTGCAACTGTCGCCTTGATGCGGCAGTTACGTTTAAACAAGCCGATGTGGGACTATATGTTAGGGTATTTTGATAAGCAGACTGACCAAGCACGAGTTATGGACCTGATGCAGCAGGAGCCATCTTATGCAGGTGTAGGCATCATGGTGAGTCTACGACTGGGCCATGAGCGGAACTACATGGCGCCAGTATTACACCTTGGTCCCCACCATAAGTATAAAAACCAATCGGTGTTTATTCGGCTAGATGAACCGATTACTTCCCTTGATCAAGCTGTAGTTGATTCACTAGTACTAAAAAAGAAGTATGGTGAGCCAGGGTTTATCTTGCCATATATTGATCGCTACCGTCAAAAACTCGGTGACCAATGCCAAGATCTCGTAACAAAAAACCTATCCATTATTCATGCTGGGAATGAAGATGGGGTGTTGCAGCAGCATGCAAGACATCAGAAGTACGATCCTGTAGAGAATGTTGATTTAGATGCTTCACTTTACTCGCAAGGATTTTTAACCCGTGTGGAGCAAGAATGGTGTGAACAGTTCCATTTATCAGGTCATCACGCAAGAGAGCAGTTATTGGATAATATGCCAAATGAAACACTCAAAATGCAGGCGCTACGGTACTTGTGGCGATACCACCCAGAGCAGGTTCCTGTTAAGCAGTTAGAAGCAACAGAGGCCAGTATTCAGGACAGTTTGATGGGTGCTGTTGACTATCGCAACCAGATGCGTAAGACGCCCAATCAGGCACACAGTAGCATCCAAGAGCACTTGGCAGAAGTTAAAGATCAAGAGCTGTTGAAAGGATTAGAGCAAATGCAAGCACATATCGAGAAGCTTCCTGGGTTTAAGGGTTGAGCAAACGTTAGGTTCAGTAGTTCATGATGGGAGGTTATAGATATTCAATCTTTAACACTTCATATTCAGTTGCACCATTGGGTGTATTGACGGAGATAATGTCTTCAACTCTCTGGCCAATACAGGCCTGAGCAACAGGAGATTTGAAAGAGATTTTTCCTTCTTCCATGTTAGTTTCTGACTCACCCACAATTTGGTAGGTCACAGTTTCTTCTGTATCAATATTTTCTAGTGTCACAGAAGCACCAAAAACAATCTTATCAGTATCTAACTTTGCGGTGTCAACAACGGTGGCAGACTGAAGTTGAGATTCTATGTAGCTAATGCGAGCCTCAATTAACCCTTGCTCATCTTTTGCAGCATGATACTCAGCGTTTTCTTTAAGGTCCCCATGTGCTCTTGCTTCTTCAAGCACGTGACGAAGTCTTTGCCTTTCAGTGGTTTTAAGTTTTTGAAGCTGTTCCCTTAGAAGTGCTTCTCCAGCAGTGGTAATTGGTGATTTGTGCATGCCTATAATCTTTATGAAAGACAAATTATAGGATAAAAAAACATGGATCGCAACGGTATTCCCTATAATTCAGGAATATGAGGGAAAGCAGTGTGTTAGTTTTGCACATATAATTCTGCCAAAATCCTATAAGTTATTATAATAACAACAAAACAAAGAGAGATACAATGAATGAAATTCAAACACTGATTGAGAGGTTACCATTATCACAGCTAGCCTGTAATATATGTATTTCATGCGAAGGACTAAAGCTATATATCGATGGTCATAAAGGACTAGTGTCTGATAGTCCGGTTGATCATGTAGATGCAACAATTCGTCTAACTCAAGACGATTTATTAGGCATCCTACAGGGTGAAAAAAGTGCGATCTCTTTATTCACGACTGGTGCCATTGAAGTTGATGGTGATATGTCAGTAGCATTCAAGTTAAAACAACTTTTTGGATAAGGCTGTTAAGTAAAATCTCAAGAGTTAATAAACATATTTTCTTGTCTGTTAGTCATTCTCCGGCAGCTTATTACACTGTATTGGTTTTTACACGGATGTTTGTTACTTTCCCTGAATTCAAAAGAGGGAGTTTTATGAATCAACGACGTTGGGCAGCACCAGTACTGGGTGTTTGTGTGTTTATATCTCAGGCTAAGCCTGAGCAAGTGATGTATGGGAATATTAAATTATCAGAGTTGACAATAGATACGCCACTCAGAATTGTTGGTGTGGGGAAGATGGATAAGACTAAAGCCCTTAGTGACGTTACGGTGGTTGGTGTTCTAAAAGCACAGCATAGTACATTTATGGGGAATATTTACATTGTTGGCTCTAGTACATCACTAGATTCTGCACAGGTAGCTGGAAATATTCAGGTGAGTAATTACTTGTCTAGACCGAAGATCAAACTGCACAACACGTCTATTGCCGGGAAGGTCATCTTCAAGGGTATAGCACGAGGTTGTATTGAGATGGATGCTAATAGTCAAGTTTTACAAGGTATAGAAAATGGGGATGTATGCAAATGATTAATCGATTTACGCGAGCAGAACTAAACACAGAGATATTATATTATGGTGCTAATATAAATGATAAGCATTCCAGCAAAGATGGAAAAGACGGCAAAGAGGGTAAGGATGATATTAGTGCGATACCTGACACTGGAGAGTGGGTGTGAAGTACGTATTGTTATTAGGGGTTAAGCACGACCCCGTTTTGCATTACTTTTTTCAGCAGCCTTATGTAAGAAAAGACAAGCGGTTTTTATTTCTAAATGAAGCGCGGATTGGCCAAGATATCTTCCTATCACACCAAGGGTGGGAGCTCCCTTGTGGGAGCTTTCTTCCACATCATAGTATACAATCGGTGTATAATCGTTTGTATGCAAGCACGGATGACCATGTAGCACTGTCTTACCTGCAGTGGCTGTTGGATGAGATATACCCTAGAGTGCTTAATCGCCCTAAAAACACACTAACTAATTTTTCAAAGTCATGGCAGTTGTTGCAAGCAAAGGCTATTGGTATAAAGATTCCAAACACCACAGTTGAGGCCAATCACTGCATGCCGCAGGTGAAATCTATACCTACAAAGAACAGGGTGTTTAAATCTGCAAGCTCAGTGAGATCGATCGTGGAGTCAGTCGAGTGTAATCAACAAAACCAAGTTCATGAACCAGTATTGTTTCAAGAAGATATGGGCCGTGTGAATATACGGGTACATATGATGACAGGCAGCACGTTTGCACAAGAGATTCAGTCTCGGGCGGTAGACTATCGATATGATATGCATGCTACACGGGCCAAGTCTTGTCAACTACCACAAGAGCTGATTAAGAAGTTGGAGCAGTTATCTACTAAGTTTGGGTTAGTGTTATCAGGGAGTGATTTCATGTTGTATGAAGGGGAGTACTACTTTTTAGAGATGAACCCTTCACCTGGGTATGCTTATTATGAAAAGCAGATGGCGGGGCGTCCATTAAGTCAGAAGATTTATGAGTATTTGGTATCATGATTCAGGTAGACAAAAAATGTTAAAAAATAATGATAAAGGCTGGTTGATATTGCATCATTATTCTCCATTCTCTCAGATACTTGTTGACATGCTGGGCCACAGTGCACAGCTTCTATCCACAGAAGAGCTGGTCATGCAGACAAGAGTGTTCCTTGATCTAGATAATGGTCAAAATAGTGTTATGAGCACAAAGGCCTATGAGGTGAATAACTTTCAGTCAAAGATTGTGTTTCATGAAGGGTTTTATCAGCTTGGTGAGGTGCTGCATAGTTATTTCCCAGCCGACAGGTCGTACGTTCAGTCAAGCTGGCAGTCGTTGTTATTAAGCTTGTTTAGTCAGATGAAGTACGTCGTAAATCCCTTGGCGCCACAAAATATGGGAATCACTGCTTTTCAAATCCCCTATATATTACAGGCTGCTCATCAGGTGGGCTTTATTGTTCCTAATTATGAGCTTTTACCTAAGTGCTCAAGTTTTATGCAGTCTTCTTTATGGTATTTACCCAAAAACCATAAAGAAACACAGGTTAAATTGCAAGCCCCTAAGGGGGAGTTGATAGTTGTATCATTTGTCAGGCAGAGCAAGGGTTGTTACCGTTATTGGCCACAAGTCCCGCTAGGAGTAAGAATGCGGTTGAAGCTCTTGTGTGAGACGTTAAGATTAGATGCGGGTGAAGCATATTTTTATGTAGAAAAAAACTGGGTGTTTTATGGGATTCGTCCAGGCTTTTCTCAAGAGAGAAATGAAACAGTGTTAGAGGAGGTTGCATTATGCATCAAAGAATTAGGCGACAACATAAACAAGCCAGAGTAATGAGAAGGTGTTATATATCTAGAAGGTACCGGCCCAAGGTTAACTGATAGTAATAGTATGCTCAATATAAGAGGGGTGAACATTTAACTGGTGATCAGCAAATGATAGCCACTGGTCTTCTTTTATCAGGTAGTTATATCTCAAGACGGAGTCTTGCCCAAATGTTACTGTAGGCTTGAGAAACGAGCTGGTGTTTAGGTTAAGGTTTGAGATATAGAACCCTTGAGGTTGATATACTTGATGAAAAACAAACCAGCTTGAGTACGAGCTTGTTTGGGAGTATGTGAACTGTCGTTTAGGAGGGATGGTAACAATAGCAGACCTTCTCTCTTCTTTTCTTTCATAGTAGGAGGTGGTTTCAGTTTCGGTAGGTCTTGTGTGTTGATTGCCAGGATCATGGCGTTGTTGATCACTTTGGGATCGTGTTTTAAAGGTTTGTTTGTCTACAACAACCTCTTCTTTGATATGCCCTAGCCAGATATAGTGATCGGACTGGTTAATTACGGTAATGTCAACGGGAACGGAAATATAGACTGCACAAGATAAGTTAGTAGCAGTTAAGAAAACGTAGGTGCAAAGTAAGCGGTAGTTATATATCATTGGTTATTTCCCTCCTTGATTGTCGCATTCTCTCAGCTCTCATTCCAATTATCAATAATTTTTATTTATTCATGCTGTGCTTGTCAGCAGCAGTGCATATAGATGAGGTTAACGAGGAAGGTCTTAGTTTAGGGGCGATCAAAGCCACTATGCTAGCTTCTCATATGTTTTCGGGAGGTATGTGGGGTAGTGTGCAACACGCTACTTTTTCTCTATGCCAAAAATAGCATCATCGGCATGGGCCTGATCTTCCTCAACAAAGCGAGAAAACTGGCAGTCACAAGGATCATTTTGTTTGCTGATGCAGTTAATAGCGTCTTTCCTAGGGGCATTTTCCCAATAGGCAACGTCAGGACGAGAGTAAAGTGTTTTGCTTGTTAGCTGAATTGGAAATTCAGAAGGATCGTCAGGCTGGTAGATGCAGTAAACTTGACCAACGCCTACGCCTTTCCATTGAGCCCCCATGAAGTGACTTATCCCTTTTGAGAAAGATTTTTGGTACCCTGTCCAGCCAAGGTCTGTTTTCCACTGCATTTTAGATAGATAAAGCTCATTTGTATCTGGGCAGGTAAAGCGGTTTTGCTTTTGTTGTTGCTGTTTTGATAAACAAATAGGTGCTGGCCCGGAGCGTTCCTGACTTTCAACTACAGCAACTCTGGGTCTGGCGGGCTGACTTGAAAAGAAATCCCAAGCATGGGAGTGTGCAGCTAGCGCTATTATTAGAGTTAACACATAAGAACGCTTCATAATTTCATCTCCATTGACCAATATATCATAACGGAAGAAAGCGTTAAAAGCTAGCTGCCAAACATAAAATAGCACACAAGTATAGATGATATAATACCTGCAAAATCAGCAATGAGGCCAACAGGTAGCGCATAGCGGTAATGTTTGATACCAATAGAACCAAAGTATACAGCAATGATATATATGGTTGTTTCAGTACTGCCTAAAACTGTGGCAGCAATTTTAGCAACCATGGATTCTGGGCCATAGGTTTCAATGATGTTGGATAAGATGGCAATTGATCCTGAGCCGGAGATGGGGCGCATGATGGTCAACGGTAAAACTTCAGCTGGGAAACCAACTTTGGATAGGAAGGGCTCGGTTGTTTTGTACAGAAGTTGAATGAATCCTGAGGCTTCTAGCATACCAAATGCGACATACATCCCAACAATAAAAGGCGTAATTTTGATGATTAAATCAAAGCCACTCTTTCCGCCAACAACGAAGCTTTCAAAAAGTTCAACTTTACGTAATACACCATATAGAGGAATTCCGATTAATAAGACTGTAAAAATAAGGTTAGAAATACCACTAATCATGATTTAGAAAGCCTCGCGTATAGTTTTGCTGTTACTATAGCAACGACTGTAGAAACAGAAGTGGCTAAAAGAGTACTAAGAATAATGTCACTAGGCCTTATGGCCCCCGCTATGCTGAGTAGCCCAATAGCGGTAGTTGGAATCAACTGTACTGAGGAGGTGTTGATTGCAAGTAGCATACACATATCATCGCTGGCAGTGTTTGGTGTTGGATTCAAAGTTTCTAATTCTGCTATAGCCCTCAAGCCAAAAGGAGTTGCTGCGTTGTTTAGCCCCAGCATGTTGGCAGAGATGTTCAATGTGATAGCACCCATCGCAGGATGATCTGGTGGCACAGAGGGAAAAAGCTTAGACAGTATAGGCCGTGTGATATTGCCAAGTTTTAACACCAGGCCTGAATCTTCAGCAATTTGCATAATGCCTAGCCAAAAAGTCATAATACCACCAAGGCCAAGAACCAATGAAAATGACCTTTCAGCAGCAATAGGAACTTGTGCAACAACCTGATCAAGAGTTCCTTGATAAGCGCCAGTTATTATAGCAATAAGCATCATGCTAAACCAAATATATCCAATCACAAAGCGTCCTCTCCATTTAGGGGGTATTAAATCAAAAGTAATAGTTTAAATCAACAAAGCGTTTATCGATCTTTGTGGTAAGCTTTGAAGAGAAGGATAAAGGGTCATGAGGTGTGTCATGTAGGCGAGCTTCAAAGTGAAGATGAGGGCCTGTTGAGTGTCCGGTAGACCCAACATAGCCAATTGTTTCAAAAGCGTTTACTTTTTGGCCGACTTGAATATCATTGTGAAACTTGTTCATGTGGCCATAATAAGTATGGACCCCACTGTTGTGCTTTATGATAAGCATGTTCCCATAGCCAGTATCACTACTTCTGTGGGACACTACGCCGTCAGCAGCAGCCCAGATGGGGGTGTTAATGGGCGCGGCTAGGTCTACCCCTTTATGTGGCATAACTTTTTTTGAAATAGGGTGAAGTCGTTCTGGGTTGAAAGGGGAAGATATTCTGCTGTAATTAACAGGTGTGAGAGATATTGCGCTAGCAATAATATCTTTATTAGTGCTTACATATACCGGAAACCCTGATTTAGGTTTGTGGAGAAAGGCATATGCTATTTTTGTTCCAGTGACTTTTAGGGAGATGATTTCTTGGTTTTTTAGTGCAGCAGTAATCATTCCTGTGGTATTTGGGAAAAGGGAGGAGTGTGCACGTAGTACTCGTGTTTTAAGGGGGTCAAGGGAGGTGTCATTGGATGAAATAGAAACTATCTTGATATTGCCATCAATGATAATAGGGTGTGTTTGATAGTGACCCTGTGCCTTGTTTAGGACATACTGTTTACCATGTGTTTGAATAGTAGCACTAAGTAGTTGGTGGCTTTTATCACAGGTTAGCAAATCAATCTGGTCGTCGGGATTCAGTGTTGATAAAATATTGAGACGGTTGACATCAGCATTGATTTGATGAATTGAGGTAGAAGAGACTTTATGTTGCTTCAAGATGCGGTTAAATGTATCACCTTTATCAACGGTTACATGATGGGTAGCAGCATAGTTGAGTGTGACACAAATAACAGCAAACCATTTAGTCACCAGGTGCTCCAGTTGCTACAATAGGCCCCTCACTAGTCGTAAGGGCTCTGTGTGAGCCATCGCATTTAGGGAAGGTCTTAGACTTCCAGCAGCGACATAAGGCAACGGTTTCGCCAGGTTGGATGGTGATGTTGTCTTTTTGGGTCTCTTCAGCCTTACTCACGTTGGCGTTCCTGTGGCAGTAGCATAGCGTCGTGCAACTTCGCCCCAGTTAACAACTTGCCAGAAGTTGTCAAGGTACTTAGGACGTTGATTCTGGGTGTCTAGATAATAGGCGTGCTCCCAGACATCACAAGTGAGTAAAGCAGTTTTACTATGTGCCATGGGAAGGTCTGCGTTTGAGGTGGTGTAGATACTTAAAGAAAAGTCTTCAGGGTCTAGTATAAGCCAGCACCAGCCCGACCCAAAGATTTCGGCAGCCTGTTTTGAAAACTGGGCAATGAAGTCATCAACTGAACCAAAGTGCTTCTTAAGTGCTTTTAGTAACTCCCCTTCAGGCTCCTGGCGGCGCTGATCACTTAGAGATTCCCAGTAAAAGGTATGGTTCCATACTTGTGCAGCGTTATTAAATACAGGGCCGGAGGACTGAAGGATGATCTCTTCTAAGGGCATTGAGTCCATGGGGGTGTCCTTAATGAGCCTATTGAGTTTATCAACATAGGATTGATGATGCTTCTCGTAGTGGTATGTAATGGTGTCCTCAGAGATGTAAGGGGCTAGTCCATTTTTTGCGTATGGAAGTTTAGGCAACTCAATCACAGCTTTTCCTCAAATTTATGTATAATGCTACTGCGCCCAGCTGCAATAGTCAAGGTTGCTTGCTTTGGGGGAGGGGGCCAGAAGTATGGGAAAGCTTGAGAACCCATTGAATCTATGGTAGGTTTAACTTAATTAACACGCAGGTTATTGATTATGAGACAACTAGTTGGACAAAAAGCGCCAGACTTTAAGGTGCAAGGTGTTTCACCAGAGGGTGAAATTAAAACATATCAGCTCGCAGATTTTGAAGGAAAGTATGTAGTGCTATTCTTTTATCCGCTTGATTTTACATTTGTATGCCCGCTTGAGCTGCTTGAAATGAGTAAGTTAGCTACATCATTCGAACAAGAAAACGCAGTCGTTTTAGGTATATCAATTGATTCTGTACATACACATGCAGCGTGGCGTCAAACAGCGGTTAGTCAGGGTGGAATTGGTCAACTATCGTATCCATTACTAAGTGATGTGAACCGTGAGCTCATTGAGCAGTACGGCGTTGCAAACGCTGACCCAAAGGTAGCACTTAGAGCAACTGTTATTATTGACACTAAGGGTGTTGTGCGAACCTATCACGTAAATGACCTACCGATAGGAAGAAATCCTCAGGAGGTTTTGAGGTTGGTGAAGAGCATAGAGTTTCATGATCAGCATGGTGATGTTTGTCCACCAAACTGGGAGCCAGGAAGCCAGTCTCTTAAGCCAACAGCAGAAGGATTAAAGGCCTACCTAGCAGACGTTTCTGAATCGGCCTAGATTATGTTGATGCTGGATACTTTCCAGTATTATTAGGCTGCTAAATTGCCAATCGTAGGTACGGATGTGCTTGCGATGCTGGCAAACTTTTTAGTTGTTAAGCCGCTAAAACCACCTGACTGAGTCCCGCTCAGTAATTCCTTATAGGGTAAGTTAGCAATTAAGCTCGGGGCTTCAGATTCGTTCTTGAGTAACGGATCTTTACTTTCCATTTTTTCCCTAATATAGCGAATGTTGACGATACTAATAAAAGCAAGGAAAGCCAATCACGAGTCGAAGGTAAGTCTAGAATATTGAGGCTCCTGGAGGTGGCCGCTGTGGATTCTCACAGACGCTCAGTATTTGTCAGATTGGGGGCTTGTAACTGTTTCAGAAACAAAGTCAGATAGGGAGGTTGGGTCTATATCACCTTTCATTAATTTCACGCTATTTTCAGAGCACTTATGGAAGTCCTCGGGTGCTGCATTGAATCCTAATAAACGACTCAATGTTTCAGGACTGCATTTATTCTTATTAAGTGCTTCTTGAAGTAATTCGATTTTTTCAGAAATACACATTCGTCCTTTTCACTGATGTGAGCAGCTAGCCCCTAATGGTTATCTCCTTGTCTGAGAGATGTGTCTGTATTACTGCAATCGTGTTCGCTTGGTATTAGGAGCACTTGTAAATGGTGGGAGTGAAAACATAGGTTTGTTTAATACAGTTAATATATTTTATTTGCACCATGATCTTGAGTGTCCTGTCGGAGTGCCCTAAGTTTCATATAGGTAAAATAGTAGAGTGTATTGTGTCAGGTAAGTGGTACCAAAAGCATACAAAAGACCCTTTCGTGAAAGAAGCCAATAAGCAGGGCTTACGTTCACGTGCAGCATTTAAACTGCAGGAACTGCAAAAGAAGCATGCATTGTTAAAGCGGGAAGATCGCGTGCTAGACTTAGGAAGTGCACCAGGCGCTTGGTCAGAGGCGTTGATAAAAATAGTCGGTAAAGAAGGATTGGTTGTTGCCTGTGATTTATTGGAAATGAAGCCAATAACCGGGGTGACATTTATCCAAGGGGATTTTTTACAATCAGAGACCAAAGATAAGATTGGGTCGGTTAGCAGCCACTTTGATGTGATTGTTTCTGATATGGCACCCAACCTTACAGGCACAGAGGTAACAGATCAAGCAAATATGCTGGAGTTGGTTGAACAGGCGACTTTATTTTGCCAAGATCATTTAAAGCCAGGGGGGGCGCTTGTGATGAAAGCATTCTCTGGGAGTCTATTAAATGAGGTGACGGTGTTATTTAAGTCCATGTTTAATAATGTTAAGATGTTCAAACCAGACGCTTCCAGGCAGGCGTCTCGAGAGATCTATTTAATTGGGCTAGGATTTAAGGTATAGTGTTTAAGCAAATTAACCTTTTGAGGATTAAGCGGTGAATGAGCGTACTAAAAACTTAATGATGTGGGTAGTGATACTAGTAGTGTTTTTTTCTCTTATCAATAACTACAACCCCGAAAAGTATACACAGCAAAAGCTGTCTTACTCGGAGTTTATCAATTCAGTTGAAATCGGAAGCGTTGAGTCAGTCACAATCTCTGATGATAAAACGATTATAGGCAAAACTCGATCAGGTACAAATGTTTCGACATATCTGCCTTTGCTAGACCCGCAACTATTGCCACTGTTATTGTCTAAAGGTGTTATGGTAACAGGTAAGCCAGCAGAGGGGCAGGGACTATTTGTTCATCTGCTTATCAACTGGTTGCCTTTCTTTATTATTATTGGTTTATGGGTATGGGTAATGCGCCAAGCACAAGGCGGTGGTGGCATGGGCGGTAAAGGTGGTCCATTTTCTTTTGGCCGAAGTCGCGCAAAAATGCTAACAGGTCAGAAGAACAAGGTTACTTTTAAAGATGTTGCAGGGATTGAGGAGTGCTTAGAAGAGGTAAAAGAGTTTGTGGACTTCTTGAAAAATCCTAAAAAGTTTCAGCAGTTAGGTGGAAAGATTCCTTGTGGTGCTTTATTGGTGGGGTCTCCTGGTACCGGTAAAACGCTGCTTGCAAAAGCCGTTGCTGGTGAAGCTGATGTACCGTTTTTCACCATATCGGGTTCTGACTTTGTTGAAATGTTCGTAGGGGTTGGTGCGTCACGTGTTCGTGATATGTTTGAGCAGGCTAAGAAGCAGGCACCGTGTATTATATTTATTGACGAGATTGATGCTGTAGGAAGACACCGTGGCGCTGGCATAGGCGGAGGGAATGATGAGCGTGAACAAACACTAAATCAACTCTTAGTTGAAATGGATGGGTTTGAAGGAAAAGAAGGTGTCATTGTCCTAGCTGCAACGAATAGACCTGATGTGTTAGATCCTGCATTACTTCGTCCGGGCCGGTTTGATCGACAGGTCGCTGTGTCACTACCTGACATTTCTGGACGCGAGAAGATTTTAAAGGTGCATATGAAGAAGATAACCTTAGATAAGACGGTGGACGCAAAGATTATCGCTCGAGGCACCCCAGGCTTCTCAGGTGCGGATTTGGCAAACCTTACTAATGAAGCGGCACTATTTGCAGCAAAAGAGAATAAGCGTCGTGTCAGTATGCATCACTTTGATAATGCGAAGGACAAAATCCTCATGGGCGCTAAGCGCAATATGGCCATGAGTGAGGACGAAAAGCGTTTAACTGCATATCATGAGGCAGGACACGCGATTGTTGGGCGTATGATGCCAGAGCATGATCCTGTTTACAAGGTGAGCATTATTCCAAGAGGACGAGCACTGGGTGTTACGATGTTCTTACCGGAAAAAGATATGTATAGCGTTTCAATCCGTAAGCTTGAGGGGCAGTTATCAGGACTATTCGGTGGACGAGTTGCAGAAGAGATTGTATTTGGCCAGGAGGCTGTTACAACAGGTGCATCAAACGATATAGAGAAAGCGACAGAGTTAGCGCGCAAAATTGTTACTTCTTGGGGGTTGTCTAGTACGATGGGTCCTATTAACTACTCTGCGGATGAGGGCGAGGTGTTTTTGGGCAAATCAGTCACGAAGCATCGTGAGATGTCTGATGCAACAGCTCAGTTGATCGATAAAGAAATCCATGAAATTATTGACAGAAACTATCAAAGAGCGACAAAGATCCTTAAGGATAACATGAAAATTCTTCATCTAATGGCAGAGGTATTGATGAAGTACGAGACTATTGAGGCTGATCAAATCGATTTGATCATGGAGGGTAAAGCCCCTAAGCCACCAGAGTGGTGGGTGGAGCCTGAACCAAAGCCTCAGGAGTCCGAAGACTCGGCTGATGAAAAGTAATGGGGTGAGGGGCCCATATGGCGCTCCTCTCATTACAGAGTCATCATTTTATGCCATTCCATTTGTGCTTAAGCAGCACTTATCGATTCATCAAATTGTTGTTGCACATGACCCAAGACCTTCATCATATAAGCTGTATCAGGCTTTATTATCTGGCGCGAAAGATGCTGGGTTGCAGGTTTATGATGCTGGTTTGTTACCTACTCCAGTTTTAGCAAAGTGGTGTTTTGATCACAACCAAACAGGTTTGATTGTTACAGCGTCGCATAACCCTGTATCAGATAATGGGTTTAAGATAATTGGTCAGGTGCTATCCTCAGACGTTTGTAATTCTATGTTGGAACTTGTTGGTAAAAGCTGGGAAAAGTGTTCTGATGGGCATATAGCAGAGTGTCACCAAGAAGTTAAGAACTACTACCTTACGCAGCTCCTGCAGGCTGTTGGGGGTGTATCTAGGGCTTGTTTGGTAGATGCAGCAAACGGGTCCTGGTCATACCACCTAGATCTTTTAGAGGGGATTGGTTTGAAGCCAACACTAGTTCACAAGATCAACCCAGGCTTAATCAATACCACGGGGTGTGTAATGCTTCAGCAAGAGTCTTTGGGGAGTACTGATGCTGACCTAGTTGTCTATTTTGATGGCGATGGGGACCGTCTCAAACTAAAAAGTAGAGGAGTTGTGCTTGATGGTGATGATATTTTATGGAACTTATCTCAAGGCAGTAGTCAGCCAGTAGTGGCAACAGAAATGTCAAACCAACGATTAATTGAAGTGCTTTTAGAGCAAGGTGTCACCTGTGTTAGAGCTCAGGTAGGAGATCACCATGTATACTCTCGCATGGTAGAACTAGGAGCGCGGTATGGAGGGGAGCCGTGTGGTCATGTTATTGATCAATCCTGGATGCCACTATCAGACCCTTTGTACATTCTTGCTAAGTTGTTATCTGCAGCATCAGGTTCGTTACTGCCCTTATTGAATAAGCACTACCAGTACCAGACCACTGTTTCAAAGGATGGAGATATAGAACTTCTCCAGATGCAAGCAGCTCATCCACAGTTACGTACGGTGATTAGGCACTCCCAAACTGAACCAGTTATTAGAGTTCTGATAGAGGGTGATAAAGCACTTGTAATGTCAGTATTGCCATCTGACGCCAGAGTTTAGTCATTAAATTCTGCATCTAGAGTTTGGTAAAACGCATGGAAGTAAGGGCTATTCTGCAGTGTGGCAAGTAAGTTTTTTTTGTTTGGCTGATTAAACTTATCCTTTATACGTTTTAGATAAAACTCTACGGTCCTTGGTGAGAGTAGAAGCTCTTCTGCAGTATCTTTTATGGTCTTTCCTTGTACTAAGAAGTAGATACAATCTGCTTCTCGCTGGGTAAGGTATAGTTTCCCATCATCACTAAACAAGTATGTCTGACGCTTAACGGATTCTGATTTCGCTATCTGTGGTTCATCTGGGTAGTGCCTAAGAGTCGTATAGGAAAATGAATAATCTTTTGCGTAACGATTGTAAAACTCATTTCTTACAGCTTGCCAGTATAGCATCTCATTCCTCAAGTTATAGGTATTTGCATTATTACATGGTATTGGTTTGTAGCAATACAGATATCTCGGAACTACATAGTGGATAAGGCGCACAGAGTATTTTTTACAGTATGATTACTAGCGTTTATCCAAGAGGGGGTGCGATACTGGGGGCTGTGGGCACCTGGTTTGCTGATAAGTAGTTTGGAGGAATGATTTTTCCATCAACTAAAACTACATTTAGTTCTTGAGCCATTACTGCTAAACGCTCAGTGCCATTAATGTCACGAATAATTTCTGGTAGATATATAGAAAGACAAATATAGCGAACAGCATGTACTTCAATGAGTTGTTGGGCATGTCTCAGTAGGTAAGCATGCTGATTAAAGGCTGGCTCTTTATCCTGCTCAGGATTTTGTTGTTTGTCTTGCTGAACCTTACGGGCTAAATCAACGAAAAATCTTGCAAGCGTGATAGGGCTAATTCCTGCTTTCCAAAGCAAGCTGAGATTTAGGTTGAAACGAGTGAAGATGTTGTTTATGCGATTTCTTATAGAGGCCTTAGCACTTTTGTAGTGTAGTTTGACTGACTGTCCTTTGTGATATAGGAATTTAGTGACAGTGATTCGGATACCCTTGCTTCTTAGGAGCCAGGCTTTTATTCTACTACGGCGTATTACTTTGCGTTTTTTACGGCGGTTTTTAATTAGTAGCATGCGAAGTAAGGGGAGTGTTTTCAAATACTGAACCGTGGAGACATAAGCTGACACTGCCTTGCGAAGCTCAATAGAGTTTTCAACAGTAATGGGTGAAATAGCTAATATAAGTTTGACAATTAACGCTCGAGCCCTCTGCTTCGTAAGTGACTGCTTCGGTATATTGTGCTTTATGCTATTCATAATGATTTGCCATGCTCTAATTA
>JBDQHG010000012.1:0-20674 GCA_040264995.1 Gammaproteobacteria bacterium | reverse complement strand
CCTTGTCTCACTTCAAGAGGCTTTTTAGATATAGGTCTATCAGGAAAAACTCTGATATAAAGCTTACCATCTCTTTTAAGGTGGCGAGTCATAGCACGACGCGCTGCCTCAATCTGTCTTGCGTTCAAGCGAGAACGTCCTGCTGACTGCATGCCGAAATCTCCGAATGCAACAACAGAGCTTCTAGCAGATCCACGTGATCTGCCTTTTCTCATCTTATTAAACTTTGTATTTTTTGGTGGCTGTAACATGCCTTGCTCCAATCAATATTATGATAACAGTTCGTTATCAAATACGTCACCCTTATAAACCCATATCTTAACACCGATCACACCATAAGTTGTGTGAGCTTCTGCTAAAGAGTAATCAATGTTCGCTCTAAATGTATGCAGAGGAACACGACCTTCTTTATAGGTTTCGCTTCTTGCTATTTCAGCACCTGAAAGTCGACCACTTACTGTCACTTTGATACCTAATGCGCCTGCACGCATTGCTGACTGAATAGCTCTTTTAACAGCTTTCCTGAATAATACCCTTTTTTCTAACTGTAATGCAACTGATTCTGCTAGCAAATTTGCTGACATGTCAGGGTTTTTAACTTCACGAATGCTTAAATGAACGCTCATATTAAGAATTTTTTGCAAATCTTTCTTCATATTATCAGCGTCAGCACCTTTTTTACCAATGATAACACCTGGTTTTGCACAATAAATCATAACATGTGCATCATTTGCTGTTCTTTCAACCAAAATCTTTTCAATGCCAGGGAATTTAGATGTGATCTTTTTTCTAAGAGCCATATCTGCTTTCAAGTCGCGAACATAACGCTTCTTATCATCAGTACAACCAATTGACTGAGGCGCTCGATTTATATAAAGTCTATTTACATTTGGATTCGTCTTCTGACCCATTACTTACTCTCCAGCTTCTTTATTTGATAGCTCTATAACAACATTCACGGAACGTTTTAAGATACGCGCCGATCGGCCTTTTGCACGAGCTCTCCAACGTTTTAACGTTGGGCCTTTATTAACCAGTACTACTGAAATAAACATTTCATCTGAATCAAGTCCTAAGTTATTTTCAGCATTTGCAATTGCACTTCTTAGCAGTTTAAGCATAAATTTTGCTGACTTCTGCTGCATGAATTGAAGCTGCGTATTAGCAACAGGTACTGATTTACCTCTTAGCAATTTAGCAACTAACTGAACCTTCTTAACCGAGGAACGCTGATTTTTTATTTCTGCTCTTACCATGATCAACTCCTACCCTTATGACTTCTTATCTGAATGTTTAGGCGGCCTACGAGTTGCTGCAAACTCACCCAGCTTGTGGCCTATCATTTCCATAATGATAAAGATACGTATATAGTCTTTTCCATTATGAATATCAAATGTTAAACCTTCCATCATTGGTAAAATAGTACTTGCACGAGAGCGAGTTTTAATCACGCCCTTTGTTTGACCTTGCGAATGCGACAATACCTTTTTAAACAACTTAGGATGAATATACGGGCCTTTTCTTAACGACCTTGCCATGATTAACTACCCCTCTTCTCTTTCGCTTTTCTTCTTGAGCGAACAATAAACTTATCAGTACGTTTGTTAGACCTAGTCTTATACCCTTTAGTCTTCCAACCCCATGGTGAACATGGATGACGCCCACCAGAAGTTCGGCCTTCACCACCACCCATAGGGTGATCAACCGGGTTCATTGCTACGCCTCTAACAGTTGGACGAATACCAATCCAACGCTTTGCACCTGCTTTACCAAACTTTTTCAGTGAATGTTCTGAGTTAGATACTTCACCTACTGTAGCACGACATGTTAACAATACCTTTCTAGTTTCGCCTGATCTCAAACGAACTATAGCATAGCCAGATTCTTTACCAAGTAAAGAAACATATGAGCCCGCACTTCTTGCTATCTGCCCACCCTTTCCTGGACGAAGCTCTACATTATGTATCACTGTGCCTAGAGGGATTGACTCAATTGCAAGTGTATTACCCGGCTTCACCTGAGCCTGAGCACCAGACATAACCTCATCACCAGATCTTAAACCTTTTGGTGCTAAAATATATGACCACTCGCCATCTGCATAACAAACTAGCGCAATATGTGCTGATCTATGTGGATCATACTCGATTCGATGGACCTTAGCTGCAATACCATCTTTATGTGATCGTTTAAAGTCAACAATTCGTAACTGAGAACGGTGCGTTCTAGAAGAGCGATGTCTTACCGTAATTCTTCCTTCTGAGTTTCGTCCACTTTGACTAATTCCTTTCTTGCTTGTTAGCAAGCTTTTCATAGGACCACCACTGTATAGGTGTGGGTGCTTAACCGCCTGAGTGCCACGCTGGCCAGGAGTTGTTGGCTTTTTAACCTGGATATAACTTGATTTGACTGTCATTATTTTCCCCTAGTCTGCTAGATTCAGCTCTTGGCCTTTAGCCAATGTTACATAGGCAACTTTAAATGACTTAGTGTGGCCATTTCGTCTTGCTTTAAACTTGCCTTTTCTGTTAAGGATATTACATCGAGTGACTTTAACATTGTATGTCGTCTCAATAACTTCTTTGATAGTTGTTTTAGTAGACTCATTTCTTACTTTAAATACATATTGATTACTTTGAGCACACCGTGAAGTTTTCTCTGTAATTCTTTGTGATTCTAGTAAGTCGAATAATTTAGACTTGTTCATGCTAACCACTCCTCAATTTTCTTTAACGCTTCACGAGTAATTAAAAGCTCACTAGCGTGTGAAAGTGACAATGGATCTAGCCCTCTAACATCACAAATCATATACTCGTATAGATTTGATGAAGCCAAGAAAACTGACTCAGACAAACTATCAAGAATGATTAGGCCAGTCCAATTTTTAGGTTTACCTGTCTTCACAAAATCAACCTTAGACATAAAGTCTTTAAAGCTTTTGGTCTTAGATTCTGTTACTGCAATTTCGTTAATAACTTTAATGGTGCCCTTTCTCATATGTTCAGAAAATAACACACGAATTGCCTGACGATACTCTTTCTTGTTTATTTTCAGCTTGGTGCGGTAATCAATTGAAGACTTAGCAAAAGTAACACCACCTTTTCTCCATAGTGGACTCGCCTTTGTACCAGCTCTTGCTTTACCTAGACCTTTTTGCTGCCATGGCTTTTTACCACTAAACGCAATATCTGACCTACTTTTGTTCTTTGCCGTTGTAATCCTCTTTCCAGTATAAACTTTAACCGCTTTCCAGAGTAACGTTTTATTCATTGCAATGTTAAAAACTAGTTCAGAAAGATCAACAGAGTCTTTATTGTTATCAGACATCAATAAGTTCATGACTTACTCCTATTTTTCTTGAGCGCTTTCTTTAGAAAAACAAACCCGCCTTTTGGACCTGGAACTGAACCTTTAACGACAATCAAACTGTTTTCAGTATCAATCTCAACCAACATTAAGCTTTGGATTGTTTTTTTCTCGTTACCAAGACGTCTTGCCATTTTCTTACCTGGGAAAATACGACCGGGATCCTGACATTGACCTGACGAACCAGGCTTTCTGTGCGCCAAAGATACACCGTGAGTTGCACGCTGTCCTGAAAAGTTATGGGCCTTCATAACACCGGAAAACCCTTTACCCTTACTAAATGCAACTGCATCAACATGCGTCCATTCGGAAGCAGCATCAAGGGTTAACTCTGACCCAAGCTCATACTGAGAAAGATCATCAACTCGACACTCGTATAATGTTCTCTTTGGCTCTACATTTGCCTTAGCAAAATGCCCCCTCATTGGTTTAGTGGGCTTTTTCTTGATAGGACCTGCAGCAAACTGCACAGCATTATATCCATCAACCGCTTCGGTTTTCTGAGATACAACATGATGAGGGCTTACCTCCAGCAAAGTCACTGGAAGCATGTTTCCATTCTCATCGTATACTGATGTCATATCGATTTTTTTAGCTAGTATTGCTATGCTCATCTTTATTACCTATTTAACTTCATCTACTCTAATTTCTACATGAACACCTGCAGCTAGATTCAGACGCATCAAGGCATCTACTGTAGCTGGGTCCGGCTGAACAATATCCAGCAAACGACTATGTGTTCTAATTTCATACTGATCTCTAGCATGCTTGTTGACATGCGGAGAAATCAATATGGTTACACGCTCTATACGAGTTGGCATTGGAATTGGACCATGAATTTTTGCTCCAGTCTTTTTTGCAGTGTCAACAATCTCGCGAGTCGCCTTATCAATCAAACGATAATCATGCGCTTTCAGCTTGATTCTAATCATAGTGCTTTTATTCTTGGCTGCCATAATAACCTCTCAGTGAATTACTCTACTACCTTAGCGATCACACCAGAACCTACTGTCTTACCGCCCTCTCGGATCGCAAAACGTAGCCCTTCTTCCATTGCAATCGGATGGATTAGCTCAACCGTAATGGTGATGTTATCACCTGGCATAACCATCTCTACACCTTCTGGCAACTCCACAGCACCGGTTACATCTGTTGTTCTAAAGTAGAACTGTGGCCTGTAACCCTTAAAGAATGGTGTATGTCTGCCACCCTCTTTGCTGGTTAAGATGTATACCTCAGCTACAAACTTTGTGTGCGGTGTAATTGAACCAGGAGTTGCGATAACCTGACCACGCTCAATATCTTCTCTCTTAAGACCCCTTAGTAGAACACCTACGTTATCCCCTGCCTGACCTTGCTTCAGTTCTTTTCTGAACATCTCAACACCAGTACACGTTGTCTTTTGCGTAGCTCTAATACCCACAATCTCTACTTCATCGCCTACCTTAAGAATACCCTGCTCGATTTTTCCTGTTGCTACTGATCCACGACCCGAGATTGTCATCACATTCTCGATCGGCACCAACACTGGCTTATCCAAATCTCTAACTGGGTCTGAGATAAAGCTATCTATCGCATCTAGTAACTGGTCAATAGCACCTGAGCCTAGCTCACTGGTATCACCTTCAACAGCCTTTAGTGCAGAACCTCTGATCACTGGCGCATTATCACCATCAAAACCTTGCGCATCCAATAACTCTCTGATATCCATCTCAACCAGCTCTAACAACTCTTCATCGTCAACCATGTCACATTTGTTCATGAATACAACAATCTGGGGAACACCCACTTGTCTTGCTAACAAGATATGCTCTTTTGTTTGCGGCATAGGACCGTCATTTGCAGATACAACTAAGATCGCACCGTCCATTTGTGCAGCACCCGTAATCATGTTCTTCACATAATCTTTATGTCCTGGGCAATCTACGTGCGCATAGTGTCTCTTATCAGACTCATACTCTACGTGTGCAGTGTTAATTGTAATACCACGTGCTGATTCCTCTGGCGCACGATCAATATCAGTTACAGATATCTCACCCTGATCACCCTTTAAACGAACCAACGCTGTTGTTAATGTTGTCTTACCATGATCTACGTGACCAATGGTTCCCACATTCACGTGTACTTTTGACATTATGCTACTCCACTATATTTTACACATCAAATTTATATTTAACTCAATAACACATCTTTTTTAACATGTTACACCGACTAAATCAAGGCATAATTACGAATTATTAGTGACTTTCGCCTTTTATAACCGCTTCTGCAATGCTAGCCGGGACTTCACCATATTTTTTAGGATCAACGTTTGGTACTGCTCGACCTTTAGTCATTGATCTTAACTCAGTCACATATCCAAATAATTCAGATAACGGGACTTCTGCTTTCACAATTTTTCCAGCATGGCCATCATCCATTCCCAGGATAATTCCACGCCTTCTATTCAAGTCAGCAACAACGTCACCGACATTTTCTTCTGGTGTAGAAACTTCTACCTGCATGATCGGCTCTAATAAGAACGGATCGGCATTTTTAACAGCCTCACGGAAACACTGTGAACCTGCAACCTTAAATGCAATTTCACTAGAATCTACTTCGTGGAATGAACCATCAAATACGGTAACTTTTACATCTAGGATAGGATATCCAGCAATAACGCCATTTGCCGCTTGCTCTTTTACCCCTTTATCAATAGCGGGGATATACTCTCTTGGAATCACACCACCAACAATCTCACTATTAAACTCATAGCCAGCACCTTCTTCACCCGGCTCAACACGCAGCCATACGTGACCATATTGTCCACGACCACCACTTTGCTTAATGTACTTAGCCTCTTGCTCGACCATTTTGCGAATACCTTCACGGTATGCCACATGCGGCTTCCCAACTGCAGCATCAACACTAAATTCTGTTCTAAGGCGATCTACAATCACCTCTAGGTGTAGCTCCCCCATACCCATTATAATGGTTTGGCCTGAATCAGGATCAGTCTTGATCTTAAACGATGGGTCCTCTACCGTAAGGCGACTTAATGCTAGGGATAATTTTTCCTGATCAGACTTTGTCTTAGGCTCAATAGCAACAGAAATTACAGGATCGGGGATATGCATTGACTCAAGTGATATTGGATGAGCCAGATCACACAATGTGTTACCTGTTGTAACAGCCTTCAGACCAACTGCAGCGATGATCTCACCTGCTTTTGCCTCAGTAATGTCTACACGCTTATCTGACTGCATCAACAACAAACGACCAACTCGCTCTTTTTTGCCAGTAGCCATATTAAAAACAGCGCTTCCTGACTTTAAGATCCCAGAATACACACGGATATATGTAAGCGTTCCAACAAAAGGATCTGTTACAATCTTAAATGCCAGTGCCGATAATGGTTCTTTAGGATCAGACTTACGTGTTACTTCTTCCTCTTCAAGGTTAACACCAACTATATCAGCTATATCTTGTGGACTTGGTAAGAACTCAATAACTGCATCAAGGACTGGTTGCACCCCTTTGTTTTTAAATGCAGACCCACAGTAAACCGGGATAATAGCATTAGAAAGGGTTCGCTTTCGAATGCCTTCTTTAATCTGTTCAACACTTAACTCTTGCGTTTCGAAGTAGATCTCCATTAACTCATCACTGCCTTCAGCAGCAGCTTCGACTAAGTCTGCTCGCTTCTCTTCAGAAACTGCTTGTAGTGACTCAGGGATGTCTTTTTCTTCCCAAGTCAAACCAAAGTCATCTTCGTTCCAAATAACTGCCTTCATTTTAATAAGATCAACAACACCTTCGAAATAATCTTCCTTTCCAATAGGCAAATTCATAATAACAGGAACTGCTTTTAAACGGTTTTTAACCTGTCCTACCACATTAAAGAAGTCAGCACCAGACCGATCCATCTTGTTTACAAAACAGACTCTCGGGACGCGGTACCTATCAGCTTGCCTCCATACTGTTTCAGACTGAGGCTCTACTCCACCGACAGCGCAGAAAACAACAACAGCACCATCTAACACTCGCAAGGAACGCTCAACCTCTACGGTAAAATCTACGTGTCCAGGGGTATCAATAATATTGATTCTATGATCAGTCCAGTAACAAGTCACAGCAGCAGACTGAATTGTAATACCACGCTTTCGCTCGGCATCCATCGTATCCATTACAGTTGTACCTGAATCTACACTACCTAACTGTCTTGTGTGACCAGCATAAAAAAGGATTCGCTCAGTGGATGTAGTTTTACCTGCATCAACATGCGCACAGATTCCTATATTACGGACCTTTGTAAGATCTACGGTTTTTGTAATTGATGACACTGCTTAACTCCTTAAATTACTCAGACTTATCTTTCTGCGGCTGATCTCTTCGGACAAGGTTTGCATTTGCTCTGTTAGCACTTGCCATCTTATCTTGTGTTTCTTTGCGATTAAGCGCACCACCTTTACCTTCTAACGCATCCAAAAACTCACGGGTTAGCTTAACGCTCATTGGCTTTCCTTCTTTACGTGATCTTGCTGCATCAACAATCCATCTTAACGCTAGTGTCCTACCTCGGTCACGATTAACCATCATAGGCACTTGATAGTTCGCACCACCAACACGTCTGCTTTTCACCTCAACTCTTGGCGTAATGATTTCTATAACCTTATCAAGCATCAATGACTCCTTTTCTCTGACGTCATTATGCTCAGGCAAATCAACGAACTTAGGCATTTTAAGCGTTGCCTCGGCCATAGCCTCATACACAATTGCACGCGCTATTGATGACTTACCATCAACCATCACTGATCTGATGAGTTTCGCAACATTATCATTACCCGCATAGCGGTTATCCATCATCTTTTGTTTTCTTGAGCTGTTTTTTAAAGCTGCACTTTTTCCTCTAGACATTCTATATACCCTATCTCAATTAATCATTTTTGGGGCGTTTCGCACCATACTTCGATCTACCCTGCCTACGGCCTTGGACTGCTGTCGCATCCAACTTACCACGAACAACAATATACCCCACACCTGGTAAATCTTTTCTACGACCACCCGCAACCAGTACAACTGAGTGCTCTTTTAAATCATGGTCAATACCTGGAATATAAGCTGTGATCTCTACACCACTACTAAGAAGAACACGGCAGACCTTACGGTTAGCGGAGTTAGGCTTCTTAGGCTTTACAACTTTTACATTCAAACAAACACCCCTTCTCTGTGGGCAACCAACTAATGCTGGAACCTTGGTTTTCTTTTTCGGCGCTTTTCGCGCTTTTCTAACTAACTGATTTGTGGTAGGCATAGTTTCCCCTAATCTTAACTAATTAATTAACAATGAAGTATTCTATTAGATTTCTCATAAACCTGTCAAGCAAGATTTTAAGAATCATAGTGTTACTCCTCATTTTCTTTGGTTTTGTCTATCTGAGCATCCACTGGCTGTTCTGATACTTCTGACTCTTCAGTCACTTGTGGCTCTTCAGACACTTCTGACTGTTCAGACACTTCTGGCTGTTCAGACACTTCTGACTCTTCAGACACTTCTGGCTGTTCAGATGCAGTCTGCTCTATACTCTCAACCGGGTCAAATATATCTTCAGCAGGGTTATCAAGTTTATCGTTATCATCTACCAATGATGTTGTAAATAATTGATCAATCCCCATTGCAGTATTAGCCTGGGACCTAGATTTCTTAAATCCAGTTCCTGCTGGTATGAGTCGGCCTACAATAACATTCTCTTTTAAGCCTTTCAGCTCATCACTCTTACCTTGAAATGCACTATCTGTTAAGATTCGTGTCGTTTCTTGGAATGATGCTGCTGATATCCAAGATTCAGTTGATAATGAAGCTTTTGTTATTCCTAACAGTACTCGCTCAAACTTAGGCTTAATACCATCTTGTCCAATACGATCGATCTCTTCCTGTAACTGATGATGTAGAACTATATCACCCTTCATATGGACAGAGTCTCCACCATCCGTAATGACTACTTTACGAAGCATCTGTTTAGTGATCACTTCAATATGTTTATCATTGATTGTAACCCCTTGCAGTCTGTATACATCTTGTACTTCGTTTATAATATAATTTGCAAATGCACCGACACCTAGCAATCTTAAGATTGCATGCGGATCAGAAGCACCATCAACAATAACATCACCCTTCTCAACTGACTCACCTTCAAAGACGGTGATTGAACGCCATTTAGGAATCAACTCCTCACGACGATCCTCTTGAGTAGATGAGGTAATGATCAAACGACGCTTGTCCTTAGTTTCTTTACCAAAACTAATGATACCTGATATTTCAGCATGAATTGCCGCATCTTTAGGTCTTCTAGCCTCAAATAAGTCAGCAACTCTTGGTAGACCACCTGCAATATCAGTTGTCTTAAAGCTTTCTTTTGGAATTCTAGCGATTACATCACCAATCTCAATCTTAGAACCATCTTCCAGTGAGGTAACTGCACCAGAACCTAGGAAGTAGTTTGCAGGTAGCTTTGTACCTGGGATATTGACCACTTCACCTTTCTTATCGATGATGCCGATCATTGGTCTTTGCTCCTTAGATGACTTACTGTCACTTGGCAACACAACGATGTTCGACAACCCAGTTAATTCATCAACCTGGCGTGTAATTGTTGCACCCTCAACCATATCATGAAGCTTAATGTAACCAGGTACCTCAGAAATAATTGGGTGAGTATATGGATCCCACTCTGCAATTGTTTCACCGGACTTGACCTCAGCATCATCCTTAAACAGAATCTTGGTACCATATACGATTGGGTACTTTTCAATTTCACGATTATTTTGATCGTAAATACTCAATCCTCCAGATCGAGATACAGCAATCAATGCACCTTCTGCGTTTTGAATCGTTTTCACATTATGAATCTTCAATGTACCAGAACCACGCGCCTGAATGCTGTTATCAGCTGATGCACGTGACGCAGCACCACCGATATGGAAGGTTCTCATTGTAAGCTGAGTACCAGGCTCACCGATTGACTGTGCAGCAATAATACCAATTGCTTCACCTTTATTCACCAGATTGCCTCTTGCTAGATCATGACCATAACACATCGCACAAACACCGTCCTGCAATGCACAGGTAATCACAGAGCGTACTGTGACACGCTCTATTCGATTCTGCTCTAACAAATCAGCAACAGCATCTGTGATGATATCATTGCGCTTAGCAAGTACTTGTTGTTCAGAGCCAATAACATCTTCTGATAGCACTCGTCCTAAAATCCGCTCTTTCAGTGACTCTATAACTTCACCACCTTCGATAATGGACTCAATAATAACGCCTTCTTCTGTTCCGCAGTCAAGTTCTTTAACCACTAAGTCATGCGCTACATCAACTAAACGTCTTGTTAAGTAACCAGAGTTAGCTGTTTTTAATGCAGTATCAGCAAGACCCTTTCTTGCAGAGTGAGTGGTAATAAAGTACTGAAGAACATCTAGCCCTTCTTTGAAATTCGCTTTTACGGGTGTTTCAATAATACTACCATCTGGTCTAGTCATAGGACCACGCATACCTGCTAGCTGACGAAGCTGTGCTACCGAGCCCCTTGCTCCAGAATCAGCCATCATAAAGACAGGGTTTGATGAGGCTTGCTCATATTTATTACCCTTAGCATCTACTACTGTTTCAACTGACATACTCTTCATCATTGCGTCTGCAATTTTATCTCTTGCGTCAGACCAGATATCAATAACTTTGTTTGAACACTCACCGCGAGTAATTAAACCCGTATTGAACTGTTTGTATACATCATCTACTTGTTGCGCGCTAGTATCAAGGATCATGCCCTTCTCAGCAGGAACCTCAATGTCATCAATTCCAATAGATGCACCCGATTTTGTTGCATACTCAAACCCTAGATACATAATTTGGTCAACAAAGATAACCGTGTCTTTAGTACCACATCGGCGGTAACAGTCTTGCACCAGGCTAGATACATCTTTCTTTTTAAGTACTCGGTTAACTAATTCAAATGGCATTTTCTTAGGGAGTACCTGTGATAAAATGATACGACCAGTAGTCGTCTCTACCATCTCAATGCCTGTTTCGGTTTCGATTCGAACCTTGATCTTAGCGTGTAGAGAGACTACATTCTGATCATATGCACGTTTTAACTCTTTTGTATCAGCAAAGACCATTCCCTCGCCTTTGTCGCATAGGTGCATTCTAGTTAGATAATAAATACCTAGAACAATATCTAGCTGTGGATCTACAACGGGGTTACCATTTGCAGGAGACAGAATATTATTTGTAGACATCATCAGACATCTAGCTTCTAACTGTGCTTCATACGTCAATGGCACGTGAACTGACATTGTATCACCATCAAAATCTGCATTGAATGATGCACAAGCCAAAGGATGTAACTGGATTGCTTTCCCTTCAATTAACTTTGGTTCAAATGCTTGAATCCCTAGCCTATGAAGCGTCGGCGCTCTGTTCAACAAGATTGGGTGCTCACGAATTGCATGCTCTAGTACATCCCAAACAACCGCTTCTTCCCTCTCTACCATTTTCTTAGCTGCTTTAATTGTGCTAGCATGGCCAAGACGCTGTAATCGACCGTATACAAATGGCTTGAATAGCTCAATCGCCATCTTCTTTGGTATACCACACTGATGTAGTTTTAGCGTTGGGCCTACTACAATCACTGAACGAGCAGAGTAATCTACACGTTTACCTAACAAATTCTGTCTAAATCGCCCTCTTTTACCTGTTAACCCTTTTGTAAATGAATGGTATTCACGCTTATTAGTACCTGTTACGGCTTTTCCACGACGACCATTATCAAACAAGGCGTCAACTGACTCTTGTAACATACGTTTTTCATTATTAACAATAATGCCTGGTGCACCAATCTCTAACAAACGCTTCAAACGGTTGTTACGATTAATAACCCTACGGTATAGATCATTCAAGTCAGATGTTGCAAAACGACCACCTGGTAATGGAACCAACGGCCTTAAGTCTGGTGGCAATACCGGAAGAATTGTCATCACCATATGCTCAGGTCTATTGCCAGAGCTATTAAAAGATTCTAGCATCTGTAAACGCTTGAGCAGCTTTTTAGACTTTGCTTCAGATGATACTGATGGCAGTGCCTCACGAATGATGCTAATTTCTTCATCCATATCAATGTTTTTAAGCATTAATCGAATTGCTTCACCACCCATTAGCGCAGTAAAGTCATCTCCATATGTTGAGAAGCACTCGTGGTACTCTTCTTCGGTAAGAATTTGGCCTTTTTCAAGGTCAGTCATACCACCATCAATAACTATATAAGACTCAAAATATAATACGCGCTCAACATCCTTGCGCTTCATATCTAGCATCCAGCTAATTCTAGATGGTAAAGATTTCAAAAACCAGATATGTGCAATGGGTGTTGCAAGATCAATATGCCCCATTCTCTCACGACGGACTTTACTGTAGGTAACCTCTACACCACATTTCTCACAAACAACCCCCCTGTGCTTCAATCGCTTATATTTTCCGCACTGGCACTCCCAGTCTTTTGTAGGACCGAAAATTTCTGCACAAAGTAAGCCCCCCCTTACAGGACCTAAAGTTCGATAGTTAACAGTTTCCGGATTACGAACCTCACCTCTTGAGCGACTCTTGATATCCTCAGGTGATAAAATTGACAGCGAAATTGACTTAAGAAGCTGCGGGTTTTTATTGTCTTGGTTCGTATCAGTAGAAAATAAGTCTCTCTTGTGCTGACTGGTTGAGTATGGCTTAAATGACATAATATTCGCTCCTACTGTTCATTCATTTTGACGTCAATACCTAACGCCATAATTTCTTTCATGAGGACGTTGAAGGACTCAGGAAGATTTGCATTAATTGAGTAATTACCGTCTACGATGTTCTTATACATCTTACTTCTTCCTGTCACGTCATCGGACTTGACAGTTAGCATCTCTTGTAAGGTATATGCCGCACCATAAGCTTCTAATGCCCATACTTCCATCTCACCAAATCTTTGCCCACCAAACTGTGCCTTACCACTAAGTGGTTGCTGGGTGACAAGACTGTAAGATCCTGTAGAACGCGCATGCATCTTATCATCAACTAAATGATTTAGCTTTAGTATATACATGTAACCAACAGTGCTTTTCATATCAAACTGTAAGCCTGTTCTACCGTCATATAGCTGTTTCTGACCATTTTCTGGCTCACCGGCCATTTTAAGTAGTGACTTAATCGTATCAATACCTGCTCCATCAAATACCGGGGATGCCATTGGAACCCCTTTCGATAACTCAATTGCAAGCTCAATTACCTGTTCATCCGTGTAGTCAGAAATGTTAATCTTTTCAATTTTTGATACCTTGTAGATTTTCTCTAAATAGGTTCTTAATTTTGCTATTGGGTGGTTCTTCATCATTTGGTTGATTTGCTTACCTAAACCTTTAGCTGCTAACCCTAAGTGCATTTCTAAAATCTGACCAACGTTCATTCTAGAGGGGACACCTAACGGATTTAGTATAACGTCAATTGGCGTTCCATCCTCCGTATATGGCATATCCTCTACTGGAACAATTGTTGAAATAACACCTTTGTTACCATGTCGTCCAGCCATCTTATCTCCTGGCTGAATATGGAGTGTTGTTGCCAAGAAGATTTTAACAATTTTAATGACTCCAGGAGTCAAATCATCACCCATCTGAATCTGAGAGCGACGTTTTTCAAGGCGCTTCTCAAAATCTTTTTCAAGAGAGTTGATTACCTCAGCATATTCAGAAATCTTGTCATCAATATCAGCTTTGCCGGTTTGAATCGCTAATAGCTCTCTATTTTTCAAGCCATCAAGGAAGGCTTTGGTGATTTTAACACCTGCCTTAATACCATTAATGCCTTTACTATAAGTCTGATTCAATACTAACGCAGAAATCTTCTCGATAACCATTCTTGACTTTAGTTTAAGCTCATCACTCAAATCACGTCTAGCTAACTCAAGTTGCTCAGACTCAATCTCTAATGCCCTTGCATCTTTTTGAGTTCCATCACGAGTAAAGACTTTAACATCAACTACAGTCCCTGAACTGCCTGACTTCACTCGGAGTGACGTATCTTTGACATCTGATGCTTTTTCACCAAAAATAGCTCTTAATAACTTTTCTTCTGGTGTTAGCTGGCTTTCACCTTTAGGGGTTACTTTACCCACTAAAATATCACCAGGACCAACCTTAGCGCCTATGTATGCAATACCTGATTCATCGAGTTTGCCTAATGCACCCTCTCCAATATTTGGAATATCAGCAGTTATTTCTTCAGGACCAAGCTTGGTATCACGAGCAATACACTGTAGTTCATGAATATGGACCGATGTAAAGCGATTCTCTTGCGCAACACGCTCGGATAGAATAATGGAATCCTCAAAGTTATAGCCATTCCAAGACATAAATGCGACAAGCATGTTCTGTCCTAGTGCTAATTCACCTAAATCTGTACCAGACCCATCCGTTAAGATATCGCCTTTATCAACAATATCACCCAATGCAACGATAGGTCGCTGGTTAACACAGGTGTTTTGATTTGAGCGGAAGAACTTAGTCGTTCTATAAATATCTACTCCAACGGTTTCTTCATCATTGGCTTTGTCTGCTCTAATCACAATTCTAGATGAGTCAACAAACTCAACAGTACCTGCACGTTTAGCAACCATTGAAACACCCGAATCAGATGCAACCGTACGTTCCATTCCAGTGCCTACTAGTGGCTTATCTGCTCTTATTGTTGGCACAGCCTGGCGCTGCATGTTTGATCCCATCAATGCTCTATTTGCATCATCATGTTCCAGGAAAGGAATTAATGAAGCTGCAACTGATACTGCTTGGTTAGCGGCTACTTCAATAAAGTTAATCTGAATAGGCTTAGCAGTTGTGTACTCACCATTATATCGACATTCAACACTGTCAGCTTGGATTTCTCCTTTACTGCCTCTAGTGATCGTTGCCTGTGCGATATAAGAGTCATACTCTTCGTGCGCTGATAAGTACCGAACCTCTTTCGAAACAATGCCGTCTTTTACAACATAGAATGGTGTAACCATAAAGCCGTATTTATTAAGATCAGAGTACACTGACAGGGAGTTAATCAAACCAATATTTTGCCCCTCAGGAGTTTCAATTGGGCAGATACGACCATAGTGAGATGGGTGAACATCACGAACATCAATCGTTGCTCTTGCTCTATCCAAACCACCTTGACCAAGTGCAGAAATACGCCTCAAGTGGGTTATCAATGCAAGTGGGTTCCCTCTTTCCATATACTGTGAAAGCTGACTTGAGCTAAAAAGCTCTCTCCAAGCAGTTACGATTGGCTTAGAGTTAAAGAAATCTTGTGGTAGCTTACCTTCAATCTCAGGCTGCACTAGACGATCTAGAGTAGACCTTCCAACTTTTGCCATTGCAATTCTGAACTGGTTGACAACCATTTCACCGACACAACGTACACGACGGTTACTAAGATTATCAATATCATCTACTGTATGGCCATTCATGCCATCACGAGTATCAACCAGGGACTTAACAACATCCATCACATCATCAGGGTCTAAAACACCGTGAGTTTCTGGCTTGTCTTTACTAAATCTTTCGTTAATCTTCATACGACCAATATGCGACAAATCATATCGAGAAGAATCATAGAATAGTGACTCAAATAGATTCTTTGCTGCATCTGGCGTTGGTGGCTCACCTGGACGTAAAACATGGTAAACTTCTACCCATGCATCCAGTTGAGACTTAGTTTGGTCTAACATTAGCGTTTCTGAAATGTAAGGACCTCTTTCTAATTCATTTACAAATATGACTGTAAAAGCATCTGCACCTGAGGCTACTATTTTTTCAATTAGCTCAGCTGTTAATACTACATTAGTATCGGCGATAATTTCACCTGTTTCTTTATCAATAACTGGGTTAGCGATAACTCTACCAATACAATAGGATGGATCTACAATCACTTGCTTAATTTTAGCCTTTTTAAGCTCACGGATCTGCTTAACCCAAATACGTGTCCCTTTTTCGATGAGAATATTATCTTCATCATCTTTGATATCATCACTTGCAATCTGGCCTTTTAAACGATCAGGGATAAGATCAAACCTAAATTGATCACCACTAATTATAAAAGTATCCTTCTCATAAAAATGATCCATGATTTGTTGAGTATCATAGCCCATTGCTTTTAAAAGCACCGTGACCGGAAGCTTTTTCCTACGGTCAATTCGAACACTGATGATGTCTTTTGCATCAAACTCAATATCAATCCACGCACCACGGTAAGGAATAATTCTCGCAGAGTATAAAAGCTTTCCTGATGAGTGTGTTTTTCCTCTATCATGTTCGATAGAGACACCTGGTGAACGATAAAGCTGTGATACCACAACCCTCTCTGTTCCATTAACCACGAAACTACCCGTTTCAGTCATTAATGGGATATCACCGATATAAACATCCTGCTCTTTTACTTCTTTAATCTTTTTAAACTTACCAACTTCTTTATCATAATATACTAATCGGAGTTTTGCCCTGAGCGGTGCTGAGTACGTTAGTCCTCGCACCTTGCATTCATGCTCATGGAAGCCCGGCTCTCCAACTACGTATGAATCATACTCCAGCGCAACTTGCGCTGCAGCTGACTTAATAGGAAAGGATGTGGTTAATTCAGCGTGCAAGCCTTTATCCTCTCGCTTGTTAGGCGCAACACCTAACTGCAAGAAGTCGTCGTTATACGACTTTGGTTGCAAACACGTTAGGTGTGGATATTCCATACCTTTATTCGAGCCTAAGCTCAAACGTGGACGTTTCTCAGACGCTGTTAATGATTTAACTGACATACGCTTACCCTATTTAAATTTAATGAATGCAATATTAGATTAGAACGGTATAAGTATTACTCTACTGCTACGTCCGCACCTGCTTCTTTTAACTGAACAGCAAGTTCTTCAGCTTTAGCTTTATCAACACCTTCAAGTAGCGCACAAGGAGCAGAATCAACTTTTTCCTTCGCGTCTTTAATACCTAAACTTAGCGCATCTTTAACTACTTTAATAACAGCAATCTTAGTCGCACCTACGTCTTTTAACACTAAGTTGAACTCAGTTTGCTCTGCAGCAGCTTCACCACCAGCAGGGGCAGCAGCAACGGCAACAGCAGCAGGCTGAGGGTCAACACCATATTTATCTTTAATAGCTTCTACTAACTCAACTAATTGTGCTACAGTCAACTTATCGATGCTATCTAATAACTTTTCCACTTCTTTCGCTTTATCGCTCATTTCTTATCTCCAGTTTAATATCTAATCAATCTTGCTTTTGTTCAGCAACAGCGTGCAGAACTCTAGCAAATTGACCATATAGCTCCTGTAGTGAGCCTGTTAGCTGCACTAAAGGCGCTTGCATGCCAAGAACAAGCATACCTAATGCTTGTTCTCTGTTTGGCAAATTCATTACATACGTTAATTTATCCGCTCCATATCTAACGCCTTCAATTGCTGCAGACTGCAGTTCAAGACGGTCATTAGTTTTGGCGAAATCACCTAGTACTTTTGAACCAGATGATAGATCCTCCATTGAAAAACCGAGCATCACTGGATTTTTCAGATCTTCACATATCACATTGAATGCTTCGTTATCTTTTAACACAAGTTTAGTTAATGAGTTTTTAGCAACAACCAACTTTACATTACGCTCACGCGCTATCTTACGCAATGAGGTCATATCGTTTGATGTAATGCCCTTATTAACTGCAACAGTAATAGCATAAGCATTTGCACTTAGTTCTTTAAGAGCTACTACCTGAGCGTTTTTCTTTTCTCTAGAAATTGCCATCTTTTTATCCCCTAGTCTAATGAGTGTATATCAACACAGATCCCTGGACCCATGGTGGTTGAAATATAGCATGTACGAATGTACTGCCCTTTAGCTCTTGCAGGCTTGAGACGTTTTAACTCTGCTACCAACTCTTTTACTGTTGTCACTAATTGATCTGTTTCGAAAGCCACCGGACCAAGCCTTGCATGGATTGCACCTGCGCTATCAGCACGGAAGAATAGTTGACCACTCTTAGCATTTTTAACTGCTTGCGCTACGTCAGTTGTAACAGTTCCTAGCTTAGGATTAGGCATCAGCCCCTTAGGACCTAAAATCTTACCAACCTTACCTACTTGACCCATCATATCTGGTGTCGCAATGACAACATCATAGTTAAAATCACCTTTTTTAACCGCCTCAATCAGTTCATCCGAACCTACAATATCTGCATCTTTTGCTTTAGCTGCTTGATCACCTTGTGCAAATACTGCAACTCTAACACTTCGGCCAGTGCCATGCTGTGGCGTAACTGCACCGCGCACAGATTCGCCTTTTGGAATACCCAAGCTCAATACAATGTCTACTGCTGGTGCACATTTTTCAGTTGAAAGTTGCTTTGCAGCTTCAATTGCATCTACCAATGAATGAACCTTGGTTTTATCCAAGCCTTCATTGGCAGCTATCATTCTTTTACTAGTCATCTTTCTGCTCCTGTAGTTCGACTTCAACACCCATGCTTCTAGCAGTACCTGCAATTGTATTCATCATTGCTTGCTTTGAAACACCAGTTAATTCCTCTTTCTTCTTCTCAATAATCGCATCCATGTCACTCTGAGTAAGCTTACCAACCTTATTGCGATTCGGCTCTCCACTTCCTTTACAACCAATTGCTTTAATGATCATCTGTGCAACAGGTGGCGCACTTATTGTCATTTTAAAGCTTCTATCTTTTGCGTTTATTTCAATCTTAACTGGTAATAATGTGCCCTTTTCTTCTCGATTTAAACTTTCATCGTTAAACTGAGTACAAAATTCTCTAAGGTTAACACCATACTGACCTAGTGTTGCACCAACAGTACCTGGATTAGCATCCCCAGCCTTAACTTGTAATTTAACAACCTGAATTCCAACTGACATTATCTACACCCTTACAATATTATGTTATTTTCTCTACTTGCCCAAACTCCAGTTCAACCGGGGTTGAGCGACCAAAAATCATTACAGACACCACCAAACGGTGCTTGTCATAGTTTATATCTTCAACAGCACCCTGAAAGTCTGCAAATGGCCCACTAGACACACGCACTACTTCACCATAGTCATATGCTACTTTTAGCTTAGGCTTATCTTCAGAGACATCGCCTCTATTGAGCATCGCCTCAACTTCAGAAGTAGGCATTGGTAATGGCTTTTTACCTTTTTTCCCACCTAAGAAGCCTAGTACTTTTGTTGCATTACGCACCAAAAACCATGCCTCATCATTCATATCCATTTCAATGAAAATGTAACCAGGGATTAGCTTTTTAAGCACTTTACGCTTCTTGCCATCTTTCATCTCAACGATTTCTTCTGTCGGAACAATCAACTCTCCAAAACTATCACGAAGACCTTCGGTTGCTATCTTTGCAACAATCTCTTGGATCATTTTATTCTCAAAACTAGTCGCTACCTGCACCGCATACCAATTTAGTCTTTTGTCATCATCCGCCATTCTTCATTACCCAATTAATTTTGTCAGAAGCCCCACCAACAGTGAGTCCAAAAAAGACACCAGTATAGAGAACAGTACCACCGCAAAGGCAACAGCCAATGTTGCAGAAATAACTTCCTGCTTACCTGGCCAAACAACCTTCCTAAGCTCTGCTTTTGCTGCATGAACATAGGACCTGAAGTCAACACCCGGCTGCGTATACACCATAAAGATAACGAGCATTAAAGCTAGCACACACCATGCGATAGGAGCATACCCCCTCAGCGAAATAACTGAAAAATACTGAAGATACACTGCAGTGCAAGCGTGTGCCGCCAGTACTGCTGAAATCAACTTATCTTTTACTTTAAGACTCATATATTTAACCTAAACAATCATACGTAAAAATGCATTTTAAACCAAAGATAGTACACAAATCGTTATTTAGCAACAAAAATCTTATATTATTTCAAATAAATGATCGACTCCGCTAAACTAAATCGCTTTTTCTATAAAAAACAACACATTGGTATAAAAATCAGGCCAGGAGGGAGTTGAACCCACAACCTGCGGTTTTGGAGACCGCTGCTCTGCCAATTGAGCTACTGACCTAAACTTGACTACTACTCTACTACCTTTGCGATTACACCAGAACCTACTGTCTTACCGCCCTCTCGGATCGCAAAACGCAGCCCTTCTTCCATTGCAATCGGATGGATTAGCTCAACCGTAATGGTGATGTTATCACCTGGCATAACCATCTCTACACCTTCTG
>JBDQHG010000011.1:0-20725 GCA_040264995.1 Gammaproteobacteria bacterium | reverse complement strand
GCACTACTGAAATACTTAGAGTGGCAAATGAATTCCGATTATCACATTATGAACCCAAGGGTATGCTGGCGCTATTTGGCTTATTTAAAACAGCAACCGCTGGCTCTTCTGCAAGAGAGCTACAGGAGACTACTCTGGGCCTTCTCTTGTATGGTTAGGATTTTTGTTCACCACCCCTTGTTTTGAACCCACTACAGGTTCTGGCGTACTGGCCTCTGTAGCGCTCCCAGCTGGATGCATCCGGGAGTTATCTATCACTAGCTTATTCGAACTAAAAGGGAGTTTAAAGTATCCACTAAAAAATAGAGCTATTCTATTAGATAGGGTTAATAAATTTCTATTTATGAGTTGACTGGCAACAGTACTAACTAGCTCTGTATACCCTCTAGATATTGCCAATGTGAGTGTATTCCTGCCATCATCATCTTCATTCGTTAGCACTTCATCTGGTAGATCCTCTCTAGCAAGGATAGTACTAGCGATATTTGGGTGCCATAAGTGTATTGTACTCATGAGTGCATTTTTTCCACTCGGATCCTTAGCCGTTAGCACCTCTAGCGGTAGGTTCTTTCTAGCAAGGATAGTGCTAGCGATATGTATTGATCTCCGTCCCCGTGCTAGTGCCCACATAAGCACATTCATGTTGCTACTATCTTTATCGGTGAGCACCTGATCTGGTAGTTTATCTCTAGAAAGGATTAAGGTAGCAATCTCTGTCTCATCTCCTAGTAGTGTTTGTATGATTATACTTAGGCCATGTTTATTCTTATGTGTTAGTACCGAATCTGGAAGGTTGGGTCTAGAAAGGATTGCGTTAGCAATATCCCTATGGCTTCCATTTATTGCATACATTAGTACATTCATGTGATCACTATTATGAGCCGTTAGCACCGTATCTGGAAGGTTGGGTCTATCAAGGATAGCTGTAGCAATCTCTGTATGGCCTTCAGCTATAGCCACCATGAGTGCATTCATGCCCAATCTATCCTGCTTCGTTAGTACCTCTGCCGGTAGTTCAGTTATAGCAAGGATAGCTCGGCAGTGCGCTAAGTTGTTACTCTCAACTGCGTTTAACAGTAGTTGACTATTGTCACCGTTTCTGTTTGGTAAGAACCTAGTGATTAGTTCTTCTTGTAACCATGCTTGCTCTTGCCGTGATAATGGTGTGAACAGGGTGGCATTATCTTGATGGGTGAATGCTTTTGCTATTTTTTTGAAAGCTTGCTTTAGAGAGTCTTTCTCCTCATTTATGTTGAATGGAATAAACCCCTCACTAGTTTCTAGTGGCTCTTCACTTTTTAGTGACTCGCGCTCATCTAGTAAATACGCTTTTATGTGAGTCCTCAGCCCTTCCTTGCCGACTGGTTGCTGTGCATCAGTAAAGACAAGATCCAAAATCCAGCTATCTATTCCCCAGGCTTCATATAGCTGATTTAATACTTGTTTGCTTAAAGACTCTAAACTACCTTCAGCATAATCCTGGATGGAATCTTGTACTTGAGGTAACCCCGCTTTATTTCTTACAAACCATATATCCTTGCGCACTTTAGTGTCATCAACACCTTCTGCACTAATCGAGAGAGGATAGCCTTTTTCATGATGTTCATCCTTCAGTTTAAATACACCACCCTCTAACGTGTAACAGCTATTGAATTCTTTTTGACACATGGGTCTGCTATATTGCTTTTCTTCAAACGTTTTAGGTGTAATGAGTCCTAGTGCAATACCATGGATCATATGCATTGTTCTCTCATTAATAGCTATGTGGCTTGATTTACCCGTTTCACTATTGGATAATAATGAAAATGATTGCATCACATATTCTGAAAGAAGCTGGGCGTATGATTTTTCCGTATCACTTATTAAAGAAGCGGATATTTGTGCAGTCATTGTTTGTAAGCGCTCCTCTAGCCCTACGTGACAAGTGTAATCCTTGTCTGGGTTAAGCCAAAACTTTTGTGTACTTTCTTTATAAACAGTTGCGGCTTCATGTAACATGTCAAAAAAGTCTTTATATGTAATAATAGGATTGTCCGCTTTACATAGCGCCCAAATCTGACATATAACTTTCACACCCGGGTTAGTTAGGTTATGTGGTTGTTTTCCCGCATTATCCTCTACTAGGAAATCTAGATACCCAGGTAGAATCTCCTTTATGTTCTCAGGTATCTCTATAATATCTCTCCCCCCGTCACTCAATTCGGTTTCAGGATACGTATTATTTGTTGCTATATAACCTTTAATCTCTCTGATCGTACTTTCAAACGCATCTTGAGTGACTGTCTCTAAAGGATGCTTTGTATCTAGAAAGTCTTGAGCATCTTTACGTCTCCCAGTTAAGCGCTCATCATGTACATTTATATCAGCAACAGGTTCTGGTGGTGGTAATGCTAACTTATCCTTTATATATCCTATCTTAGGGTGGAGAGAGAGCAGGGGATCCTCTGTTAGTTTCTTTAACTGTTGACTATGGGGTCGTAGATCCTCGATAGGGATATCAGAAGCTGCAAGCTCTGAGATTATCTGCCAAAGCTCTCGATCATTATTTGATTTTAGTTTTTGTTGATCTATGTGCATATTTAATACAATAACTATCATCTTCGTTTATATAATACAGGAGTTTAATACTTTTTGCTTTAATTGTCTTTATGATTTTATTGGTATTGTGGATTTTGTATATGAAAAGAGCTTAATCTTTAAGTTACTTGATGCTGCTGGGGACAGTTTCTTTAAGTTTTTCTGTTTTTTTTGAGACTTGGCTATAATTACAGTAATAATGTTTAAGTATAGGAGAAAGAAATGCAAAATGAGGCAATATTATGATATTTTAAACCAGTACCCAGAACATAGGGATGGTATTCCAGAACATTATACACGTGATTTGGTAGAAGGGCTAGGTGATTATTTGAAATTAGTAATGATCGATTCTGATAAAAGAGCTGAATTCTTTAAGCTATTAAGTGGGCAGGAGCAGATTGAAGATAATACAGCTAAAAGCATGCTGAAATGTGAAATAATTACGTTTAGTAAGTTTTTAGGTTCTTTAGATTCCCCTGTTGATTTGGAAAGACTAACGGAACAAAGTTTTATTGATTTTATAAAAGGCGGTATTTTGTATAATGCTCAGGGGGTTGCGAGGGAACTTTCTGGAAGGCATGGGCTAGGCTTTGTGCAAGCATATAGTATATTGACGAAAGAAGCTCATATAAGACATGGTGGAATGCCTATTAGAATATCCGATAGCACAGGTCATAATTTTGCATTGTCTGTTGTGGATTATCAGGAAGCGACGCCATTTCTTGACAATCAAGCTCCACGTCATGGTATTCAAATTAATGGCTGTAATGGTCATTTTGAGAAACGCCAGGTTATCATTTTTGACGATGGAAGTTACCAGGGCTATAACGGGGTTAGATTAGGCGCTGTAGAAACGCAGTTATTAACTCTGGCACAGCCAATCCAGGAGCATTTTCGTAGCAATCCAGAAGCTATGCAAATATTAAATGGAACTGATGATACAGCGCTGGACTCCTCTGGTTCTCTCTAATTGGAGCCAGGAGCAAAAGGCCAAAATGATCTTGGTAAGACCCTAAGCCGATCGCCTGATGTACATATTATCATACTGAGTATGCGCGACGGCTTGCTATGGTTGTTCCTTCCTCAAGCATCTAGTGAAAAAGTTTAGGCTGCTTGAGGGGTTCCTGATATTTCAATGTAGTCTTGGATTTTATGTTTATTTCTGCCCCCTTTTAGCATGGGGGTATAACATTTTTATTGGTTAGCGCAGGATTTTTACAGGATAAGTAGGGGCTGAAAAGGGTCTTGGTCCTAACTCAGGTTACTGTAGCGGATTGATGGCTTGGCGGAATTATGTCAAGATAGAGAGGGGAATAGGAATGCAGGGATGTACTTTCGAGTAGTAGCACAGTATCTTTTTATCTTTACCTTGCTCATTGGTATGAGTCTGGGGGCATCATATATTTTACCTGTAAAGTATGTATGGTTTCATAAAAATGATGAATCACATCGTTATCCGTTATCAACCGTCAGTCAGTGGGAGGGTGTGATAGACGGCTGGGATTGGGTCTCAAGCTATAAAATGCAATGGGTATTTCCTACAACACTTGATTTATCGGTGAATATGAAAACAGCTGTTGCCAAACAGCCGGATAATTCTTTGGTCGCTAAAGATGCGTCTGTTTTTCATTTGCGTAAGGTGCCAGAGCATTTGCCCATTGTTGATGTCACACCAAGTCGATTAGCCCAAGCACTGGTGTTATTACAGGATTTGAAGGCTCATTTAGAGATAGAATCGATTTATGAGTATGCGTCGGGTGCTATATTAGTCAAAACACAGAATCAACAAGAGATGCTATTCCCGTCGATGGGCGTACCTGACAAGTTGTATCAGGTTGTTGCTAAGATGCCCAATACTGGAAAATGGTCGTGTGATTTTGGACATCCTCGTTATGCTAGTTGCATGAAACAGCATTAAGACCTGTGGATAAATTTGAGCTTTTTACGGTTTCTTGAGGGAATTGTTTGCACCAGAGCACAGATTTTGAGACATTAGGGCAAAAGGAGTTTAGAGATAACGATGTCAGGAACACAACAACATATTGCAGTCATAGATTTTGGGTCCAGTATTGCAAGGATTTTAATTGTAGAGGATACCCCTGAGGCAAGAGTCGTTGCGTTTGATTATGAGTTATCTGAAGGGATAAACCATGGAATCATCGTAGATCTAGATAAAGCGTCAGAAACAATAAGACGTTTGTTGTCTAAGTTGAAAAAGCAATATGACCAACGTTTGTTGAAAGTGTTTTGTTCGATATCGGGGGATAGTTTAACGTCCTTGCTCTCACATGGTGTTGTTAAAATCAAGCATAGAGAAGTAACACAGTATGATTTAGATGATTTATCAGCGACAGCTCAGGCAATAGCGCTCGACAATCAGGTTGTGATGCATATGGTTCCCCAGCAGTATAAAGTAGATAATCAAGAGGGCATTACGGATCCCCTTGGAATGTATGGTGTGCGGTTAGAAGGTGACTTTCAGTTAATTCTAGCAGACCAAGGTGTTGCACAAAATATTATTCGATGTTTAGACCGGGTGGGGTTAATGTGCCAGGGATTAATATTTATGCCAACAGGACTGGCAGATGCTGTGTTAACACAGGATGAAAAGCAGCAAGGCGTTGTATTAGTCGACATTGGTGAGGGCACAACTGACTTCTCGGTGTTTGTAGAAGGGATGTCAGTGCACGCTGGATCCATTCCAATTGGTGGTGGGGCAGTGACCCGAGATATTGCTTACCGCTTGCAGATCAATAACCAAGTGGCTGAAAGTATGAAGCTAACATTAGGCAGTGAGTCAGAAGACTTGGATATACCAGATGATGTGCTGCACGAGGTTATTGAGGCGCGCTATATGCAGATTTTCAAGTTGATCGAGCGTAGTTTGATTAAGGAAGGGGTGAAACAGAAGCTTAGCAGAGGCTATGTCTTGTGCGGTGGTGGCTCACAGTATTCAGGGATTCACCAGGTTGTAGAAAATGTTTGTAGTCGGGGCTCAAGAGTAGGAGCCCTGCTTCAAGAAACAAATGTTAATATGAGCCATATGTGGTTAGGAGCAGTTGGGCTAGTTTACTATGTTCAACAACAGGAAGGTCAGCAACTGATCAATATTAATAGTCCACTACGCAGGGGGATTAAGGTATTACAGCGCTGGTTAGAAGTGTATTTTTAGGAGATAAAAATGTCTAATGAAGCAGAGTTAAAAGGAAGGCATTCAGGGCTGAATGGAGCAAAAATTATTTTATGTGGTGTCGGTGGGGGTGGTGGTAATGCGCTTGAATCCATGATCACTGAGGGTATAAAAGGGGTTAGTCTGATTGCTGCTAATACGGATGCACAAGCACTCAATAAAATTAAGAGTTTAGATGCTGATATTACAGTCATTCAGTTGGGTGAAAAACTAACAAAAGGCTTAGGTGCAGGAGCAGACCCAGAAGTGGGTAAACAAGCCGCGTGTGAATCTGCAGAGCTACTTTCAGAAAGTATTGCAGGTGCTGATATGCTCTTTATCACAGCGGGTATGGGGGGGGGAACTGGTACTGGAGCAGCACCGGAGATTGCTAGGATTGCGACAGAAATGGGTGTCTTAACGGTTGCAGTGGTTACAAAGCCTTTTGTATTTGAGGGCGCTAAAAGGATGCAACTTGCAGAACAAGGTATTAGAGAGCTTTCTCAGTATGTGGACTCATTGATTACTATTCCAAATAACAAGTTAATTTCAGTACTGGGTAAAGAAGTTACGTTAATTAGTGCTTTTAAAACAGCCAACTCTGTATTGTTAGGAGCGGTCCAGGGTATTTCAAACTTAATTACCCACTCAGGGTTAATCAATGTTGATTTTGCTGATGTTCGAACGGTGATGTTTGAAACGGGTATGGCCATGATGGGTACTGGTCTTGCAGAAGGCCCGGATCGTGCTAAGGAAGCTGCACAGGCAGCAGTAGCATCACCGCTATTAGAAGATTTGGATGTGTATGGTGCTAAGGGGGTTTTAGTTAATATTACAGCAAGCTCAAGTATGTCTATTGGTGAGTTTGAGCAAGTCGGTTCATTAATTAGTGAGGTGACATCTGCGAAGGCAAATGTTGTCATTGGCACAGTGATTGATGAAGGTATGGAAGATGCGTTAAGGGTCACGGTGGTCGTTACAGGGCTTGATCGAGAAAAACAGGAAACAGAGCTCCCTAATAAGGCAGAGTATCAGCGTCTTAATTCGCGTCCAGCTTATGTTTCTGAGTCAGCAGGAGCGAACACAGTAACCCAGGACCAAATGATGCACCAGGCTTCTCCAGCGCCTTCTCCTGTACAAACACCGCAGCATAGGCAGCCAGAGCAACCTATTGAGCAGCCAAGAAGAAGAGAGGCACCACAGCAACCCGCATATTTAAATATTCCAGAGTTTTTAAAGAAGCAGGAAGAGTCTGTAGAGTAGCCTATATCGAAGGTGAAGTTAGATAGCTAGCAGATGCTAATACCGGATAATTTCACCGCTTTGATAGTGTATAATGGTAGAAGGTTTTTCACTACCATTATTTCCTGCCAGGATTGAATAGGAGAAGAGCTTTGCAACGTCCTTGGCAGTGTTTGGTGTAGACTGTTTTGGAAAGTTGGCGCTTGTGGAAATAAGGGGTTCACTGAGTCCTGCAATAAGCGTACAGGTAGGTTCATGTGTTACCTTTCTAATAGCCACTTCACCTGCTGAGCTAGTAAGCTTAGCGGGAACTTTTGAGGAAGCTTTAAAAATCCAAGTTGTTCTAGGCACATCTAGTTTTGAGGTATTGATGGGCTCATCAATCCAGTCTTTGAAGCGTTTCCAATCATCAATTAACACAATAAACTGCCTGGTTCTTTTTTTGAGTGCAAGCAGTTCATCTAGTGAATCTAATTTAGAAGGCAAGCACCCTAGTCCATAAACAGTATCAGTAGGGTATACAATGATTTTTCCAGCCTGAAGGTATAGCTGAGCAGTTGAAATATCAATCATTATCATCGATCTTATGCTTGCACTCGGGGCATTCAACAACTCGTCCTTTTTTAAGGAGTTTCTCAGTCATAATAGGCCATTTACACCCGGGGCAGCTTTTTGATAATGGAGGGTTCCAAGTGGCATATTTACATTTAGGGTAACCAGGGCACCCGAAGAATACCTTACCTCGTCTTGATCGGCGTTTGATAAGTTTTTCATGATTACATTTTGGGCAGGTTACATCAGTGATGTTTTCTGGTAGTGGTTCAGTATGCTTACATTCAGGGTATTTACTACAGCCAATAAATGCACCACTTGCGCTTTGTTTTTTGACGAGTGGGCTGCTGCATTTAGGGCAGTCCCTATCAACAGGGATCGCTTCAGGTGCATTTTCTTCATTGAGTGGGCGCGTATAGTTACATTCTGGGTAGACACTACAGCCAACAAATTTGCCATGTCTTCCGAGTTTGAGAAGTAATGTGGCACTACACTCTGGACATTTTTCATCCATTTCTTCATGGGCAACATCACTGCGTTTTACTTCACTACCAATCGTTTTGACCTGTTTATCAAGATCAGTCCAAAACTCCGTGAGTAATTTTTCTCGATCCTGCTCTCCACGTGAGATATCATCTAGGCCATCTTCCATACGGGAAGTAAACTGATGATCGATATAGTTGGTGAAGTAGAGTGTTAAAAATTTATTGACAACATCACCTATATCAGTAGGGACGAACTGTCTTCCTTCTACGTCAACATAGGCTCTTTTCTTAAGTGTACTAATGATGGTTGCGTAGGTCGATGGTCGGCCAATACCTAACTCTTCAAGCGATTTTACCAGGCTTGCTTCTGTAAATCTTGGAGGCGGTTCGGTAAAGTGCTGATTGGTATCAACAGTGATTAGCTCAACCTTATCCTCGGTTGATACAGGCGGTAATTTCTGTTCAGATTTTTGCTCATCTTCATAGGCACGTAAAAAACCTGCTACTTTGACTACAGAGCCAGTTGCCTTCAGTTGGTATTCATCGCAGTCAAGATATATGGTAGTTGAAGCAATTTGGGCCGGGATCATTTGAGAGGCTAACGCTTTAGACCAGATTAACTGATACAGTTTAAACTGATCTGCGCTAAGCATCTTCTCGATTGACTTAGGAGGGTGTTCAAAGTGTGTTGGACGGATTGCTTCATGAGCCTCTTGTGCATTTTTAGTTTTGGTCTTGAAAAGTCGAGGGCTATCTGGAACATGGTCTTTACCATAGACGTCTATGATACATTGTATGACTTCAGGAATGGCTTCATTGGCAATATGAACTGAGTCGGTACGCATGTAGGTGATCAAACCAATTTGTTCATCACCAATAGTAATACCTTCATAAAGCTCTTGAGCAACCTTCATGGTTTTAGAGGTAGGGAAGCCTAGTTTATTGGAGGCTTCTTGTTGTAATGTGGATGTTGTGAATGGTGCTTTGGGATTACGGCTTCTCGTTTGAGACTTGATATCAGATATTTGTATGCTAGTCGCTTTTTGGATGCCGTTTTGTGCTTTTTTTGCAGTTTCTTCATTTTCAATTGAGAACTTATCAAGCTTCTCATTATTAATGGAGTGGAGTGTAAAAGGGATGTCATATGACTGAATTTTAGTTTGTGCAGTAATAGACCAATACTCTTGGCGCTCAAAGGCCTTCCTCTCGTTTTCACGGGTAACAATTAAGTGAAGAGCGGGGCTTTGCACACGTCCTGCAGATGTTCCTGGCTTAATTGTCCGCCACATTAAAGGGGATATATTAAAGCCAAGAAGGAAGTCCATAGCGCGTCTTGCTTGCTGAGCATCAACTAGGTGCATATTAATATCTTGAGGGTTGTCTATGGCGTTAAGAATGGCTTTCTTGGTTATCTGGTGGAAGGTAGAGCGTTTGACTTCTAAGTGGTCAAATGCATTTTTTTCCTTAAGATACTCACAAATATGCCATGCAATGGCTTCACCCTCGCGGTCTGGATCCGTTGCGAGTATAAGGTGCTTTGCTTTTTTAGCTGCAGCTACAATCTTATCCAGGTGTTTTTTATTTTTCTCAACAGGTTGGTAATTCATACTGAAGTGATTGTCTGGGTCAACAGAACCATTTTTAGGTAGTAGTTCAAAAACATGCCCATAGGATGCAAGAACAACAAAGTTTGCACCAACAAAACGTCCCACAGTTTTCGCTTTTGTGGGGGATTCTACTACAACAACAATATCTTTTGCCATGTTATGTTCCAAGGACCTACTTATGGATGTTATAGCACGCTTTTTTGAAATTGTAAGCATTATTTGCGTTATAATTTAAAAGCCTTTCGTTATGGGAGTGAGTTTAGCCCAGGTTTATTGTAAGAATGAGATCCTTGCTTGTGAAATCTCTAAATTGAAATATTGACTCCGAATAGCTTGGGGTAAATATACGGTCATATCCTTTTATGTAACATTTTGGAAAAGGTTAAAAAAATAGTAGCTAATAAATCCCGGGGTTTGAGACCAAAAAATGAGTCCAGTTGATGTAGTATTTTTATATTTTAGGGTAGTACGTAGTAGGATTTTGTATAAATAGTTTACAGCCGGAAGTAGAAAACTGTTGATGTAGTAAAGGAGATGAGATAATTTGTTATATTTATAATTTTAATGGGTATAAGGTATGCAAGAAAAACAGCCTGAAAGTGGTATTATTCAAAGGGCGGCAACGAGCAATACAACTACAGTACGCATTGCAAATTTAGAGGCTTTATTTAATCAAATTCATGGGTATGTTAATGCACCCAGAGTGCATTCTAGTGGCGAGCGAAGAGGCTATTGGCGAACAGACCCTAAACGTTATATTGAGGAGCTTAAGCCGTGTATACCACCGTGGATGCAAGAGGGTGTGGATAAGATCTTCAGCATGAAGAAGTCTCAAGTTACCTTAATGTTCTGTAGTAAAGGACTTTTTAGAGTGTTGGCAAAGCTTTCAGGTGGTGAGCTAGTAGAATGGGGAAATCGTTATCAAGCTAGAATTCAGGACACTGTTTTGGTGCCAATGATCCCTGAAACGGATTTTAAGGAACTATACAAAGACATTAAAGCGCTTAAATATGGGCAGTCGTTTATTGTATTTTGGTTGGATAAATCCGGTGTATGTATTTATACACAGGGAAAAGTTGATAAGAAAAATTTTGGTCAGACATGGGTCAAGGTTGATCATCCTCACCATGACTGTTTAACTAAAATTGGTTGGGTGCCATTGCATACTGAGGTAGCTGATTTTGTGCTGGGTTTGAGCAATGGTTATCAATCAGTGCTACCGAGTTTGGTGTATAATGGGATGCCTGTAGCTGAACAACTCAGTAAGGTAGGTTCAGTCAATCGGTGTGAGGGGTCTCAGTTATTGCTATCAGCCATCCAGCACGGGTGGGGTGTGGTTGAGGAGTATCTAGTTGATGAAGCCTTACCCAAGGTGTCTGCATTAATGCAGAAAGAAGTCATTCCTGAGTTACAAAAGGAAGGGTTAGCCCATGCTTCTTTAGCAATGGAGAAGTTTAGTGAAATTTGTCATATATTTTTGGATCCTGGGCTTTTAAAACCAGGGAAGGCCTTTAAGTCTATTAAGTCATCGCTCATGGAGCACTTAAGTATCCGAAAGTCAAAAGCAGCAGCGGTGGATGCAAGAGTTTATCCCTATTCTATGACGGTGTTAGCAGAGCTGGTTGTATCTTATGTTTTAGAGGACAAAGATCCAGATTTCAGGCTTGCGTTAACAGACCGGGAGTACTTTGAGTCATGTGGTTTGTTGCTTCATGCTGCTGCCAAACGTAAGGAGTACCTTAAGCATTATGCTGCTGTGCAAGATAGCGTGAGTTACGTCGATAAGTTATCCGACATTACAGAGCGTGTGAGTGTGATTGTGTCTGCATTACACCCTGGTAATCCCATAGCCCCTAATCAAACGCAGCTGGATATTATTAGTTGTGTTGAGAGGCTGTTAAAAGGGGATATGTATAGCCGTGAGTATCCCCTTGTGCTGATTGTGGATATTACAATGGATGAGTATAGGGATCCATTATTGATTGATTTTGTAGATAAATTAATGGATTTGGTTAATGAAAATAAATTAATTGTTCACTTGTTCCAAAGTAGTGCTAAGTTATTACAGCTTGGAGCTGATGTTGTGCCTGGCGGGATTTATTTGGGGTTGGGGGGAATACGACTAGCTCCGATGATTGAGCAAACAGATAGGTTAAAAAAGCTGGAGTCACATCTGGCCTTTTTATTACAAGAAATGGCACCATTTGTGCATGAGTATGTGAAGATGATCCGTGAGAATCATCGGTATGCTTATCAGCTTTTAAAGCATAATCTAAAAGATTCGGGGTTGAGCCTTATTGAAAACACGGATGATCGGACATCATATCTGTCTTTTCAGGAATCGAGTAAGAGCCTAGAAGACAACGTGGCTTGCGAAATTAACACTATGATTCGTGATATTATGATTGATGCGTGTGGCGTAGAGAGCAGAGGTAGCTTTGGTTTTTCAGAAGCAAATGTAACCGATGTTTCGCTTGAGAAGACCGATGCTAATGGTATCAAGACCTGGATTTCGGGTGTTGTTCGGTTTTCATTAGGTTTAGAGTCTAAGGATACAGTTGACAAGTATGTTGCAGAATTAACCCGAATAGGAAAATTGCTGCTATACGCTAATAGATTGAAACTATTCGGTGATAATATAAAACGTGTTATGGCGCTTAAAGCAGCTTATATTAAGCTAAAGCAACAAGGCTTACGTTGTCTATCGGGCCTAGATGTAAAAATCCAAGTTGAAATGATTGAAACGCGGGGTTGGGACGAGAGGCGTGATATGATTGAAATGAGCTTAAGGTATAATGCTAAGAAGCAAGGGTATGTTGTATCACACTCGCCAGACAATCGCAAAGTTGATTGGGATCTGTATCTCTCTGAGGACGAGACTATGATGATTCATCTGCTACTTTTGATGATGAGAGAGGATTTATTAGAGGTAAGTATAGAAGATGGGTTTACAAGTGTTTCTTTCTCCGATCAACACGGCCGTTTTCTATTTTGGGATGATGATGCTAGTATTCAGCAAACGTTACCTGTTAATGCACAGTTAGATTTATCTAGTGAGGGCAGACTAAGCAAGGAGTTAGAGTTATACGTCTTACAAGAAGGGTCAGATAACATTTGGGTTAGTCTAGCTAAGTTGTCAAAAGAAAAAATTGCCAAGGTGTTTGAGCGGTGTGAAACGCATGAGTTTATGCTAGAGAGAAAAAATGAGCAGAACCGACTGGTGATTGACCAAAAGAGAGTAGATCAATATGAAGAACTGGTATCTAGCCTGAGCCATAGTCCTCGAGTCTCTATTTTTCATATATTGTCTTGGGTCACTGAGCAGCCTCACTACGTCGGCGCAACGAGTCATCAGGATAAACCTGAGTTGTTATTAAGGCTTTGTGTGGATAAGTATGATTGGCAGGTAGAAGATATCACTGATTTAGTGTCGCATCAAGAAACTCATGAGCACAAAAGGTATATCCGAATCATGTTAGATCGGTTTTTTATAGGCTACCTCAGTAGATATATAAGTAATCATGTCGCCTTTAGAAAGCTCGTTGAATTAAAGGGGGTCTCAGCTGATGCTTTTATTCAGGGAGTGGAGTTCATCGAGGATATTCAGTATAAGGGAGAGCGGTTAGAAAGTGTGGTGCTATGGCTTAAGCAGTTTATTCCTAATATTTCATTTTCATGTATTTTTGAGGAGCATGTGCCTGGTGTTATAGAGAAATTTATTAAAAACTATGATGCAGATAGAGTCTGTGAGCTGAGGCAGTCTTTAGATGGTATTTATCAGCTATTTATAGACACAATGACGACGTCTTTACAGAAAGAGACAGCCCGCCCACCAGCACTGTCCTGTTTAATAAAGGTGTTTATGACAAAACTGCTTCCAGAGAAATATCTAAACAAGATACCGTTGTTAATGAAGGAATCTTCATTAGATTTAAAAAGAAATTGGCTAAAAGATCGACCTTTGTTTTACCACTATAAAATGGGCGGATCAGCGTTTGGATTTGATACTCCAGATCATGAGGATCTGTGTATTTCTAGTCAAAATATGCCTCAGTTTACTCAGCTAATAGAGGCGTCAGGTATGATGAAAGAAGCCATCAAAGATGAGTATTGGCAGGGTGTCTTTGGTAGGTAGCAAAAGTGTAGTTAATACTGTTGTGTGTTTTCCTAGGTGTTTCTTCGGATAATGCCCATTGTTCCCAATCGATGGTGGGGAAGAAGCAGTCGCCTTGGAAGGCTTGCTTGATATGTGTAATATACAACCTTTGTGCATACGGTAAAAAGTATTCATAAATACTGGCACCACCAATAATATATATCGAGGAATCTTGGAGGTTTAAAACTTCTTGCGGGTTTTTAATGACTGTAGCGCCATTAATATCATTGGATGAAAGAGAAGACGAAATAATAATGTTATGACGGTTGGGCAAAGGTTTACCGATGCTTTCAAATGTTTTACGCCCCATCACAATAGTGTGACCACTGGTGATTTCTTTAAAGTGTTGGAGGTCTTCAGGCAGGTGCCAAGGAAGTTGATTTTTGTGTCCAATAACTTGGTTGGGATCAAATGCGGTGATGAGTGAAATTGACATGGTCGCCCTAATCTTTTGGACATCGTAACGAACTTTTAGTAATATGGCAAATAGACAAGGAGTGATAACAGGGATTAGTGGCAATGGCTTTTATGCAAAAAGTACTAGGAAGGATTTGGTGCTTAGCACCCTCTGTTTTGTTTGCAGCAAATAAAATCAATATGCCAGAGGGAGTAACACCCATTAGTCACGAGATATATAAATTACATATGCTGATATTCTATATTTGTGTGGTGGTTGGAGTCTTAACCTTTGGGGTGATTACTTATACGATACTTAAGCACCGTAAATCCCGTGGCGTCAAACCCGCAAAATTCCATGGTAATTTCTGGGTAGAAGTTGTATGGACAATAGTTCCCCTGATTATCTTAATTGGGATGGTCTATCCAGCAGCAAAAGTATTGTTAGCAATGGAAGACACTTCTATGGCTGATGTCAGTGTTAGAGTGACAGGTATTCAGTGGAAATGGAAGTATGATTATCTTGATAAGGATATTTCTTTTTACAGTAATTTATCAACACCACAAGCACAGATTATGGGGCTGGAGCCTAAGGGAGAGCACTATTTACTAGAGGTAGATAAACCTGTTGTGGTGCCGATACATAAGAAAATTAGATTTTTGTTTACCTCTCAAGATGTGATTCATTCATGGTGGTTGCCAGAGCTGGGTATTAAGGTAGATGCTATGCCGGGTTATATTTCAGAAGCATGGGCATATATAGAAAAGCCAGGTGTATATAGAGGCCAGTGTACTGAGCTGTGTGGAATGATGCATGGTTATATGCCGATTGTTTTAGAAGCAAAAACGCAGGAAGAGTACCAGGACTGGCTAGATAACAAAGGACAAGATCCTGTTTATGCGTTAAGTAGCCAGGTTCTGCTAACGAATAACTTGCCTCCAGCAGAGCCAATTGATTTTTCAGACTCAGATGCGGTGATGGATAAAGGAATGAGTGTGTACAAGGCCAATTGTACAGCTTGTCACAAGGATAATGGCCAAGGGATGCCCCCGGTGTTTCCTTCATTTGTGGGTAGCAGTATTACCACTGGGCCAGCAGAAGAACATATTAAGATCCTACTGCTAGGCGTAAAGGGCAAAGCAATGCAGTCTTATGCGGAGCAATTAACAGATGAGGAAATTGCTGCGGTTGTTACGTATGAGCGGCGAGCCTGGGGGAATGATAATAAAGATAAGTATGGTGAACACGCAGGTAGCATTGTAACACCAGAAATGGTGGCTGAAATGCGCGTTAAGTTAGGGCTAAAAGAGGGTAAGTAATGAAACGAATGGGTTACTGGTTATCGACAACCAACCATAAGGACATTGGCACACTATATCTATGGTTTGCGTTATTGATGTTTTTAGCAGCAGGTGTGATGGCATTGTTGATTAGAGTCGAGTTATCACATCCGGGTAGGATTTTGTTAGAACCAAACTTTTATAATCAGATGGTAACCATGCATGGCTTGATTATGATATTTGGTGCAATTATGCCAGCACTAGCAGGCTTTGCTAACTGGCAGATACCATTAATGATAGGAACTTCAGATATGGCGTTCCCTCGGTTGAATAACTGGAGCTTTTGGTTGCTACCCGTAGGCTTTGGTTTAATGGGAAGCACACTATTTATGGAGGGTGGCGCACCCAACTTTGGCTGGACGATGTATGCACCGTTATCTACTACCTATGGTCCACCCAGTACAGACTTTATGATTTTAGCGATTCACGTATTAGGGATTTCCTCTATATTGGCTGCACTCAATATTATTGCAACGATTATTAACTTGCGTGCGCCAGGTATGACGTACCATAGAATGCCGATTTTTGTGTGGAGTTGGCTGATTACTGCTTTTTTACTGCTGGCGATTATGCCTATTTTGGCAGGGACAGTAACCATGCTGCTTACGGACCGTCATTTTGGAACGAGCTTTTTCTCAGCAGCTGGTGGAGGAGATCCACTTATGTTCCAGCATTTATTTTGGTTCTTCGGTCATCCCGAGGTTTATGTATTAGTTATGCCGGCGTTTGGGATTATTTCTGAGATTGTGCCGACATTTAGTCGGAAGCCGTTATTTGGGGCCAACTTTATGGTTTATGCCATTGCGTGCATTGCAGTGCTATCTTTTATTGTCTGGGTACACCATATGTTTGTGACAGGTGTGAGTGTGTATGTGAAAATATTCTTCATGTTTACCACTTTGTTGGTTGCAGTACCTACAGCAATCAAAGTGTTCAATTGGACAGCGACAATGTATAAGGGCGCGTTGACATTTGAAACACCTATGTTGTTTGCGATAGGATTTATCTTTTTATTCACTTTAGGTGGGTTTGGTGGACTAATGCTTGGGATAGTCCCGGCTGATTACCAGTATCAAGATACCTACTTTGTAGTAGGGCATTTTCACTATGCTATTGTCACCGGCGTTTATTACGCAATTGTTGCAGGGGTATATTACTGGTTGCCTAAATGGACTGGAAGGATGTATTCAGAAACTTTGGGTGCTTGGCACTTTTGGATAAGCACAATTGCCGCAAACTTAACGTTTCTTCCTATGCATTTTCTGGGGTTAGCAGGAATGCCGAGAAGGATTCCTGATTATGCCATCCAGTTTGCTGATTTTAACCGTATTGTTAGCGTAGGTGGTTTTTTGTTTGGGATTGCACAGCTGATCTTTGTATACATTTTGATCGATGTTGCCTTTTTTAAGCGAGGAGCAAAAGCAACTGCTCAAGTTTGGGAGTGTGCCAAAGGGCTGGAATGGACAATTGATTCTCCAGCACCGCATCACTCATTCTTAACTCAGCCTGTGGTGACTAAAAGCCCACATGAATGGGATTGATTCAATATGGTATTGCATTTAAAAGCACTAATAGCAACACTTTGCGTTCTCTTCACAACATTGCTGTGGGTTAAAGGGATATATGGTGCGCCAGTTCTGTTTTATATTTCTATGGCAGGGATTGGGTATGTCACCTTTGTTTGGTTGAGAGATTTCACAGCTGAAATGAATAAAACCAAAAAGCATGGGCTCATGCTGGGTGCTTTTGGTATTTTCATGTTTCTGTTTTCGTATGCGATGGTTCCGTTGTATCATATAATCTGTCATGGCAGTGCGACTATTGAAGCAAGTGTTACAAACCATCCACTAGAAGTGGATATCATGTATGAGCAATACCGTTCCATTCCAGTATCGGTCTCTTTATCAAAAAAACACTTGAGTCTAACCTCTAAGAAAAGTGAAGTCATTTATGTCACTTTAGAAAATCAGTCAGTGAACCCAATTCAGTTGAAAATGACTATTGCATCGCAGCCCAGAATATTAAAGTCATATTTTGGGCTAGTGACCCCAGACGTAATTGAGCTAGGGCCAAGACAAAGAACCCAGTTTCCGGTTGAGGTGAAGTTCTTATCAGAGGTGCCAGATGATTTATGGCAATCAGCATTGCTGTTTTTATTCCAAGATATTCATTCTGTAGGTGAGCTTGGGAAAACTAATTCGTGGAAAAAAATGCACGGCCACCATGACCATCATGGCCATCATGGGGTAAGATAATGAGTAATGATACGCATATAACACCAAACAGTTACTTACCCATCATTGGGTCAGTTGCATTTTTACTACTAACGGTAGGTGCTGGTAACTGGATTCATGGTAATACTATCGGACCGATATTAGTCTTAATGGGCTTAATCACACTGGGGTATATGCTGTATGCTTGGTTCTCCTTAGTGATTCATGAGAATAGAACAGTGTTAGCAAATGATGAGGTGCTTGATCGAACAATGCGATGGTCAATGGTTTGGTTTATATTTACTGAGGTAATGTTCTTTGCTGCATTTTTTGGGGTTCTTTTCTATATTCGAACATGGGCATTGCCTCAGCTATCGGGATTGGTGGAAAGTAAGGTAATGACCCATCGTTTATTGTGGCCTTCATTTGAGGCAAGCTGGCCATTAGCAGCTACTCCAGACCCAAGTTTGGTGAAGCCACCAGGCATGATTATGCATGCTGCAGGTATTCCGGTATTCAACACCGTGATACTGTTGCTTAGTGGGTTAACGATAACGTTATCTCACCACCAGTTAGTTAAGGATCAAATGAAAAAAGCGTTACGGTGGTTGAATATAACCGTAGCGCTTGGCATCTTGTTCTTATTTTTGCAGGGAATCGAGTATGGACATGCTTATGCAAATGGTCTGACATTGAGCTCAGGGATATATGGTAATATCTTTTTTATGATGACGGGTTTCCATGGGTTGCACGTATTACTAGGGTCAATTATTATTTTTGTAGTGGGGCAAAGGATGCGAAAAGGGCACTTTTCGGCTAACGCGCACTTTGCATTTGAGGCTGCGGCGTGGTATTGGCATTTTGTTGACGTTGTTTGGCTGGCGCTATTTGTGTTTGTATATTGGATTTAAGGGAGAAGAGAATAGTGGATATATGTGAACGGTATTTTGATATAGAGAAAAATAGTGCGCTCGAAGAAGAGAGTATTCAGTGGCGTGAGCTTGCTCCAGCTCATTGGTTTATGCTACAACAGTTAAGCTATTTTTCTTCACCAGAGATGTTAGCTGGACTTTTGGAAGAGCATGTAGCTAGTGAGGAGAAACGTATTGATTTGCTTAGTATGCTGATGCCAGATGTAGATATACGAGACTCGATTCTTCATTTATATCGAATAGAGCCAGACTTAGACCTGGTGCGTTCTATTGAAGCAAAAGAGGGTGTTTCTGTAGAGGGCTATATGTTCGGGCACGTATATGCTAATGATCTCTTCTTACAAAACATGGATCGTCAGCAGTATCAGCAATACCGGTCAAAAGGAACCCCTGTACATGTAGTAAATGAAGATCAATGGATTGAGAATCGCACGATTTCAGCACCAGTTGAGCTAGTGGATGCGAGAGTGAGTTCTAGTTTGCTTAATATCAGGGAATATATTGGGGCATGGCCGGATACAAGACTTGCGCGGGACTGTAAGGAGATTCAGCATCTGTTGAAGGCATCTCGATGGGTAAATGTAGCCGCTAGAGCAGATGTCTCATACCAAGAAATGGTCGATTATTTATCGCAACAACCTCTCGTTGCTGGGGCGGAAGCTGAAGAGCTGCTTGAAGTGTTGTTGGAAAAAAGAGAAAAGGAGTGTAGTGATTACAAGCCTGTAACAATTGAAGGCTGGAATGATTTTCCGTGGGGTTTGAATAGCATCCCTGATGCAGCTGAATTTCCTGCGTGTGTTCAGAAGCAGAAAGAACTATTAGAGAGGCTCTATACCCAGGTTTCTACAAATGAACTTTCAGCGGGAGAGATTGAGTGGATGGATGATGCTCAGTTTACTTCGCTGTTGCAATCAGGGGTAAGCCTAAGTTCAGACACTTTGTATAAGCTATCAGCGGCTAAGCTAGGACTATATATTGAAAAAAAGGAAGGTGTTTGCTCGAATGATCTGAAGATTAGGAACTTTTTTTCAGGAAGAGGTCAGCTCCCTGATGTGAGCAGGTATGAGATAGTCAGTGAGCTTGTTAGGGTTGGTAGGGTGTTAGAACCACTAAAGCAAGCAGTCAATCGCCTGCTGGCAAGTGGTACTCTCTATGCTTATGCAGCACTAGATGAGGTTGTGAAGGAAGGGGGGATTAGTAGAGTGCTGCCAAATGTTGATTTTTCAAACTATACTGGTGCTAAAGACGTACACCAGTCTCTGCGCAGCAGTATACTAAATGCACTTAATGAGAGCCTTGAGTACAAAATGATATTTTATGGTTTGTGTTCAATATTTTTTATGTCAATATCCTTTTACTTAATGTTAATTGATAGCATTGCAGCAGTATTTGTATTAATTGTCCCAACAAGCATGTCCCTTCATCAGTATAGTGAACTTGTGGAACAAAAAGAGTACAACGAGTTTCGTCTATCTGTTGGGTGTGACACTCATAGTGTCAAGCAGACAGAACCAGAACCAGAACCAGAACCATCAGGATTAAGAGTATGATATGGCTTGAAAACAACAATGAACCTCATAATAAAGAACACCATGGATGCTGCGGTTCACATAAGCACTCAGTGCAAGAGGGGGGGGTGAGAGAAGAAAGTATTGATGGTATGAAATATTTTTTCTATGATCGCTCTGGAGAATCTGAAGTTATGTCTCTTGCAGATGATTCCTCCCCAAAACAACTAGAGGGTTATTCAGCAGTTAATGATGCGTATCAGTGGAGTTTACAGTCGAAGGCAACTTTTACTGCCTTTGGTGTATTTGCGTTTGTTTGGCTGTGGGGTTTTGTAGGAGTATTGCCGGCTGGATTAGCATTTGTTGTGAATCAACTAGTTTTGGCTATCATTATTGCGCCATATTTTTATAGGATGAGTCGTTTTGCAAAAGGGTGTTTGCTAGCGATGATAATTGCGGTGGGTTTGTTTTTTGTGATACCGGCTTTAGTCCCTGTCTCTCTGCTTTCTTTGGCTTTTGATACTTTGACTAGAGGTCAGTCTCCATC